>NZ_JBKORJ010000056.1:0-50573 GCF_047314585.1 Shewanella sp. BJSY2023SW005
CCTGACAATATTGAAGCTCGCTTACTGACAAAGACGATAAAAGGTAAGTCGGTTTCCATTTTGACCTCATTAACGGACCCCTTGCGTTATCCGGGGGCAGATATAGCGGATTTATATGCCCATCGATGGGAGATAGAAGTGGGCTATCGGGAGATGAAGCAGCATCTTCTGGAGAGTCGCTTTACGTTGCGTAGTCAATTGCCAGAGTTGGTTATCCAAGAATTGTGGGGAGTACTGTTGGCCTATAACCTCATCAGATACAAGATGGTGTTGATGGCTAAGAGCTTACCGTCGTTACATCCGAACCAATTAAGCTTTAGAGATGCATCGAGTTATATCATTTTTAAACTGACTCAGCTGTCATCTCAAATGCCTGGGAATGTTCCGAGAGAGGTCTTGGACATAGTGCGTAATGCGAGGCAGTTCAAGCTTGATGGGAAACGGGATAGAGCCTATCCACGTGCGTTAAAAATGAGTAAAAACAAGTATCCCATTAAGCCTAAGAAAAATGCCGTTCACACTAAGTGAACGGCATTAGCCAAGATGGCTGCTTTTTATCTGCGACCTTACTCAGTCACTATCTTTATACCCGGAATGATCTCCTGGGTCTTGCGGCCTTTACGCTTCAGCCACATATAGAAACCAATCAGGGCGAAGACAAAGAAGCTTATCCAGGCGGTGGACTGCAATGGATGCTCGGCAAAAGTCGCACCTTGGTAGACCACAGTGGCACTGCCGTAAGCCAGTGCAAAGGTCCAGGTCGCGGCAAAGGTAGCCCAGCGACTGCCAAATTCATTCACCAGTGCACCCATAGCGGCCACACACGGTGTGTACAGCAGAATAAACAGCAGATAAGAGAAGGCAGCCAATTGTCCGCTGAATCCTGCCTGCAGTGCACCGAATGTGGACTGATCAACCCCCTGCTCTTCGGCAGCCAGCGTCTTATCCTCAACATGGCCCACAGACAGCTTGAGCGGATCTTCCATCACTATGCCGAACAGGTTGGCCGGAATGGTCGCCAGCGCCTCGGAGAAGCTGTCCATCAATGGAGTAAGCTCGCCATCACCGCCATCAGCCGTGCTATACAGGCTATTGAGCGTGCCCACCACCGCTTCTTTGGCGAAGATACCCGTCACTATCCCAACAGTAGCCGGCCAGTTGTCTTCCTCTATCCCCATGGGCGAGAACACCGGAGTGATCTTCTGACTGGCGACACTGAGCAAAGACTCCTGACTGTCTTCATGGCCGAAGCTGCCGTCAACGCCTATGGCATTGATAAAGTTGAGCAGAGTCACTACAACCACAATTGTCTTGCCGGCACCGAGAATAAAGCTCTTGGTACGTTTACCTGTGCGGGAAGCCACCGCTTTGAGCTTGGGCAGTTCATAGCTTGGCAGCTCCATCACTACGGCGCTGCTGTTACCGGGCAGCAAGGTCTTGCGCAGCAGCAGGCCTGTGCCTATCGCAGCCAAAATACCGATAAGGTAGAGACCGAACACCAGGTTCTGACCTGAATCAGGGAAAAAGGCCGCCGCAAACAAGGCGTATACCGGCAATCTGGCACCGCAGGACATAAAGGGCGCCATCATACCCGTGACAATACGTTCACGCTCACTGCCCAGTGTGCGGGTCGCCATGATGGCAGGCACAGAGCAGCCAAAACCGACAATCATGGGTACGAAGGCCTTGCCGGGCAGGCCGATACGGCGCATCAGGCCGTCAACCACAAAGGCGGCACGGGCCATATAGCCAGAGCCTTCCAGCACAGATAAAGCCAAAAACAGCGCCGCGATAACCGGAATAAAGGTCGATACCGTCTGAATACCCTGACCTATACCACCGGCCAGCAGAGTCACCAACCAGGCAGGAGCTCCTATATTGGTCAGCAAAGCCCCGAAATGATCGACAAACAGCGCGCCGGCACTGATATCGAAGAAGTCGATAAAGGCACTGCCCACGTTGATGGCAAACATGAACATCAGGTACATCACCAGCAAAAATACCGGAATACCCAACACAGGATGCAATACCAACTTATCGAGCCTGTCACTCAAGGTCAGCTGGCCGTCGGCATTGACCGACCCCTTATAAACCCGCTCAACAAAGTCAAAACGTGTGGTGGCCACCATGATCTCTATGTCTTTGCCTTCCAGTGCCAGTTTATCCGTCACTCTGGAGACCTGTTCATCGAGCAAATTGTTCTGGCAAGAACCACAGCCCAAGCCATTGGCCAACATGGCCAGCGCCCGGCCCCGGCTTAATTGACTGTCGCTGCCCATAATGGCTGTGACACCGGTTTCAATGGTGGCGTCATATTGCAGCATCAAAGGCGACTCTGAAACCCGCCCTTCCAGCAGCTCTATCACCTGTTCCTTGACCCGCTCGACGTCTTTGGCTTCTCTTGAAGTCACTCCTATTACGGGGCAACCCAGCTCTCGACTCATGGCTTGGGTATCGACCCGAATGCCGCGCTTGACCGCCGCATCCATTTTGTTGAGCACCACAACCATGGGAATACCCAGCTCACGCAGCTGCACTGTCAGATACAGGTGACGTTCGATATTGGTGGCATCCACCAAGTTGATAATGCCATCTACTTTCTGGTTGGCCAGATACTGCTGAGCAATCTGCTCATCCAACGAGCAATCACAGTTGCTACCGGCGGGAAGAAGATCGTAAATGCCGGGTAAATCGGTTAGAAAGACATCATCGCCATTAAGCGAAAAGTGGCCGGTCTTCTTCTCGACTGTCACCCCGGACCAGTTACCTACCTGTTGATTGGCACCTGTCAGGGCGTTGAACAATGTCGACTTACCGGCATTGGGATTACCGACAGTGACACAATGGAACTGCTTAGTCATTGGCCTTTTCCACCTCTATAATCTGTGCCAGATCCTGACGCATGCACAACTTGCTGCCGCGAATGTCCAATTCCAACCCGGATCCCATGGGAGCACGGCGGATCAAAGAAAAACAGGTATTGGGGGTGATCCCCATGGACAGGAGCTTGCGTTTGACCACTGCAGGCAGATCCAGATGGCCAACTTCGGAAATCATGGCGCGATCACCGGGTTTCAATTCACTTAACTTCATTGCCTCTACCACTGAAAACAGCATGCAAGCATGCGGGTAATGATTCGATTCTACCTGAAACAGTCAAATAAGAACTTTATCTGGATCAAGCTTTTCAACTGGTAACGATAATAGTTTTCAATTGTGTTGGCTATTATGGGACAAAAGCTAGCTGGAATAAACCGTTTAACTGCAAATAAAAGTAACTGAACCGCGGCTTTTTCTGCGGCGGATCCCAAATTCGAACAAAGACACACCATACCCAAAACGAGGCATGGATCACACTTTGTTGTTTTCTTTTTTAAATCAGCCTTCTTTACCCATAAGCATCATCAAAAAGTTATCGCTTTGTCACTTTTTTGCTCTATTCTTTAACATTAGCAATTCGGTAAATTACTGATGCATGCCTAATAACTATAAATCGGCAATGAACGCGCTCAGGATGGAATGATGAAAATGGATAACTCGAGTAAACCAAGCCTTTGGGGGTTGGGTTGCGCTCTCCCCTTATTGTTATTGTTGGCCTTCCCGGCCAAAGCTACCCCGTGGGACAACCAGGACCCGGCCGAAGTTGAAGCCACACTGGACAAGAAATTTGCCGAAGGCAAATACTCCCCCAAGGGTGCTGACAGCTGCCTGATGTGTCACAAAAAGAACCAGAAGGTAATGGCGCTTTTTGATGGTGTACACGGCAATCCCAACGTCTCTCAATCTCCGATGGCCGATCTGCAATGCGAAGCCTGCCACGGCCCCATGGGGAAACACAACCGCGGCGGCAAGGAGCCGATGATCACCTTCGGTGCCGACTCGCCGGTCCCGGCCGACAAGCAAAACAGCGTCTGCCTCAGTTGCCACCAGGATGAGCAGCGTCTGGGCTGGAGTGCCAGCCACCACGACACGGCCGGAGTTGCCTGTGCCAGTTGTCACCAGGTGCATACAGGCCAGGATCCCATCCAGAGCCGTGAAACCGAAGTCGCCGTTTGCAGCAGCTGTCACTCAGAGCAACGTGCCGACATTCACAAACGTTCCGCGCACCCGATACGCACAGAGCAGATGGTCTGCAGCGACTGCCACAATCCTCACGGCAGTCTGGGGGACGCCAGCCTGAAGCAGATGACGGTCAACGAAAACTGTTACAGCTGCCACGCCGAAAAGCGCGGGCCCAAGCTGTGGGAACACGCCCCGGTTACAGACAACTGCGCCAGCTGTCACAACCCTCATGGCAGCGTCAACGAAGCCATGCTGTTGGCCAAACCGCCTCAGTTGTGTCAGCAATGCCATGCTTCCGACGGCCATGCAGCCAGAGCCTACTTCCCGGCCAATGAGCAAACCGGCTTGATGCCCAACGCCTATAACGCCGGCAACTCCTGCCTGAACTGCCACACCCAGGTGCATGGTTCCAACCATCCATCCGGCAAACTCTTGCAGCGATAAGGAGCTGAGTATGGTTATCGAGAAACAGACACAGATGAAACTATCACTGCTGGCGCTCACCATAGCCTGTGCACTGCAACCGGCCTGGGCCGGTGGCTATTCGCTGCAACAGGCCAATCGCGCCGAGCTCAAGCAAGACAAGTGGAGTTGCGGCCAGTGCAAGTTGCCACAGGAAAGCCGCGGCACGCTCGAAGCCGGTGTAGCCTACAATGATGGCGACAATGCGGTGTTTGCCAACAGTAGTGGCACAGATGCCGATGGCGCCACGGGGCACCTTGGCGGCGATGTCGTCTTTTATGGTGAACAGGGTTACCGTACCCACATTGAAGCCGACAAACTGGGCTATGACACCGGCAGCGCCAGCCTGAGTACCGGAAGACCCGGCCAATTTGATATCCGTCTGGGTTATCGCGCCTTGGCCAACTTCGGCCCGGACAATGGCATGAGTCCCTATATCAATCAGGACAACAGGCTGATGTTGCCGGACAACTGGCAAGCGGCTGCCCTCACCTCGCAAATGCCGGGGCTTGATGACAGCCTGACAAGCCAGCGACTGGAAATGAAGCGGGATCGCTTCACCCTGGATGCCCATTACCTGGGCAGCTTTTATAAGGCGGGGCTCAATTACCGTCATGAGCAACGTGATGGCACCCGCCAAACCAACGGCAACTTTCTTACCAACTCCATGGCATTGGCCACCCGGGTGGATGACAGTACTGACGAGCTGGAAGCCAAACTCTATTTCAAAGGAAAGGGCTGGCTGGCCGGCTTCAATTCGACCCTGAGCCAATACAGCAACGACTATCAGGCACTCTATTGGGAAAACGCCTTCTTTCCCACATTCGGCGCCGCCTATAATGGCCAACTTGCCGACAATCCGGACAACAAGGCGCTGAGAGTCGGTGCCGATCTGCAGTTATCCGAGGCCGGACATCAAATATTGATGCACACGGCATTCACCCGCATGTCTCAGGATCAGGCGCTGTTACCGGCCACCATCAATGGTCCTTCCCCCCAGCTGCCCGCAACCGATGGCGACATGCAGATTGACGTGCTGGAACTCAAACTCAAGTATGCCGCCCGCCTCAGCAGAGGCTTGTCGGTTCGCGCCGGCTATGACTATCGCGACCGGGAAAACAAGACACAATTTAAAGACTGGCCACAGGTGAGCAGTGACAGCTGGCACCAGGGCAGCGCCACGCCCGCGGCCTATGACCACACCCGCCAAAGAGCTGATATCGCCTTCAACTACCGTTTTACCCGCGCCCTGTCTCTTGACGCAGGTTACGAGTATGAACACCACAGCTATAGCGATCTGGCGCGCGAATCCCTGTTCCAATCCAGCGTGTTTGCCAAGCTGAACCTGCATGCCAGCCGCGACTGGCAGTTGTGGTTCAAAGGTGAACTCAGTGAGCGCAGTGGCGGCAGTTATCAGGCATCCGAGCTGAGCCAAAGCCCCAATAATCCCTGGATGCGTCAGTATTGGTTGGCAGATCGCAAGCAAACCCTGTTGCGACTGCAAAACGATTACCGCTTCAGCGATGCCCTGTCGTTCAGCCTGGCGCTGAATCACAAGCAGCAAGACTATGATGAGACGCTTATCGGCCTGGATGAAGTCAACAGTTGGGGCTATGGCCTCAGTGGCAACTATCAATTCTCAGCCCAGTTTGGCCTCAATGCCTGGCTCAATCAGGACTGGCAGGATACAGATCAAACCGGCTCAGCTTCTTTCGGCCCCAGCGGTTGGTACAGTCGTGCCAGCGACAGCAGCACTGTCGCCGGGTTCGGCATCTACTATAACGAGTTGCTGGATAAACAACTGGATCTGGGCTTCGACTGGCAATACTCAAAAGGCGAAAGCGACACAGATGTCAGCCAGGGGCTCACTCTGGATTACGGCGACTATTATTCACGCCGTCATACCTTCAACGCCTTTGCCAAGTATCACTTCAGCGACAAGATGGCATTGAGGCTGGATTGGTTGTTTGAACACTATCAGGACAGTGACTGGCTCAATCAGGGATTAACCCCGGATAGCATCCCCAACGTACTCAGCTTTGGAGATCTTGGCCAGGACTATAACGCCCACTATCTGGGGCTGACACTGAGTTACTCCCTATAAAAGCAAGAGGCGAAGAGCGATGTCAAAGGAATACACCCCAAAAACTCCCCTGTTTTACCTAGGCGCGCCACTGCTGACCGCCATGTTGGCTCTCTCAGGTTGCGGAGGTGACGATGGCAACCCTGGAACCCCAGGCGAACCGGGCGGCGAGCCGGCGATGAATATCAGTAAGCTCAATATTGAGGTCAAGGAAACGGCTCTCGAAGAGAGCATTACCCGGGTAGATTACCGGGTCACCAATCAGGATGACGAGCCGGTAGTCGGTATCCCCTCCGGGCGCTTCATTGCCGCGCAGTTGTTACCGGAAGGCACCAGTGGGGCCGGGAACAGCAGTGAGTGGCAGTATTTCACCGCCGAGACCTGCTCCAGCAGCTGCCCTGGCACCTATGTTGACCATAAAAATGGCAACTACTCCTACAGTTTCAGTGCCCCTTTCGACGGGATGAATGAAATAGCTGAAATCGCCGGAGCCACTCACAGAGTAGTGATCAAACTCGGTGGTGATACCTTGGCCGATGGCACCGCATTGCCGGTAACCAATGACCATTACGACTGGCAGCCCCCTGGTGGTGCTCCGGCCTACAGCCGCAACATTGTCTCCATCGACACCTGTAACAGCTGTCACAATGACCTGGCGTTTCACGGCGGTAACTATAACCAGGTGGAAACCTGTGTTACCTGCCACAATGCCACTCGGGTCAGCAATCCGGAAAACATCTTCCCGCAAATGATCCATGCCAAACATCTGGCCGGATTTCCCAAACCCTTGTCCGACTGTCAGACTTGTCATAAAGAGGATGAAACCCTCAGCGAACAGCACAACTGGTTCCGGGTGCCAACCATGGAGTCCTGTGGCAGTTGTCATAACAATATCGACTTCATCAAAGGCGAAGGTCATCCGGCGCAAGCGGATAACAGCAATTGTGTCGCTTGCCACAATCCGGATTGGACCCGCGAAGTACATGCCAATCAGGAGAACATGGCGGCCCTCGAGCAATTCAAGGCCGAGGTCACCAACGCCAGTGTCAGCGGCAGCAGTTTGAGCTTCTCGCTCAAGCTGAGTAACCCGCAGACAGGTGCAGCCTATAACGACAGCGCCGACAAGCAGGTGTTTGTCAACGATCTCAGGGTCTATGCCAACTGGGGCACCAGCTTTGATTACGCCACCCGCTCTGCCCGCTCAATTAGGGTACATGAAGTGGTGCCGCTGTCCGGCAGTGATGGTGTCTATCAGTATCAGTTGAATGGACTGACCATTCCCGCCGGCAGTGAAGCCGATGCAGGTACCCTGGCGATTCAGGGCCGAGTCTGTGCCAGCCAAGGCATGCTGGTCGACTGCAGTGACAGCGCCGCCAGTGTGCTGGTTATCAAGTCGAGCCATCAGTCATTCAACATGGCCGGCCTCACCACGGCCGGACGGCGCCAGGTGGTCAGCAACGAAACCTGCGGCAGCTGCCATGGCGATCAACAGTTGAACTTCCACGGCTCTCGCAACGATTTGGCCGGCCAGTGCCAACTGTGCCACAACCCCAATATGCAGGCCGACGCCACTGCTGCCAATCCATCAGCGAGCAGCGCCGACTTCAAGCAGTTGATCCATGCACTGCACTCGGCCAATTTTGAAGGGTTCGAGACGCTGCAATTCCCGGGGAATATAGGCAACTGTGCTCACTGCCACAGCAAAGATGAAAATGGCGTGCTGAGTATGGCACTGCCACTCAGCCCGGCGGTGCAACCCTTGAGTCTGGATGATGGCAGCTTCACCAGCCCCACGGCGGCAGTCTGCAGTAACTGCCACCAGAGCGATAGTGCCCGCAACCATATGACGCAACAGGGAGCCGTGTTCCAAGGCACTGAAGCTGATGCCAAGGCAGGAACAGAAAGCTGCGCCACCTGTCATGGTCAGGGCGGCATGGCCGATGTCACCAAGGTGCATCCTATCGCCCAGTAACAACAATAAGCCGCCCTTTGAGGGCGGCAATTACAGGAACGGGCCGGTCTTCAAAGGCTGGCTCAGTCGTGCAATCAAAGCAATGCAGGGAAATAATGATGAAAAGCTCAAGACTGGTTAAAGGGCATACCCGCCTGGCATTGGCCACTCTGATGTCGCTGACGCTCATGGCATGTGGCAGTGACGGCAAGGATGGCGAAGACGGCAAGGACGGCGTGATCGGAGTGAATATCGATGCCACTCCCACACTCAAGGTCAAGTTTACCGACGCCAAAGTGGAAGCAGGCAAGGTCACGGTCGACTTTATGTTGACCAATGCCAATGGTGTGGCTGTGTTGGGTCTGAACAAAGATTATGACCTCAGATTTGGTATCGCTCAGCTGACCCATGTGACCGAAACCATAGGTGAAGGTGAGGAAGCCAGAGAAGCCGATTGGGGATTCCAATGGCAAGCCTATATCAATAGCCTCAAACAACCGACAACGGTTCCCGACGGGGTGGATAACCTCAGTCCATCGCCTCAGTATCAGGCCGGAGTCGAAGCCGCCAGCGCCTGCGAAACCTGTCTGGTGGACAATGGTGACGGCAGCTATAGCTATAGTTATCAGGTCAATATTGCCGAAGTCACAGAGCCGCTGGCCATAGCTTATGATGCCGATGCCACTCAAAGGGCCACACTGGAGCTGAAACTCCCCCAGGTTACCGCCAATGCCCATTATGATTGGCAACCCTCCAGCGGCAATACAGAAGGTATCCAGACCCGCAATGTGGTCACCATTGATGCCTGTTACACCTGTCACCAACCGGACAGCCTGGAGCTGCACGGCGGACGTCGAATAGCGCTGGAAAACTGTGCTTCCTGCCATACTGCGACTTCTGGAGATCCTGAGTCGGGTAACAGTGTGGAGTTCACCTATCTGATCCACGCCATTCACCGCGGCGCAGAACGGCATACCTATGATGCCGACGGCAATGAAGTGCCGGCGCCGTACAAGATTGTCGGTTATGGCGGCAGCGTCCACGACTATGGTGTGGTCGGCTTCCCTCGTAAGCCAGCTTCAGACTGTAGCGTCTGTCACCAGGAAGGCAGTGGCGCTCCCGCCAATGCCGATCTGTTCAAGGCAGAGAAGAGCAATACCGCCTGTGTCGCCTGTCACACGGAAAAGCCTTCATCCCACCACTCCAGCACCGACTGTATGGCTTGCCACAACACGGACAATACCTATCACGGTACCGGCAGCGCAGCCAAGCGCCACGGTGATGTAATGCAAGCCTACACTCTGGCAGCCGAACTGAGCGTCAAGGTGTTGGAGGTCAGCAGCAACGCCGGCAAGATGACCTTTAAAGTGCAGGTGCTGGATAAAGACGGTAACGCCATGGATCAAAGCTTTATCGATCAGGGTAGCCGTATGATAGTGGGCTGGGATGTAGACAAGGACTACCCTGCCTACAACGAAGCCTCCTACAGCCAGCGCCGTATTCGTCTCAGTGAAGGCAGTTTTGACACCACCAGCAAGAGCTATACGCTGACTCCGGCGTTTGATATGCCGGCAAGTCCGGATGGCAAGAACTTTGAAATCTGGTCAGCACTGGAAGCCTGCTTCAATAACGGCGGTTATGGTGTTGCCGATATTCAATTGACAGACTGCGCAACCGACGGTGTTCGCTCTGTGGCTATCCAGCAGGAGCCCTACCGCTTTGTCTGGGGTAACAATGGTGTCGACAGCGGTATGGATGCCGTGGCCCGCCGCGCCATCATAGATCCGACCAAGTGCCAAAGTTGTCATGGCAAGGAGATCCATCACTATGACAATGGCGTCAACTGCCAGACCTGCCATACACCGGATAAGACACTGCGTAATGACGCCGATTATCCCGGTGGCAAGATCCCCTCAAGCTTTGCCTGGAAGGCACACGAGCGTGAAGGCCACTTCCTCAAGTATGCAGGGCTCCAGTCCGGCACTGTGCTGAAAACCGATTGTGCCACCTGTCATGCCGAGTCTTCCGGCAGCGTCACAGGTATCACTCTGGGTCGTTCACCGGATCGTGTCTGGCGCTATGGTGACATCAGCAATAGCGGCGCGGATATCTGGGTATCCTCAGATGCAGGCTCCTGCTTGAGCTGCCACCAACAGTACCTCAGCGATGCGGCCAAATCGCATATTCAAGCCAACGGCGGTATTCTGGATGGCATGGATGAGACCGATGTCCGTAATCGTGCCAAAGAGGCCTGTGCCACCTGTCATACCCCGGCTCAGCTGATGACTGCACACGGCAATTAACTTGCGTTTTGCTACCAAAGGGAGGCATGTGCCTCCCTTTTTTATGCAGCAAAATTCGTTAAAAACTCTTTCAAAAAACACGTTTTTTTGATCAGGATTAACGTTTTTTGATCTAGCCGTATACCCCTAAAGAAATAGTCGGATCTTAATCACATAACCCATCTAAAGTGACTGCTTAATCCCCACCACTTGGGTAGCCTTAGCCTTGGAAAAATAATTCCACACACTTTCCATGGTTAATGAGATTTATTCTTATTTAACCTCTGGTTAGTGATGATTAAAATCACTTGCAGGGAAATATCATGATGAAACGGTTTAATTTCAATGCCGCGACTAAAGCGATGTTGGGTGCCGGTTTGCTGTCTCTGATGCTGGCCGGTTGTGGCAGCGACGGTAAGGATGGTGAGACTGGTAAGCCAGGTCCTGTCGGCACACCCATAAGCAAAGTCAACACGCTGAAATCCAAGATTAATTCAGCATCTGTAGACACCAACGGCTTCCTGACAATCAACTTCAGCTTGTCCGATGCCAACGGCGCCGCCGTCTTTGGTTTGAAAAACACTGACATAGGTGCAGTCTCCTTCGGCCGTGTCGGCAGCGAAGATGAGATTGAAGGCCTGACCAATGTAGAAGGCCAAGCGAGAGAGATCTGGCTGAGCTACTTCAACAAAGACAAAGGTGACGGCTTCTACACGGGTTCTTCCTACTTCCAGGGTAAAAACTGCGAAGACTGTCTGACCGACAATCAGGACGGCACCTATACACTGAAACTGAACAAAGCCATAGATACTCTGGGTAAATACGACTACAAGGCCGACATGGTCAATGGTATTTACCTGGGCATCAAAACAGCCAATGCGGCCAACGTTAACCTGGTTAACAACAGCTTCTTCTACTGGCAGCCCTCTTCCGATACCACTCAGGCCAAACCCAAGCCGGTTATCGCCGATGAAACCTGCCAAAGCTGTCACAGACCCGGTCATGCCGGTGAACTGGCCATGCACGGCGGCAAACACGTCACTCTGGAAAGCTGTACTTTCTGTCACACCGACTACAACAGCTACATGAAGGATGACAAGGACGAAAATGGCCAAGTGATAGGCAGCCATAAATTTGATGGTTCCATCAAGGCCATGGCGCACGAAGTGCACAGCCATGCCTTCTACAACGGCATTTTCCCGCAATCAGCCAGCAACTGTCAGACCTGTCACCAACCAGATGAAAACCTGGCTATGGCCGATGCCTGGAAAGCCGATCTGGATGCTGCAACCTGTCTGAGCTGCCACAACAGCCAGTATGCCGTACCTTCCTGGCACTGGGATGCAGAAAACAACCAGATTAAAGAAGACAAACTGAACTGTGTCTCCTGTCACAGCGATCCTGATGGCCATGGCCGTGGTGCCGAACGCGCCCACTACAGCAACAACGACAGTGCCCAATCTGCCAAGACCAGCGTTACTTTCAACAGCATGACTTATGATGAGGCCAGCAAGACCATTAAGGCCAACATGACTGTCAAGCACGGCGACACCAATGTGACACTGGCGCAGATTGACTCCAGCCCATACTCACACGGCGGTTTCACCAGCGCCATCGTCTTCAACGGTGTGGTTAAAGACGACTTCCTGGTTAACTACCAGAAAGTGGGTTACGACCACTTCAGTGAGGGCGCCGACGGCAGCATAGATGTCACCTTCAGCGATGGCGACTTCAAAGTAGCCGAAGTCATGGGTACGCCAGAGGTTAAAGTGGCCCTGAGCAGCCAGTTGCATGTCTGCTTCGATGGCAAAGGCGCTGTAGCCGACTGTAAGCCAGTCGAAGACGGTGTTATCCCTAACTCCGGTCCTTACGTGCCATCTGACACAGCCTACTTCAATGTGGATGGCAGCAAAGTCGACAAGACGCCAAGGGTTCAACATGCCGAAATGACAGCTTGTCAGCAGTGTCACACCACTGCCATCAAGCATCGTTTCTCCAACGACATCGACGGCTGTGCCTCCTGCCACAACGGTACCCGCGACAAGAAGGGTGACGGCTCATCCAACCTGGCGTACATAGTGCACTCCAAGCACTACCTGTATGACAGCTCTGGCAACGGCTTCTTCAAGAAGACAGACTGTCAGACCTGTCACGGTAAAGACGGCTTCTCACTGAAGAAAATTGCCGCCGATGCCGCTCCGGTTGCCTTCGGCAAGACTGAAGATGGCACAGAGCAGACTCTGGTATCACCACAGACTGCCGCCTGCGCCAGCTGTCACCAGCCGCCATACGGCCTGAGTGAAACCACTATCAACCACATAGTGACCAATGGTGGTGTGATAGGTACAGGCCACGGTGTAGCTGCAAGTGATTATGACGCCCAGAAAGGCCAAGAAGCCTGTTCTACCTGTCATACTGATTCCCAGCTGTTGGAAGCTCACTCCAACTGGGGCTTCAGCCACTAAAATTTAACCCTAAAGAGAGGCTTCGGCCTCTCTTTTTTTATCTACCAAATTGCCAAAATCGAATTAAAAAACAGCGTTTTTTTGATCGAGATTAAGTTTTCCCTACCAGCTCAAATACCTCTTTATAAATAGAAAGATCCAAGTCACACATTAACACCAGTCATGCAGCTTTTCGGCCCTGCTTGAGTTAGCCTTTTCGAGGGAAATCCTATTTCCGGTATCGGGTTAAGGGCCAATTACATAATCAATTTGGTTGAGATGACTCAGCCACTCCCTAAACCAGATACTTCCACTATTGCAGGGAACAAGATGATGAACGCACAAAAAACCAGAATCGCACTGCTGCTGGCAGCCAGTGCAGCTACTCTGGCCTTAGGTGGCTGTGGTGGCGATGATGGCAACGATGGTAATCCAGGTAACCCAGGCGGCGAGCCTGCAGGTGAAATCAAAGAGCTGCATTTCAGCTTTGAGCAAGCTGTTGTCAAAGGCGGTATCCCAACGGTTGAATTTACCGTGACCAACGAAGACGATATGCCGGTAGTTGGCCTGCAGAAGTTCCGCTTTGCCGCCGCTCAGTTGCTGCCGGAAGGCGCAACCGGTGCAGGTAATGCCTCTCAGTGGCAGTATTTCGGCAACGAAGACTGTACTGTTAGCAGCAGCTGCGCAGGTACTTTCGTTGACCACAAAAACGGTAGCTACAGCTACACCTTCAGCAAGACCTTGAATGAGCTGAGTAAAGACACTATCAGCTTCAACCCTGAGCTTGCCCAGCGGGTACTGCTGCGCGCTTACAATACGCCTCTGCCTGACGGCACTCTGATCCCCAACAGCAACGCTTTCGTCGACTTCAGTGCCGACTCTGGAGCCTCCGCGGCTTACAGCCGCAAGCTGGTGAGTACAGATAGCTGTAATACCTGTCACGGTGATTTGGCCAACGTCAAACACGGCGGCGCCTACTCAGATGTTAACTATTGCGCCACTTGCCACACCTCAGGCAAGGTAAAACCAGGCAATGAATTCAACGCCATGATCCATACCAAGCACAAGGATCTGGGCCTGGATGCGCTTAACAGCTGCCAATCCTGTCACAACGACACCAATGTCGAGTTGACGCCCGATTGGGGCAACTGGTCCAAAGTACCTACAGCTGCAAGTTGTGGTAGCTGCCACAGCAATATAGATTTTGCTGCCGGTCAGGGCCACAGCCAACAAACCGACAACTCCAACTGTATCGCCTGTCACAACAGCAAGTGGACAGAAGAGCTGCACACAGGTGTAACCGGTGACAAACGTGCCGTTATCGCTCAACGCGGTCTGGCAGCAGAACTGACCGGCAGCGCCGACAACAGTGCGACTCTGACTGTGACCCTGTTGGACAAGGCCGGCAATGCGCTGGATGCCAACAACGAACTGGCCAAGATCAAGCGTCTGGAAACCATCACCAACGTGGGCCCTAACTTCCCTGTCATGGGCTACAACGTCAGCCCAGGAAGCGGTAAAGCCAAGGTCGCCAAAGATCTGGTTAAAGACGGCCAGCTGCAGGACGCCGTGACTCTGGTTGACGGCAAGCTGCAATTCACCGTTCAGGACCTGCCTTTCGGTGCCGGTGATGCCGATACCGCCTTCAGCTTTATCGGTCTGGAAATGTGCAACCAAGGCAGCGAGCTCATCGCCTGTGCCGATGGCGTTGCCACTACCAGCATGAAAGCTCAACTGGCCTTCGGTACCAAGTCAGGTGATGCACCTAGTCACCGTCATATCGACTCAGTGAACTTCGCTACCTGTCAGGGCTGTCACAGCGACACCTTCGAACTGCACAAAGGCCACCATGCCGGCTTTGTGATGACAGAGCAGCTGGGCCGCGAAGTAAACGGCAAGCTCACCGTCGGTGTTGATGGCTGTGTGGCCTGTCATACTCCAGATGGTACTTACGCCAGCGGTGCCAACAAAGGCGCATTGGAGATGAAACTGCACAAGACCCACATTGAAAAGGCTCACGGCCTGATCGGTGGCAACTGTTCAGCCTGTCACAACGACCTGAATCTTGATGCCTTCAAGAACAAGGGGGCTCTGGCAACCTCAGCAGGCATGTACACCACGCCTATCACTGCTACCTGTACTTCTTGTCACACTGTCGGTGGCGACTACATGGTACACACCAAGGAGCAACTGGAAGCCTACGGCGCTGTGGTAGATGGTGATTACACCGCTGCCAACCAGGCTGCGCAGCTGGAAACCTGTTTCTACTGCCACAAGCCAACCGCCGCAGATCACACTCAGGTGAAGATGTAATTTGCCCAGGCCGGGGGAGTCCCCTCCCCCGTCTTTCAAGGGTTTGGACAAATTAAGGATGCCTAATATGAGAATCAGCAAAAATATACCAACACTGCTAAGCGCCCTTTTGGCGACGGCAGTGTTATCTTTTGGTGTCACCCATGCGGCGCACGCCGCCAAGTGGGACGCCAAAATGAGCCCGGAAGAAGTGGAAGCCACCTTGGATCAGAAGTTTGCCGAAGGCAGCTACTCTCCCAAGGGTGCCGACTCCTGTCTGATGTGCCACAAGAAGTCAGAAAAAGTCATGGACCTGTTCAAAGGGGTTCACGGCGCCATCGACTCCAGCAAGAGTCCTATGGCCGGACTTCAGTGCGAAGCCTGTCACGGCCCCATGGGCAAACACAACCGTGGCGGTAACGAACCCATGATTACCTTTGGTAAGGGTTCTACCCTGGCGGCCGACAAGCAGAACAGCGTCTGTCTCTCCTGTCACAAGGATGACAAGCGTATGTCCTGGAACGGCGGTCACCACGACAACGCCGATGTTGCCTGTGCTTCTTGCCACAGCGTACATACCGCCAAGGACCCTGTGCTCTCCAAGAACACTGAGATGGAAGTCTGCACCAGCTGCCACACCAAGCAAAAGGCTGACATGAACAAGCGTTCCAGCCACCCGCTGAAGTGGGCACAGATGGTGTGCAGCGACTGTCACAACCCTCACGGCAGCACGACCGATGCCGATCTGAACAAGGCGTCAGTCAATGACACTTGTTACAGCTGCCATGCGGAGAAGCGCGGCCCAAAACTCTGGGAGCATGCACCCGTCACTGAGAATTGTGTCACTTGCCACAATCCCCACGGCAGTGTCAACGATGGCATGCTTAAGACCCGCGCTCCGCAACTGTGCCAACAGTGTCACGCCAGCGACGGCCACGCCAGCCGTGCTTATCTGGGTAACACAGGCATGGGTTCTCAGGTCAACGACAACGCCTTTACCGGTGGTCGCAGCTGTCTGAACTGTCACAGCCAGATCCATGGTTCAAACCATCCATCCGGCAAGTTGTTCCAACGCTAAGGAGGCGGGAAGATGAAATTCAAACTTAATTTGATCACCCTGGCTCTGCTGGCTCCTGCCAGTCTGGCGATGGCCGCCGACGGTTATGACCTGGCCAATGCCAATACCGAAAAGGTCAAGTTTTCGGCCTGGAGCTGTAAGGGTTGCGTCAGTGAAACCGGTGTATCGGGCACTATTGGCGCCGGAGTTGGCTATAACGACTCTGACGATATCCGTTCTGCCAACGCCTTTGCCGCCGAAGATGACTTTGCCGGCAAGGTGGACGCTGACCTGAACTATCGCGGTGAAAACGGCTATCGAGCCAGTATCGAAGCCGATAACCTGGGTATGGAAAACGGCCGGGTCGATATCAATGCCGGTAAACTCGGACAGTACAATATCAACCTGAACTACCGTCAGATCCACACCTATAAAACTGACTCTGCCATGAGTCCTTATCTGGGAATTGGCAGCGGCAACCTGACACTGCCGGCCAACTGGCAGACAGCCGGTGGCAGCAACGAGATGCCCATGCTGTATGACAGCCTGAGCCCACTGGAGCTGTCGCTCAAGCGCAAGCGCGCAGGCCTGGGTCTTGAATATCAGGGTGAGGAGCTGTGGAGCACCTATGTCACCTATATGCGCGAAGAAAAAACCGGCCTGAAAACTGCGTCCGGCAGCTTCTTCAACCAGTCAATGATGCTGGCCGAGCCTGTGGACTACACCACAGATACCGTCGAGGCAGGGATTAAACTCAAGGGTGACAACTGGTTTACCGCACTCAACTACAATGGTTCATTCTTCAAGAATGATATCCAGACCTTGAGATTCGACAACGCTTTCAACCCAACCTTTGGTGCCCAAAGGGCGGGTTATATGAGCCTGGATCCGGATAACGAATCTCACACTGTGACCTTGAGCGGCCAATTTGCCCAGAAAGGCGCCGTGGTCAGCGGCCGTTTGTTCGCCGGACAGATGACCCAGGATGAGGCCTTTATCACCTCGGGTTACGGCTATCAATTGCCGCAGGAATCCCTGGACGGCAAAGTCGATATCCTGGGGATGAACCTCAAGGCTGTCAAACGCGCGACCCGCAATCTGCGGATCAGCGGCAGTTATGATTACTACGACAGGGACAACCAAACCCAGATCCAGGAATGGACCCAGATCAGTATTAATAACGTCAGTGGTCGTGTGGCCTACAACACCCCTTATGACAACACCAGTCACAAGGCCAAGTTGGCCATGGATTACCGGATTGCCAACGGCATGAAGTTGGACGCAGGTTATGACTACCGTCGTGATGAACGCAGCTATCAGGACAGGGAAATCACCGACGAGAACAGCGTTTGGGCCCGTTTCAGTCTCAACAGCTTTGAACACTGGAATATGTGGATCAAGGGCAGCTATGGCAAGCGCGATGGCTCAGAGTACGAAGCATCTGAATGGACCTCTTCCGAGTCCAACAAGTTGCTGCGCAAGTACAATCTGGCCGACCGCAAGCGCACTCAGGTTGAAGCCAGGGTGACTCACAGCCCTATCGACACCCTGACCCTGGATTTCGGTGCCCGCTATGCGCTGGATGACTACAACAACACGGTTATCGGTTTGACAGAATCCAAAGACCTCAGCTATGACGCCAGCATCAGCTATTTGCTGACAGACGATCTCAGCCTGAGCGCCTTCTACAACCATCAGACCATAGACTCAGATCAGGCCGGCAGCAGCAACTTCAGCACTGTCACCTGGACAGGAACCGTGGAAGACAAGGTGGATGTCATAGGTGCCGGTTTGGCCTACGACAACCTGCTGGAGAAGAAACTGCGTCTGGGACTGGATTACACCTACTCTGACTCGGACTCCAGCACTCAGGTACGCCAAGGCATCACAGGCGACTATGGCGATTACTATGCCAAAGTGCACAACGTCAACCTCTATGCCCAGTATCAGGCTACTGAGAAAATGGCGCTGCGTCTTGACTACAAGATGGAGAAATACGAGGACAACGACGCAGGTAACGATATCGCCCCGGATGGTATCTGGAACCTGGTCAGCTTTGGTGACAACAGCCATGACTACACGGCTCACCTGATCATGTTGAGCGTCAACTACCGTCTGTAATTCTCGCTCTTAGCTCCCAAAAGCCCGCTTTTCGCGGGCTTTTTTCATCTCTTCCCGCCTTCACCTCAAACCAACAAGCATTCGGTAAAATTCCTCTTGCCAGCGGCCCTTTTTGCAGCTTACACTGCAAAACGTTACATTTTTGTAACAAACATAACAATTAAGACTATATGACCTGAGGACAAAGGCATGAGAATCACTCATACACTACAAGGAATAGCCTTGCTCGCGGCCCTTTCCAGTACCAGCGTGCTGGCCGATGGCATTCGTGCCAGCCTGGAGATGAGCCAGCAGAGCTATAAGGCCAGTGATAACGTGTTGGTCACTGTGACCCTGACCAATGACGCCAACCAGCCGGTAAAACTGCTCAAGTGGTACACAGCCGCTGATGGAGTGGAAGAATCCCTGTTCAAAGTCAATGCCGATGGCCTTGACCGTCACTATCTGGGCGCCCATTTCAAACGCCCGGCTCCCGGCAAACAGGACTATATCAAGCTCAAATCCGGTGAGAGTGTGTCCTATCAGGTAGAGTTGTCCTCACTTTACGACATGAGCAGCAGCGGCAACTACGAGATAAGCTATGATGTCAGTTCGTTGCAACTCTTCTCCCCCAACCCGGGCCAACAAAAGAAGCTGGCCCGCTTAGGGATAGAAGGGATACATTCAGATCCGGTCAGCTTCTATGTGGAAGGCCGTGAATTCAAGTCCGGCGCCAACAAGGGTAAACCCGGCAGTGGCGATGGCGGTACAGCACCCGACGGTATCAGCTTTACCGGCCGTTGCAGCAATTCCCAACAGAGCGATATTCTGGCGGGACTGGACGCCGCCCGCGCCATGGCGGCCGACAGCAAACAATACCTCGCGAGCAACAACAACCCCTCAAGCTCGGTGCGTTATGCCACCTGGTTTGGCAGTTACAACAGCAGCCGCTGGAATAGCGTCAGCAGCAACTTCAGTGCCATAGACTCGGCCTTGAACAATCAGCCACTCACCTTCGATTGCAGCTGTAAGAAGAGCTATTACGCCTACGTTTACCCGACTCAACCCTACAAGATCTACATGTGTAACGCCTTCTGGAGCGCACCGGTATCGGGCACCGACTCCAAGGGCGGCACCATAGTCCATGAAATGAGTCACTTCAATGTGGTGGCGGGAACCGATGACATTGTCTACGGCCAAAGTGGCGCCAAATCGCTGGCCCTGAGTAATCCTGCCCAGGCGATTCAAAATGCCGACAGCCACGAATACTTTGCTGAAAACACCCCCTTTCAAAACTAGGGAAGCTACAGCAGATTAGTTTACCTTTCGTGGGCCGGCTCCTCCGGCCCACCTCCCTGTTACCTTGTGAGCTTGGGCGGACGGAACTGCCCCTTTTTTCCTCATAGTCTCAGAGCCATCCCATAACGGCCATCAAGAACTTGCAAGCCTTTCGCCTTTAAGCCAATGTAAGGCGCAGCCTTTATGATGAGAATCTATTGATGAAGTTGAAATATCCTTGTGCCTTGGTCGCCCTTTTTCCGCTATCGGCCATGGCCGCACAACCCGACGGTTTAATGGCCGGGGTGTTTACCATACTGGTGCTGGGTGGTTTTACTTTGGTTAACCTGCTACTGCAGCTGGTTTTTTACTTCAACGGCCAATATAGCCGCCCTGGGTTTGTCCGCAGCCATATCTATTGGGCCTTGCCCATTCCGCTCATTACCCTGTTACTTGTATTCTGGGATCATGCTTCTATTGCCGATCTCAGTATGAACTTCGGCCTGGTGTTGATAGCCGTGGCGCTGGCGTTGTTGCCACTGCAACTGAAAAACTCGGCCAAGATCGCCGGGCCTCAAGCCGGTTGGCGCTTGCTGGCAACCTCTGCCTTATTGTTGCTGCTGGCCAATATCATCTGGCCGCTGACTATACCGGCAATGCTTATCGCCTGGAGTGCTCCTGATTGGCAGCAGTGTAAAGAAAACGGCTTTAAGCTCAGCCGGATAGTGTTGCTGCTCGCGGCGCTGGGGCTGACTTTGTATGAAGGCTTTCAGGCCTGGCAACATTTTTTCGGTGTCTGATTTTCGGAGCCTAGTTTTCGAAGCCTAAGTAGGGTCTGATATCCATCAAAAACCAGGAAATATGATGAAAACTGCCGCTCTGCCCAGTGATTTTCCGCTACTCGATGAGGTGCGAGCCTGCACCCTGTGCCGGGATAAACTACCGTTACCGCCCAAGCCGATACTGCAGGCCCACCCTGACGCCAGGATTTTAATCGCGGGGCAAGCGCCCGGCAGGATAACCCATGAGCGTGGCCTGCCCTTTGACGATGCCAGCGGCGACCGGCTAAGGCAGTGGCTGGGGGTGAGCCGCGAACAGTTTTATGACCCCAGGCGGTTTGCCGTCATTCCCATGGGATTTTGCTATCCGGGAACGGTTGAAAAACAGGGTCGCAAACAGGGCGATATGCCGCCGCGGCCAGAATGCTCAGCTACCTGGCACCCAAGGCTTTTTGCCGCCTTGCCCAATATTGAGCTGACACTGATCCTCGGCAAATACGCCATGGCCTGGCACCTCAAGGGCAGCCCGCTGGCCAAAGCGTCCGTCGGTACCGCCGTGGCAGAAGCTGACTCGCTGTGGCCGACAAAACTGGTGCTGCCTCACCCGAGTCCGCGTAATCGCCTCTGGTTTAAACAGCACCCCGAATTTGAGCAAAACCTGTTACCCAGGCTCAGGCAGAGAGTCGCCGAGTTATTAGCACATTAGGGTCTGTTGACCCTTGAAGATGTTTTTTGCAGCGTTTGTCGTTTTTTATACCAAACAACGACAAATGCTACCCAAAGGCTCGGCTAGACGCGCTTTACTCTTTGTTGCAAGGTATTTATCTAGGCCCCTAGGTTGCATACCTTGCGTCGCGATTAAAATGCGTCTAGTACGAGCAAAATTCAACCATGAAAGGTCAACAGACCCTAGAGGCTCGCATGTATTTTCTCGACGCCGCGACCGCGCAGCAGATAGTGGATCGCACCATGAATATCATCGACCACAATATCAATGTGATGAACAGTCAAGGGGTGATCCTCGGCTCCGGCGACAAGCAGCGGCTCAACAGTGTCCATGAGGGCGCCCTTTTGGCCATAGCCCAAAACCGTACCGTAGTGATAGATGAAGGCAGTCGCCACAGCCTGCACGGCGTCAAACCCGGGATCAACCTGCCGCTGCACTACCACGGCAAGATAATCGGCGTTGTCGGCATTACCGGTAATCCGGCAGAGCTGCTGCACTATGGCGAGCTATTGAAAATGACCGCCGAAATGATGGTCGAGCAAGCCAACTCTCTCGAGCTGGATCTCTGGCATAAACGCCAGCGGGAAGAATTTATTCTGCAACTGCTGAAACGGGACAATTATAGCGAAAGCGATTTTTGTGCCTGGGCCGCCCAGCTGCAGATAGATCTGCAAAAACCCAGAGTTGCTGCCGTGATAGAGCTCGCCAAAGGCGAAAGCAAGGCCACAGATCTCAAGGAGATCCAACGCTTGCTCGAGTATCCCCAAAGGGACAACCTGGTGGCCATGACCGCCATGGATCAGTTGGTGATCCTCAAACCCGCCTTTCTCGATGGTCGCAGTTGGGATCCGGCGCTTGAGGATCTGCGAATCGAGAAACTGCTTGCCCGTTTGCCGGCCGACACCCAGGGCCGGCTCAAAATCGCGCTGGGGCATTTCTTCCCCGGTGAAGGCGGTATTAGGCGCTCATTTCATACCGCGCTGGAAACCCTGAGATTGGGAAAGAAACGGGCGCCGGAAAAGACCAAATACCTCTATCAGGATCACGCGCTGGCGGTATTGCTGGCCGGACTGGTCGATAGCTGGCGCGGTCAGGAGCTGGCAGCACCTTTTCGCAGACTGCAGCAGCATGACAAAAAGGGCCTGCTGACCCGCACTCTCAGCGCCTATCTGCAACACTTCGGCGACCAACAACAGTGTGCCAAGGCCCTGTTTATTCATCGTAATACCCTGAGATACCGCCTGGAGCGTATCAGTGAAATCACCGGCATAGAGCTGCAAAGCCTGGATGGATTGCTGCAACTCTACCTGGGAGAAGTCCTCAGCCGCCTGGAACACAAATAATTGTGCACACGCACAAAAAACTACCCTCTTTCAGGGGGGAATTCCGTATTTTCCCCTAAAGCCATCACGGCGCGGCAACTGGGATAATAATCGCCAGCCCGCCTTCGCGCCGGCGCCCCAACCCTACACAAATAACGACCCAATAAGGGACACTTATGAGCCTGGTACTAGTACTATTGGCGGTGATCATCTTTATTGTCATCGCCACCTCAACATTTAAACTACACCCTTTCTTGACGCTGCTGCTGGCGTCATTTATCGCCGCCTTCGGATTCGGCCTGCCCGCCGGGGAAATCGCCAAAACCATCAGTGGTGGTTTTGGAGGTATTCTTGGTTACATAGGGCTGGTGATAGTCCTGGGAACTATCATAGGCACGGTGCTGGAAAAGAGCGGCGCGGCCATCACCATGGCCGATGTGGTCATCAAGGTGCTCGGACAGCGTTTCCCGACCCTGACCATGTCCATCATAGGTTATATCGTTTCCATCCCGGTGTTTTGTGACTCGGGCTTTGTGATCCTCAACAGCCTGAAACAGTCTCTGGCCAATAGAATGCAGGTTTCCAGCGTTGCCATGAGCGTTGCCCTGGCCACCGGCCTCTATGCTACCCACACCTTTGTGCCGCCCACTCCCGGCCCGATTGCCGCCGCCGGTAACCTGCAACTGGAAGCCAGTCTGGGGCTGGTGATTGCAGTAGGTATTCTGGTTTCTGCCGTTGCCGCCTTCGCCGGTTTACTCTGGGCCAACCGCTTTATGAACACTGAGCCGGATGGCGAAGGCGCCGAAGAGCTCAAGGCTTCTGCCGAAGAGTTTGAAACACTCAAGGCTGCTTATGGCAAACTGCCAAGCCCCTTGGCGGCGTTCTCACCTATTTTTGTTCCTATTTTGCTGATCTGCCTTGGCTCTATCGCCGCCTTCCCCTCCAAGCCCATGGGTGAAGGCATGCTGTTCAGCCTGTTCCATTTCCTCGGCCAACCGCTCAATGCCTTGATGATAGGCCTGGGGCTGTCACTCTTGCTGCTCAAGGGCGACAACAAGGTCAAAGAGTTTTCCGATCGTATCTCACAGGGCCTGGCTGTTGCCGCCCCCATACTGCTGATCACCGGGGCCGGCGGCGCTTTTGGCGCTGTGATCAAAGCCACGCCTATCGGTGACTTTATCGGTACTTCACTGTCGGCTCTGGGTATAGGTATCTTTATGCCCTTCCTAGTGGCAGCGGCACTGAAGTCGGCTCAAGGCTCCTCCACTGTAGCGCTGGTAGCCACTTCGGCTCTGGTGGCCCCCATGTTGGGTGATATCGGCCTTGGCAGCGAAATGGGCCGGGTGCTGACCGTCATGGCCATAGGCGCCGGTGCCATGACAGTGTCCCACGCCAACGACAGCTTCTTCTGGGTGGTTACTCAGTTTAGCCGTATGAGCGTAGCCCAGGCCTACCGAGCTCAGACCATGGCGACCCTAATTCAGGGGATCACCGCCATCATCTTCGTCTGGCTGCTTAGCCTGGTTCTGCTCTAAACTCTTCCCTTGCTGCTGCCGGTTTCACCGGCAGCCCGTTGTACAGGAAATCAGATGAAAATAGTGATAGCACCGGATTCCTTCAAGGAAAGCCTGAGCGCTCTCGAAGTGGCCAATGAAATTGAAGCGGGCTTTAAACTCAGGCTGCCGGATGCCGAGTACCTCAAAGTGCCGGTGGCCGACGGCGGTGAAGGCACAGTGCAATCTATGGTCGATGCGACCAACGGTCACCTGGTCGAGCTTGAAGTCTGTGGCCCACTCGGACAAGCTGTGAAGGCCCATTACGGTATTCTGGGTACAGAAGGCACTCATGGCGCCAGAACTGCAGTTATCGAAATGGCGGCCGCCTCCGGGCTGCATCATGTCAGCCCGGCGCTTCGCAATCCAAGGCTCACCACAAGTTACGGCACCGGCGAGCTGATTATCGATGCCATAGAGCGTGGCATTCGCCACTTCATCATCGGCCTTGGCGGCAGTGCCACCAATGATGGCGGCGCCGGTATGGCCAAGGCGCTGGGCGCTAAACTATTGGATAGTGCCGGGCTGGAGATAGGCCCGGGCGGGGCGGCGCTCGCGGCCTTGGCAACACTGGACTGCAGCCAACTGCATCCGGCGCTAACTGACTGCCATTTTGAAGTGGCCTGTGATGTGGACAACCCTTTATGTGGCGAGCGCGGCGCTTCGGCGGTATTCGGGCCGCAAAAGGGAGCCACTGAGGAAATGGTCACCGAACTTGATGCCGCCCTTGGCCACTTTGCCGATATCCTGGTTCAGAGCGGCTTTGAAGATAAGCGCCTGCAAAGTGGTGCCGGCGCCGCCGGTGGCATGGGACTTGGGGTGATGGCATTTCTGGGCGCCGAGCTGCGCCCCGGTATCGACATAGTCATGCAGGCTGTGGGGCTGGATGCCAAACTCGAAGGCGCCGCATTGGTTATCACCGGCGAGGGACGCATTGATGGACAAACCATCTATGGCAAGACACCCATGGGAGTTTTGCGCCTGGCAAAGGCGCGCAACATTCCCGTGATTGGTATTGCCGGCTGTCTGGGCGCGGGTTCAGAGCTGGTGCTGGAGCAGGGAATGAGCGCCATTTTTGATATCATTCCCTCGGCCTGCAACTTGCCCAAGGCGCTGGCCGAAGCCAGAGCCAATCTGCAGCGCACCTCCAGCAATATCGCCGCGCTGCTGGCTCTGCAACTGAATAACGCCAATTGATTTTTCGCGGGCCAACCTCTTTGGCCCGCTGCTTTTTCGCTTCAGTTTCAACTTGTCTGACCGCAATCCTTGCAGTAAAGTGAGCTGCCATTTCAAGACCTGTGCAGACACAGGCAGATACAGTGTGAGACCAAAGCCCAATGACCGCCAGCAAACAACGCCAGGCCACCGCCTCAGAAAACTCTCTGATGCGTATCTTTACCGTGCCCGAAGCACCGGAATCGACCCTGAGCCGCATAGAGCAGGCATTGTCTCAAGATCTCGCCGGTTTCCTGACCCAAAATATTGCCGCGCTGGAAAAGCCCCTGAGTGAAATCGAAAAGGATTTCCAGGCCTTTGAAATCCCGCGTCAACCCAGATTTGTTTCTGACTACACTGAAGAGATGATGCAGAATTTGGTGGCGCATTCAGTACACACCGCCGCCCCCAGCTTTATCGGCCATATGACATCGGCGCTGCCCTACTTCGTGTTGCCCTTGTCGAAAATGATGGTGGGCCTGAATCAGAATCTGGTCAAAATCGAAACCTCCAAGGCCTTCACTCCCCTGGAGCGGCAGGTGCTGGGGATGATGCATCACCTCATTTATGGCCAAACCACCGACTTCTACCACCAGTGGATGCACAGCGCCAATCATGCTCTGGGAGCCTTCTGCTCCGGCGGCACTGTGGCCAATATCACAGCCCTATGGATTGCCCGCAACCAACTGCTCAAGGCTAACGGTGAATTTCGCGGTATCAACCGCGAAGGCTTAGGCGCGGCGCTCTGCCACTACGGTTGGAAGGGCCTGGCGATACTGGTGTCCGAGCGCGGCCATTACTCCCTGGGCAAAGCCGCCGATCTGTTGGGCATTGGCCGGGATAACATAGTTTCAATCGCGACCGATGCCAACAATAAGGTCGATATCGACGCCATGCGCGAGGCGGCCACCAAGCTGGCCCGGCAGGGCATCCGAGTCATGGCGATTATCGGCGTTGCCGGCACCACAGAAACCGGTAACATAGATCCTCTACCTGAGCTGGCCGAGTTGGCAACCGAGCTCAATTGCCACTTTCATGTTGATGCCGCTTGGGGCGGAGCCAGCTTGTTATCCAGCAAATATCGCCATCTGCTCAAAGGGATAGAACTGGCAGACTCAGTGACCATAGATGCCCATAAACAGATGTATGTCCCTATGGGGGCCGGTATGGTGCTGTTCAAACAGCCTGAACTGGCCCGGGCAATTGTGCATCATGCCGAATATATTTTGCGTAAAGGTTCCAAGGATTTGGGCAGCCAGACTCTGGAAGGTTCCCGTCCCGGAATGGCCATGCTGGTGCATGCCTGCATGCAGATAATCGGCAAGGAAGGCTATGAAATACTGATCAATAATTCGCTGGAAAAGGCCCGCTTCTTTGCCGGCTTGATTGAGCAACACAGCGAATTTGAACTGGTGAGTGCGCCCGAGTTGTGCCTGCTCACCTACCGTTGGTGCCCCTCTTGGGCACAAACTGCTCTGAATCGGCAATTGGCACAGGGCAATCTTGAAAAGGTCAAAGAGATCAATGGCATTCTTGATGACCTCACTCGTGCCATTCAGAAAAAACAACGTGAACAAGGCAAGTCTTTTGTGTCCCGTACCCGGATCCAACCCGCCCGATATCACAGAGAAACCGTGACTGTATTCCGGGTGGTACTGGCCAACCCGCTGACCACAGACACCATACTGGCAGATGTATTAAACGAACAAACTGAGCTGGCAGCTTCTGAAACCGGGCTACTGCAGGTGCTAAAGCAAGCCTGCAACTAAACATTTATTGAGGGCGATGCTGAGTCACGCCCTGCATGCCGTTTTCCCGCACCCGCACGCTTTTGAGCAGCCCCACTATCATATCGGTGGCATTCAAGGGCGCCATTGCAGGAAAGTCCTTGATCTCTATCTTGCCGCTGATCTCCATATGGGCGTAACGGACACTGTTGATTTTGCTGTCGGTGCTGACCCAGGTAAACTCCCGCTGGGTATCCGAGTATTTACCATCACTGATAAACAGCCGCCCTTCCCGCCCAGCCACCTTGGTCTTGCTGCTGGCAAAAAAGGCCATCATACCGCTGTGGCGGCTGAGCTCCTCTTTCAAGCCCTTTTCCTCGCCTTTGCCATACACGTTTACGATGATCTCAAACAGTGAATCCTTTCCGTTAAAAAACTCCGCCTGATAGTTTTCGTGATAAGAGCCTTCCTTATACGCGCTCGTTGGATAAGGCCCTGAAGGGGTAATCGGTGGCTGGGAATTGGCGATCAAGATATTTCTTTGCAAACAGACGCCCGCCTGTTTATGCGGCCAGGGCTGATATTCAATCTTCTCTATCGCCTGACGCATCCATTGCAGCCGCTGCTGCAATATCTCATCCACATTGGGGGCGTTACGGGCTATAAACTCATTAGCGCGGCCATCAATGCTGATGCCTATCTGTTGCTCCGGAAAATCCTTAAAGAAAAAAGCTGCAAAGTAATGTTCTGCGTCCGGTTCTTGCATTAGCCTTCTTCTGTCTTTGTAGTAAACAACCGTCTTCAGCTCAGGTTCCAGTTCTTTTATAACGTATTTGGTTGGATAGTATTTTGTCGTTTCCTTACTACGCAACTCCTCCACGTAAGCCAGCCATTGCTCAAGCCTGTGTTCACCGGTTATCACCCCTTTCTTTTCCGCCTTATCATCCTGATGATAGATATTGATAAAAAACTGCGGCTGACCATAACCCGAGGTGAGCAGTTGCATCTCTTGGGGTAACTCAAACTCAAACCGACCTACACAGTGCTTGGTAAACACCATACCGGCCGGTCTTGGCGGTATCTCCTTGGCGTACGTCAAAAGGGGAAAAACTGCACAAACCAGGCAGCAGAACCACAGCTTTTGCCGCAGTGAACTTAAGGACTTCAGGCATGCTCTTATCAAAGGTTTCTCCCTTTCGCTCCTATCAAGAGTTCCAACCTTTCATTCTTATAGCTAGTCCTTCACTCCGACCATGCCGTTTTCTCTAACCCGCACGCCTTTGAGCAGCCCCACTATCATATCGGTGGCATTCAAGGGAGCCATCTGCGGAAAGTCCTTGATCTCTATCTTGCCGCTGATCTCCATATGGGCGTAACGAACACTGTTGACCTTGCTGTCGGTACTGATCCAACGAAACTCCCGCTGGGTATCCGAGTATTTGCCATCACTGATAAACAGCCGCCCTTCCCGCCCGGCCACCTTGGTCTTGCTGCTGGCGAAAAAGGCCATCATACCGCTGTGGCGGCTCAGTTCTTCTTTCAGCGCCTTGCCCTGATCTTTGCCATACACGTTCACCAGGATCTCAAACAGTGAGTCTTTACCGTTATAAAACTCCATCCCATAATTCTCATGGTAAGAACCCTCAGCATTTTTCAACGGCTGGGAATTGGCGATTAAGATATTTCTCGGCAAACAGACGCCCGCCTGTTTATGCGGCCAGGGCTGATATTCAATCTTATCTATCGCCTGACGCATCCATTGCAGCCGCTGCTGCAATATCTCATCCACATTGGGCGCATTACGGGCTATAAACTTATCCGCTCGCCCATCAATGCTGATCCCCACCTGCTGCTCCGGAAAATCCTTGAAGAAAAAGCTAGAGAAATCATGCTTAGCATTAGGATCATTCATTAAAACTCTGGAATCTTCGTTATAAACTAATGTCTTAAGTTCAGGTTCCAGGTCTCTAATCACATACTTGGTAGGCCCATATTTCGCAGCCTTACTATGCAACTCCTCCACATAAGCCAGCCATTGCTCAAGCCTGTGTTCACCGGTTATCACCCCTTTCTTTTCCGCCTTATCATCCTGATGATAGATATTGATAAAAAACTGCGGTTGACCATAACCCGAGGTGAGTAGTTGCATCGACTCCGGCAATTCCAGTTCAAAACGTCCCGCGCAGTGTTTGGTAAACACCATGCTCGCCGGTCCTTCCTGCATTTTTTCCGCTTGCGCCATCACAGCCTCTCCCTGCCAAAAACAAACTAATGCCAGACTGCCGAGCAGCCCACGTTTAATCCTCTTGCGATAACCATCAGCCATCTCTATCCCTTGAATTTCTGGTGAATATCCGGTAGCCAAGACTGAAGCACACCGACCATAAGCTCCCTGACATCGGGACAGTTAAAGAACCCTTGATGATCCTGGGTCGCCACCAAGCCGATAGTCTGCACCCCTTTGGGATACTTGCCCGCGCCTTCATGCACAGTACCATCGCCCTTGGCCGTCTCTTTGGCAAGCCTGAAGCTGGAACTTTGAGCCATAGGCGGCGTATGGGCATATTGATGGCCATGGCGGTTCTGTTCAACCCAAGCCTTTAACTTACGTTCATGCTCTGCCAGCTCACTGCGACTCAGCAGCTTGACTTCCCCCTTCACGAAGAGCCAGTCATGGTTTTCATCGCCTATGACTTGCCAGCGCTCCACAGCCGCCGTCTCCAGCCCCGGGGTCAAGCTGTTCTGCAATTGCCATTCACAGGTGTCAAACGCCTTGGTGTCCGGGTTATTGCTGTAGAGCAGTGTGGTCGTTGCGTGAAAGTTAGCCGCCAGTTGGTCATGAAATTTCTCACAATCAGTGATACGTTTTGTAAATGCTTTCTTATGTTCTATTAACTGCTCATCCGTTGATGTTCCCAGCTCAGGTGCCAACAAGGAAGGCTGTACCAGGCTGTACCAGGTATCGAAACGGCGGTAGAAATCATAAATGCCACTGCCATAACCTATCTGCAACAGTTCCCGTTTGGCGGCTTGTTTCGTTGGATCTTTATTGATAAACAGCCACTCCCCCTTGTTGGCCGCATCCACATAGAGCTTGTTGGGCATCAACTCCAGCCCGCCCTGACAAAAACCCAGTATTGCCGTGGTATCGGCGGCATTCTTACCCAATACTTGTTTGGCTACCTGACCGGCCAAACCACCACCAACTGCGCCGGAGCGAAATTGGTAATAAGTAGATGGGCTGCCATGGGTTGGCATAGCGCCATGGATAACCGCTTCGACTTGAGATTCCAGGCCGCTTAAGATAAAGCCGGCGCGAGAGGCGTATCCGCCCATGGAGTGACTGATGACCACAAACTTAATATCGTCCTTGGTCAGCCCCAGGTTATCGCCTTCTTTATCTTCCTTGAGTAACTGTGTCCTGAATTCCTCAAGTTTATCCTTGAGTCGCTCTCCGGCCGTTTTATTGCTGAGCATCCAGTTATAGCCCACGGCAAATACCGGGAATTGCAGCCCGGGATACAGGCGTTTGAATAACGGCTCCTTCGATTCGAGGTGTCGAAGCAGCGGGCCATAGCTGTCCCATAACACCTCGCCCCAACCTCGAGCCGTTTTCTGTTTCATCTGCGACTTGGGTACTGAGGTATAGACCCTGAAATACTTATCGGTACCTGGGTCCACCTTCAATAAGTCATCCTTCCGATTGACGATCGGCTCTCCTTGATATTTAGTGTTGTCATCCACCAATAGGGCTTTACGCTGCATTGGGCCGGCAAAAAAAAGATCTTTGATTCGAGGCACGGCCGCTGCTTTAGTTCTAACCTTACGACCGGTTTCAGCTATTCCCCGGCCAACCTCCTTGACCGATATCCAGCGGCGAGTAAACCATTTGCCTATCCCCTCGAAGAAACCATCATCATCGTCCGCCTGTGCCGCAGCAAGCTCGGCTTCACGTTCGGCCTTCAGCTCCATGGCGGTACTGCTGGGACCATCAAACATTGCTCCGGCAGCAGGATCCCATACTGAGTCGCCACTCTTTTTGTTCATCAAGCGGGTGCCCATAATACCGGGGACGAACACCAGCGCCACAATACCCTTGCGGCATTTACAATCGGCGTTACAACTCATAACCAGACTCCTTAACGGTCGCTTGCCGCTCTTTGGCCCACTGCAACAAGATAGCCGCTCGTCCTGAAGGCAAGCCGGTCTTGGTCACTATGGCACTCACTTCCGGGTCATCGAGTGACACTTGTGCCAAAAACAAGGCCTCGGCCACCAAGCGCAGATGACTCAGCTCGGTGAATCCATATTGATAAGCCTGACTGACTTGCTGCTCGAGCCAGTCATAGCATGCTTGCCCATCTGTTGGTGGACTTTCCAGTGATAACAGGTGACGTGCGAGGGCATGGATCTGGTTTCGCCTTTGCCAGTTTGGCATCGCATCCATGATTTCCTGACTCAATTCCCAGCTCATTCGCTTCTCCTTAAGACACTGTCAAGGCAGCATCTCCCTGAATGACTTTGCCACCATGGGCCGTGGACGCACCCTGCAATACCACGGCAATGCCATTGACCGTCAAACTCGGATGTCCCTGAACCAGGGTATCTGGCCCGCCAACCTGGCAGTCACACTTGTGCCCGGTTAAGGCCACAGGAATACCATTGACCGTCAGAGCACTTTCTCCCTGGTTTATCGGTCCACCAACATGAGGGGTATTGCCGCTGAACATAGGGCAAATATGTTGATGTCCTTTCAATGCAACCGGAGTACCCATATTAATCCTCCTTAATCGATATCGCCTGGCAGCCGTATCCGTCCGGCTCCCTTTGCCAATTCAGCCAATGGCTATTGAAACGAAAGGGGTTAAGCGATGCATAGAGCACTGACCCCAAAGGCTCAAGAAATGCATCCCTTCTGGCCTGCGTTTCTTCGGTTAAATAGTGATGTAAGACCCTGGGGTCGTAGAAACGAAAACGAGTAGTTTCACCATCAGGCTTGACGGCATACAACCTTTGCCCCAGTGCTTCTTTCAGTGGCTGCAGGGCTAGCTCACTCTTGCACCACAGCGCGCTGTGACCATGGGTGTCTTTCTCCAGCATCAGTTTTATCAGCTCGTCCTGTCCCGCAAGATGGAGTAACCAAGGGCCGTTATCCACCAATGCCTGATCCCTGTAATCAAACAGGCTATGACACTCGGCTCCGGCCCCTTTGGCAAACCACAAGGGCTCTGGGCATAGCGCTGCATCCAAGACCAAGTAGTTGGGCCCAAACGCCTTGAGGCTATTTTCCTTCACCATAGTCATACTGTTATTCTCCGCAATCGGGACAAAGATCGACTATCGGGTTGCCCTCTTCTGCGGCACTCTTCAGTGTCGCCAATTGGGGCTTGGCCCCGGTTGTCACAGCCACTGGCCCCTTGAGCTTGATATTGGGAGCTTCGAGAGTGATCCCGCCGGAATCTATAAGTATCTTGCCTCCTGGCCCCTGAATAGTGACTTTCTCCGAGCCATTAAGGGTGAGCGACTTGGTGTGCACCAGTACACTTTCACCGGCTTCCAATAACACCTTTCCCTCAACCTTCTGGGTGTAATGGCCGCCCACTTCCAAATCGTGATTGGCTCTGGAGTACTCGTGACGACGATCCATGACTTCGAGGCGATAATGACGCTTGATCAGGGTTTGCCTGTCTCTGGTCACTTCCAGCTTTTGATCCTGACCAATCAATGCCTGCTGATCTCGACCTATTTCCAGAAACTCATCCTGCCCCACGTTCAGGCGCTGATCCCGTCCTATGTGCTTCTCTCTATCGTTACCCACCTGATAGTGCTGGTCGTGGTTGATTTCCAGCTTATGATCTTTCTGGGCATGCAAATAGATGAGCTGATTTTCGGCGGCATCTTCAAAACTCAACTCATTGAATCCCGGCCCCTTGTGGGTTTGGGTCTTGAGCACGGTTTTGGTTTTGTTAGTCGGCAATACATAGGGCACAGGGTTGGCAGCATGGTATGTGCGACCGGTAATGATAGGTTGGTCCGGATCGCCTTCAAGAAAAGAGACTATGACCTCATGACCAATGCGTGGAACCGCCATAAAACCGTACTGACCACCGGCCCACCCCTGGCTGACACGAACCCAACAGCTGCTGTGCTCATCGGCCCGGCCATATCTGTCCCAGGGAAACTGCACCTTGACCCGGCCAAATTCATCACAAAAGATCTCTTCATTATCCGGCCCCACGACAATAGCCATGTGTGGCCCTGTCACCAAGGGTTTGGTGGCCGGAAGCGGTAACCAGGGAAGGTGCCCTTCAATTGCCAATAACTGGTTTTGATACTGAGTCGGGGTGCTACTGTTCCCCTCCTCTGCCGCTGCGCCCTGTATTCCGCAGTGTTTTACCCCCACAAGCAACCAATCACGGTTAAACGCCGCATCTGGATGTTCGCCCAAGTTGAACTTGATACCGGCGCCGGCATCAGCAATATCGGACATTGCCGATGCCATTTGGGTTTCATTCCGTAACGCCTGCAATCTGGCGCGGGTGAAAAGCTCTCCCTGAGCGTCATCCTTGTAACGCCCAGGATAATCATAGTGCTCATAAAGCACTTCAGATCCCGCTTGCTGGAAGTCGAGCTGATTGGCAATATCATCCTGTAAAAAGCTATAAGCGGGCTTTTTGAAGCTGTAATCCTTGAGTTCGGCCTTGGCACTCGCCAGTTGCTTGGCGTAACTGAAGCTGCAGACAAAAGGCACTTCGCTGTCGCCGCCGCTCAAGGCGTTATAGGGGAATAGTTGTTTGGCCGCTGGCAGCTTGCTGGTGGCATCACAGAAAATCAGCGTATGTTTGTCGTCACTGAATTCGAAATACCAGAACACCCCGGCCTCAGCCGCAAGACGGGTGATAAAGTCAAAGTCCGACTCCCGATACTGAACACAGTATTCGCGCTTTTCCGACTCGTAGCGTGCATCCCAACTGAAGGCATAATCACTGATACCCATTTCATCAAGCAGGGTGCTGAAAATCTGTTTGAGGGACTTTTCCTGAAAGATACGGCTGTTTTGTCTCAGCCGCAGCCGCGCCATGGCAGGTTCCATGGTCAGCTTGTATTGGGTCTGTTTATGGCCTGAGTCTTCCTTGGCAAAGCGACTGACTATGCCGTGAAAACTCCTGACTCGAACACCGTCCTGCCAAATACTCAAGACGCCATTCTTATCGACTATCTGCTCGGCAGTAATATCATCCCTGCGGCTCAGTAATATCAACTCTCCCTTGAAGGGCGAGGACAACTGCTCATCAAAATCAAACGACAGCAGGTTGAAACTATCGTCCGCCTCCGCTTCTGCCTTGAAATGAAACCGCAAACCACTGCCAAGATAAAACATAGCCGGTATCCTTGTTCGAGTTCGTCCTGACTCTAATCCGATAGAATCACTCTTTTAATGTCATCGAAAACCTATTTGCAAAACCTTTACATCAGATAACAAGAGGCGCCCGGCTATCAGCCGGAATACCTCTTAGAAAAACAGTTGCTGAATGAATTATGCTTCGATGGGCTTGCGCCAATCGTCAGCACCAGAGGTTCCGGCGCTGACGTGATCCCAGTCTATCTTGCGATAAGCCATGGACACTTCAACCAGCTGAGTAAAGTCAGCCTTATTGGGATCCTGGCAGTGAGGCATATTGCAGTTGATATCTATGATAGTGGCGCCTTCCAGCTTGGTGGTGAAGAAGTGCTCTTGCTTACCTTCGATAGAAGTGCGGTACCACTTGAGCTCAACCTTGGTCAGTTTCTCACCGGAAGATAGTGAGTTGTACATCAAGGGAACGGCTTTGTTCAGCGCGACGGTGAACTTGAACGGCTTGTGCACACGCTGACCGGAAGGCATGCCGGACTGAGGGTCGGTTGGCACAGTCACAATGTGGTTGAACTCTTGAACCAGCATCTCGTCTTCATGGCCTTCCACAAAGATGTCACCGACCGATTCCGCAGTAAAGGCGCCGGCAGTGAGGTTGCCCTGAGTTTGGCCTTCGATAGAGATATAACATGGTGTTGGCATGATAAATTCCTTTTTAAAATTCACTGAGGTTTGGATTAACCTTCCTAGCTAAGGCAACCTTCGTGCCAAAATTTAATCAATTGATTTCGTTACTGTTTAAAAAATAGCCTAATTGACTGGGCAAAAAATTGCCCGAACTTGAGCAAAAAATTGCCCGGCGGGCAAGAAATTGCCCAATCAGTCAGGCATACCTTAAAAACTTATTTTTTGCTGCTTTATGGCGGCTAAGATTGACCGTCGCAATCCCTCACTTACCGGCACGGGTATGTGTACAGAATATCCAGCGCAAGGTCACAGGTTAATATGCCGGATAATATCCGAAATAGAGAGCCCGGCAGAGGAATCATGATGAACGCCATAGACATAGGCCTGACCTTGGTGAGCCTTGAACACTGGAGCCTCACCTGCCTCATGGCAACTCAATAGTATGTGTATCAAGTCAATCATATTTGTTGTGTTACTTCTCTGTCTCGGCCAGTTGATAAGTTAGATGGAAGTAGGAGATTGGACATTTTCATGAACCAAGATTTGATAATCAGCGGGCTTTGGCTATCTAATTCATCATCATAACCCCTGCAACTGCCGTGCTAAACTGCCGATTCGCATTGACATTTAGCGAGAAATATAATTTCATACCAACAGTCCATCCAATTGTTTTTAAAGAAAAATGATAGAAGTAAAATGTTTTACGTTTTTTGCCACACAGAAGTTACGCGCATCGGATATAACAAAAATAGTGGAGGATAAACATTACCCAATCATAGAAATTGACGGTTTAGAGCTATCTCCAAGCATAAGACTCACATGTACCAACCCTAATATAAACGAGTTTGATGCTGATGATATGTTAGGAGGATTCTTTTCGGATCTATTCGACTCTATAAATAATGAAATAATAGAAGAGAATGGCAATGTAATTATAAAATCCATTTTTGTCCTACAATTCGATGTTGATTGTCCTATATCACTACATGGCGACGAAATAACCTACAAAGAAGGAGAAAGAGATTACTCATATAAAGTATCACCTTCTTTCTGTAGAACAGACTTTCCACCATTGACCGATTCGATAGAGATTAAATCAGAAAAGAAACTCACAATAGAAGAAGTAGTTAAAGAATTGATAATGTAATGAATGGGTTGATGCGCTTATTACCGGGTAAAGACATCTGCAATGAGGTCGCCTTGAGTTTGAGCATCGATTATAGGTACAAGTTAGAGTTGGTTTGATAAATTTCTTCTTAAAATTTACTGGGGTTTGGATTAACCTTTCTATCTGAAGCAAGCTTTACGCAAAATTTAATCAATTGATTTGGTTACAGTTTAAAACTTGGTCTAACTGTGTGGCCCCCTTTTCACTCAATCATACCTTAACACCTATTCTTGTTGCTTCATGGCGGCCAGGATTGGCCGTACAATCCCCGGGGAGTCTTAGCTAATCAACCACTCGCCTGCGTGCAAAAATATCCAAAACAACGCCAGGTAAACTGGTTAATATGCAGGATAGAGAGACTGACAGGGGAATAAAGATGGCCGAAAGCGCCAATGCACAGCAAAGCAAATCGCTGCGCCACAAGTCCCGCAGGCAAGGGCGGGAACGGGCGACTTATCGTCTGGCCGAAGAACTTGGCGGCCTGGAAACTCTCAGTGCCAGCTATCATCAGCAGAACTTTGGCCGCCACAGTCATGAAGGCTTCACCTTGGGAATCATAGACAGTGGTGCCCAGCGGTTTTTCCGAAGTGGCGGAGATCATGTTGCCCCCAAACACAGCATCATTCTGGTGAATGCAGATGAGGTGCATAACGGCCGTTCGGCAACAGAAAATGGCTGGTCGTATCGGGCACTTTACCCTACCCCTGAGCAGTTTGCCGAACTGGCACTGTGCAGCAAGCAACAGGTGCCCTGGTTTGCCGAGCCCGTGGTACAGGACCCTCTATTGGCGCACCTGATAGCCATCACCCATGAAGCGCTCAACTATTCGAGTAATCGCCTGCAAAGGGAAAGCCTCTTGTACGAAACCCTCAGCCTGTTGATGCTGCGTCACGGTCGGCTGAAGCCCGCTGCAACTGTCCAGGCAGGCCCCCTGCTGAATAGGGCCAGGCAGTTTCTGGAAGACAGTTGCAGCAGTAACATCTCGCTCCAGGAACTGGCCAATCTGGTACAGCTGCCGCCTTTTGTGTTACTCAGGCAGTTCAAGGCACAATTTGGTTTAACCCCGCACCAATACCAGACTCAGGCAAGATTAATTCTGGCGCGAAAGTTGTTGCGGCTGGGCGCTTCCCCCATACAGGTGGCACAGGACTCAGGATTTTGCGATCAAAGCCATTTGAACCGTCAATTCAAACGGGCATTCGGCACCACTCCGGGCCAATTTGTTCAAACAGAAAAATCATCAAGATGGAGTCAAGATTGACCATTCACAATCAGCAATCATCATGCGTTCAGGAACTTAACCGGGGCCGCGAATTTTTACGGGGTACCCTGGCGGTAATGCCGCTGACTTTAGCTGTTATCCCCTGGGGAATATTGGCCGGCTCGCTGGCACTGGAAACCGGCCTCAGCGCCTTAGAGAGTCAAGCCATGAGCCTGTTTGTTTTCGCAGGCTCGGCGCAATTGGTCGCCCTCGGAATGATAAAGGCAGGTTCAGGCCTACTGGCCATTTTGGTTACCACGGCATTGATCACCTCGCGTCATCTGCTGTATGCCATGGCGATGCGTCCAGCCATCAGCCCCTTGCCACTGCGCTGGCGCTTGACACTGGGTTTTCTGCTCACGGATGAACTCTTTGCGGTGGCCAATCAAAGCAAGGAAAGTACCCTTAGGCCCTGGTACGCCCTGGGAGCTGGTTTGAGTTTTTATCTTGGCTGGAATCTGGCAACCCTGGCCGGAATTCTTGCCGGCAGTTCTATGGATAATCTCGGCTCTCTGGGACTGGATTTTGCCATCGCAGCCACCTTTATCGCTTTGGTGGTGCCGAGGATAGTCAATGTTGCCACCGCCTTATGTGTGCTCACGGCCATGTTGCTGAGCGTCCTGTGTGAAGCACTGGCTATCCCGGGAGGTCTGCTGATCGCCGCCGTAACCGCCATGGCTGTGGGGTATATCTATCAAAGCCTCTTGGGCAGCAGTCCAGTTAAACCGGTTGAGACAACACAAGATAAAGGCGAGGAGCAGGCATGATTTGGTTAACCATACTGACCATGGCGCTGTTGGTGATACTCAGCCGTTATGTACTGCTTGAGCCCGGGCTGCCGATACGGCTTGGCAAGAAAACCCAGGCTTTCCTTGGCTTTTCGGCGCCGGCGGTATTAAGCGCCATCTTCGCCCCCATAGTGTTTCTGCGAGACGGCGAGTTGCAACTGAGCCTGAGCAATCCCTACCTCAGCTGTGCCCTGCTGGCTGCCTTACTTGCACTGCTGACCCGCAACACCCTGCTGACCACTATCGTCAGCATGGCGGTATTTTTCTGGATCTACTGAGGTCTCAGTCAATCACGGCTTTGGTGGCGGCCGCTCCCGACCAGGCCCGCAGCTTGTGGCCGGCAACGGCGTAATAAAGGATCATCCCATAGCAGGGAAGGAGGATCCCGTAGGCGCTTTGATGAGGCACACCCTGATGCACCAAGGCGCCATAGAGCAATGGCAGCAAGGCGCCACCGGCTATGCCCATGATGAGCAGTGCCGAGGCCACAGCAGTCAGGCGGCCGAGCCCCTCCAGCGCCAGCGGCCAGACAGCGGGCCAGACCAAGGCGTTGGCAAAGCCGAGTAGCGCAAGGTAAAGCAAGGGATCCGGCAGCGGCATTATCCCCAAAGGTTCGAGCAAGAGACTCGACAGCCGCATGCTGGTTTCATCTCCAAGCATGATCCCCAAAGTAAACACCAACCCAGCCAGCGCCGAGCCCACCAAGGCGCTGCGCTGACTCATTACTCTTGGGATCAAGAGTATGCCGAGCAAATAGCCCAGCACCATAAATCCCATGGTGTAGGAGGTTAGAATGCCAAATTCGGCCACTTTAAGATGCTGGCCATAGAGGCCTATGCTGTCACCGGCAATCACTTCGGCACCTATATACATAAAGAGAGTCAGTGCCCCGAGAATAGCCTGGGGATAGGCCAGAATGGCGCGCCAATCCGTTCTCGGTACCAAGCTGTCACAGCTTTTGGCCTGGCTGTCCTGTTCAAGTTGGAGTTCGGGCAGAGGCGAAAATCGCACATACAGCAGCAACAGAGCCAAGACAACCGCCATCGCCAGGTAAGGCTGTACCAAGCGGGCAGACAGTTGCTCCAATGCCGCAGTGCGCTCAAGCTCACTGAGCTGTGCCAACGCTTCAGGCGTAAAGGCATCCATACCTGTCAGCACCCAGGCACTGAACACCAAAGGAACAATAAAACCGGCGCCCTTGTTGACCACGCCCATACAGCTGATCCGCATGGCGGCGCTTTCTCGCGGACCAATGCAAACAATGTATGGATTGGCCGCGGTTTGCAGTATGGTAAGGCCGGTTCCCAGAACAAACAACGCCAGTAAAAACAGGCCAAAGGTGTGGCTCAGCGCCGCAGGGATAAACAGCAGTGCGCCACTCGCCATTACCCCAAGGCCAATCTGTAGCCCGGCACGGTAACCGAAACGGGTCAACAGCCCGGACATGGGCAAGGCCATCACGAAGTAAGCGATATAGAATACAAGGGCCACAAGATAAGCTTGCAGCTCATTGAGTTCACAGGCGATTTTCAGAAAAGGGATCAGTGCACCATTGAGCCAGGTTACGAAGCCGAATACAAAAAAGAGTATTCCAATCAGCACCATGGGCAGTAAAGTGCCGCCTCCTCTATTCAGGGTGTTATTGTCCATTGTCGGCATCTCCTGTTGTTATTGTTATTCTCTGTCAATGATTATCCAGCTGCTGCCAAGGACAGATGTCCCTTGAAGCTACTTATTTTCAAACGCTTTTGCTGCGAACTTCGGCGCCCGCTGCAAGCCTGCCGCCTTGCCAGCGCTTTGACTGATACAGGGCATCGTCAAGCAGCAGCAAGTCAGCCCGCATACCTTCGGCCAACATGCCTCTGTCATTCAGCCCGGCAAAAGCGGCTGGAGTACTGCTGGCCATGGCAACGGCCTGCTCCAGCGGGATCCCCAGCACCTTGACGGCATAGCGAACTGCCGTTGTCATCTCCAATACTGAGCCGGCCAAAGAGCCGTTGAGATCCCTGAGCTCAGTACCGCGGCGCACAACTTTACCGCCGAAAAATGCAAACTCCTGCTCTTCAGAACCCACAGGCGACATGGCATCAGTCACCAGCATCAAACGTCGACTCCCCTTGGCACGCCAGGCGAGAGTGGCGCTGACCGGGTGCAGATGATGACCGTCGAGAATAATGCCGCAAAATGCCCTTGGGTCACTGAGCGCCGTTCCCACCATGCCAGGGGCACGCGACTCCAGCTGTGACATGCCGTTATAAAGATGGGTAAAGCCGCTGGCTCCGGCATCCAACGCCGCTATCACGGTTTCGGCGTTGGCATTGGAATGCCCCAACGACACTCTGACACCGAGCGCCACCAGGCGGCGAACATCTTCAGGCCCTACCCTCTCGGGAGCCAGAGTCACCACACAAACACCCAGTTGGGACACAGCCTCGGCGTAGAGCGCCAACTCAATATCGCCAAGCTCCCTTAAGCGAGCTTCACTGTGGCAACCCTTACGCTCCTGTGACAGATGCGGCCCCTCAAAATGGATCCCGGCTATGCCGTCAAGACCGACGTCCCTGGCGCTGATGGCCGCCGCAAGTGCCGCTTGCATTACCCTGATATCGTCGCTGATAAGCGTCGGCAACATGCTGGTGGTGCCGAAACGGCCATGGGCGTCCAACATCAGCTTAAGTGTCTCAACGCAGGGCTTCCGGTTGAACATGCGGCCACCACCACCGTTGACCTGAGTGTCGACAAAACCGGGAACCAGAAGACCTGCATAGTGAGTTGCCGCCTCACCTTCCTTGGGCGCCTTGGCAATGGTATGAATACGGCCATCGACTATCCGCAGCCAAACCTCACTACTGCGGCTCATTTGCGGCCCGAGCAGGGCACCATCGGCACCAATCCAGAACGGGGCCTTGTCAGTGTTGCTGTTCATGCCAGCCTCCGGTCAACAGGGTATCCATATCCGCTACCTGCTCGTTGGCGCTCACGCTATTGCTCTGTTCCACTCTAGTCGCCAGCGCCTTTCCCAGCATGGCGGCGCCGCGAACACCACTGGCGGCGCCGAATTGAGCGGCGCAAAACTCGGGTAACTGCACCCCATTGAACATATGCCTGGCGGTAGCCTGCGGCAGCGCCGCCAAAATTTCCGGCACTTCGCTCAAGCCGCCACCGAAGACAAAGATATCCGGATCCAGACTGAGGATCTGCCCGGCCAACACACTGCCCAGGGCATCCAGATAAGCATCGAAACTGCGTTTGGCTATGGCATCACCGGCACGCAGCGCCGCCAGCCAAGCGTATGTATCACCCTCGCCGCCAAACGCCCGGTAGATACGACCAAGGCCTGTGCCCGAGACATAGGTTTCGGCGCAGCCTTTGAGGCCACAGCCGCAATCGTAAAGCGGCAAGCCATGGCGCAGCAGCACGCTGGCCGCCATGCCCTGATGGCCGAACTCACCGGCCAGACAGTGGGCGCCGGTGATAAGCCGCCCTTCGATACAGATCCCGCCGCCAAGCCCGGTACCGAGTATGAGCCCAAGAACTCTGGCATGATCTTTCCCGGCTCCCAGCAAGGCTTCGGACAGGGCGAAACAACGGCAATCATTGCCAAGAGCCACAGGACGCGACAACAAGGCGCCTAAATCTTCGGCCACTTTACGCTGATTGAGGCAAGGCACATTGCTGGAGACCACGGTGCCATCGGCGCGGATCACCCCGGGCAGGGCTATCCCCACAGTGCCCGGGATGCCGGACTCGGCCGGCCAACGCCTGTCGGCCTCGCTTATCTGCAAGGCGAGTGAGGCCAGAAAGCTCTGATAATCGTCACCCTGAGTCGCGATGCGCCATTTATCCAACAAACGCAATTGTGGACTGAACACCGCCAGTTCTATCTTGGTACCACCGATATCCACACCGTAGTACATGGCTCAATCCTCTGTGTTATCCAGGCTGCCGGGCCGAGTATAAACCGCAAGCGAATGCAGCTTCACCCCCTGCACCACTCTATTGACCTGGCCGCTGGGACAGGGATTATCCGGTGACACCCCAAGCTCCAACGCCTTGTAAAATGCAAGCAGTTGACAGTAAACAATAAAGGGCAGTGTCAACCAAGCCTCTTCCAGACTGGCCTGACCATCTTGGGCCAGAGCCTCTTCACTCAGATAACAGATATCCAGCGCCCGCTTATCGGCGCGCAGCTCTGCCAGAAGATCCAGATCGTAGGCTCTGGCATAGGGCTCAGAGCTGCCGAGCAGCACTATCTGGGTATCTTCATTCACCAGTGACTTGGGGCCGTGACGAAACCCCAGCGGACTCTCAAAACTGCTGATCACTATACCGGCAGTTAGTTCAAGGTACTTGAGCGCCGCCTCCTGAGCCGCCGCCTTAAGCGGCCCGGCGCCGAGAAACACTATCCGCTTGCAGCTATGGCCCGCGGTTTGCTGCACCCCGTCGAGCCGGGTTTCGAGCAGTTGCTCCGTCAGTGTCAGCACCCTGGATAGCGATTTGTCTTCCTCGGCAAACAGCAGCAGGGTCGCCAGATACATACAACTGAAGCTGCTGGTCATGGCAAAGCTGCGGTCGTGGCTATCTTGGGGCATCAACCACAAACAAGCCTTGTGACTGTGTTCGGCCGCATAGCTGGCCAAAGCTCCCTCAGGGTTACAGGTCAACAGCAGATGACTGACATCTGTCAGCAACTCATCGGCCAACGCCAGCACAGCCAGGGATTCAGGGCTGTTTCCCGAGCGGCCATAGGAGACTATCAGAGTCGGCTGCAATGGGTTGAGATGCAGCCTGGGGTGAGAAACAATATCCGTGCTGGACAAGGCTTCCACCCTCTGGCCCGGTAATCTGAGTTGCCGCTGTAAAAAGGCTGCCAACGCCTCGCCGATATAAGCCGAAGTACCCGCGCCGGTGAGAATAATCCGCAGATTGTCCTTGGCCAGCAAGGGATTGAGAAAAGCGCTGAGCTGCGCTTCCCTGTGTTTGAAATCGGCCTGTAATTCGCGCCAGAGAGTCGGCTGCTGGGCTATCTCGGTCGCCGTCCATTTACCACTCTCCGGCGCTTGCCAAAGCGGGTTGGCGGCAGATTTTGGATACAAGTGGGTCTTTGATAGGTCACTGACTTGCATTGATTTATCCTTCGATAGCAGCAGGCTGACAGGCGCTGGCATAACGGTTAAGCACCAGGCCGATATGATGGAGTACCAGCTCAATCGCCGTGGCAGGCAGCTCGCCTCTGACCACGGCCGGATAGGCCAGCGGCAGATATTGGCTGATAAGGGGCTCGGGAATGGGGTTTGCCAGATTGGCCAGCAGCTTGTCTATGGTCAATGACAATTCGGGCCAATAGTAGCGGATCCTGTCACTGTAACTGAATCCCAGTTGCCAATCCCGCAGCGCAGGATCTGTATAGAACGACTGCCAGTATTTGGGCTCAGACAACATCTTCTGCTCACACAGTGCTCTAAGCCCTGAGCGTTTCGCCGCCGGCACCAGCAAGGCCTCTATATGATCCAGGGCAAACAGCCCCTCGCGCAGGGCAAAAGTCAACTGCGGCCCCACCTTGAGAATGGCAAAATGGCCGGCCACCAACTGGGCGTAATGCTCCGGCAGCTGATAATCTGTGGAGTGGGCTTCAAACACCAGGTTGGGCTGCTCACGAATAAAGCGGCTCTGCTCTTTGGTGAGCGTATCATCATACTGATGTACCCCGGCATTGCCGAACTCCACCCCTGGCTGCACCACCAGCGCAATCACCCGCTGCCAAACCTCCTCCCCAAGCCCTTCGGCGGCAAAGGCCTGTTTGTGGGCGCTAATGGTGTGTTTTATCGCCGCGACCGGGGTGACCTGCAGCCCCTCCTCCAGCGAACTGACACCACCGGGAGCGGGTACTTCAGTGCCTATTACATAACAGAGCTGTTGCCCCGGCGCCTTGGCTGCTTCTGCGGCGCGGCACAGTCTGGCGGCGCGCGCGGCAATCACCTCATCGGCAAGGGGCGTTTGTTCCTGATGACAAGCCATGCTGGCATCCAGATGAATTTTACAAAATCCCGCCTCGACATAGGCCCGCACCATGGCTTCGGCCTCAGCCATCGCCTGCTCTGCAGTCAGGTGCTTCCAGGCCACCGGCCCCAAGTGATCGCCGCCGAACAGCAACTGCGCTTCGGCAACACCTTCACTTTGGGCCAGGCTCTTCACAAAGGCGATAAAATCAGCGGGGGTCATGCCTGTATAGCCGCCGTGCTGATTGACCTGATTGGCCGTAGCCTCAATCAGCAAGGGCGCCCGTTGCCGCGCCGCATGACGCAGAGCGGCGCGCAGTACCAGCGGCTGGGCCGAACAGACGGAATAAATCCCCGCCTGCTGCCCGGCCTTGTTGGCCTCAATAATGGATTTGAGTGCAGACATGCTTACCTCAACCTACAATGCCAAGCGGTTTGGCGCTCTGCCACACGCCACGGGTAAAGTCGGGGAAGTCCTTGGAGTTACCGCGATCGGCCACTGAAGCCGCCGACAGAGGCTGCACCGCCGACCAGGCCGCACCATCATACACATCCTGATCCAGCGGCTCGCCGTTACGCAGGCAGTAGATCATCCGCCAGCACATTAAAAAGTCCATGCCGCCATGACCGCCGTTCTTTTCGGCCGCCTCGCCCATCTGCAACCACAGCGGATGGTCATACTTGGCATACCACTGGGTCATATCCTGGTCCCAATGGTGGAAGCTGCCACTGCCGCCCTGCTCCAGCGCTATGCGGTTGGGGAAACCGGCAAACACCCCATTGGTGCCCTGAATCAGGTTATGGCGGCTGTAAGGACGCGGCGTTGTGGTGTCGTGTTGCACCATGATGGTTCGGCCTTTAACCGTCTTGATAAGACTGGTATTGATATCGCCGCAGATATAGTTGAGCTTGTTGCGGGCATGGTCGGCGGGGAATTCACGCTTGGCATAGGCTGCGCGCCCAAGCGACGGAGAGCTCATGGAAGTGAGATAGTCGAACCTGTCCCCGCGGTTGATATTCATGTACTGGGACACAGGCCCCAAGCCATGGGTAGGATACAGGTTACCGTCAATCAAGGCGTGATACTTAGTGCGCCAAGAGCCCGTCTTGCGATCTATCTCCTTCATCTGCCAGCGCAACTCGTGAATATAAGCGGCCTCACCGTGCAGCAGTTCGCCGAACAGCCCCTGGCGTACCATGTTGAGCACCATCAGCTCGTCGCGACCGTAGCAGACGTTTTCCATCATCATGCAGTTGCGCTGGGTTTGCTCGGCTGTGTCCACCAGATCCCAGAGCTGCTCCATGGTGATCCCCATAGGCACTTCAACAAAGGCGTGTTTGCCGGCCAGCATAGCCTCTTTGGCCATGGGGTGGTGCCATTCCCAAGGTGTGGCAATGACCACTATGTCCACATCCTGGCGTGCCAACAATTCACGATAGGCGTGTTTGCCCTGGGAATAATAACCGGGCTGGGCCAAGCCTGCGTCACTCATTACCTTCTTGGCACGTTCTATGACCAGGGGATCGGTATCGCAGATAGCTGTTACCCTGGCGCCCTCTATGTTGTTGAAATGGTGAATGAACCCCACACCTCGCTCACCGACGCCGATTAGCCCCACCCGCACTTCAGCCATTTTCGGAACCACCAGCCCCATGACAGATCGGCCACTGGCCTTGGGTGCCAGCGCAGATGAACCGGCATTGGCGGCGCAGCCAGCCAGCGCCGAGGCAGCAGCTGTGGCCACCGAAGCTTTCAGAAAGGAACGACGATCAAAACCAGACATAACTTCTCCCCTTGTTATTTATTTTTATCTATCAGGTGCAGCTGCACCCCTTGCTTGGTGAGTTCTTCCACATAGCGCTCGGGAATGCCGCTGTCGGTAACCAGTTGCTGGATCTGCCGACTGGCACAAATGACATGAAACGCCTGTTGGTCGAATTTGGATGAATCGGTAACCACTATGATCTCGCTGGCAATCTCACACATCATGCGGTTGAGACTGGCTTCCTTCTCAAAATGGGTGGTGAGACCTGTCTTGAGATCAAAACCATCCACCCCGAGGATCAGCTTGTTGAAGTTGTAATCCCTGAGGCTCTTCTCGGCGATGGAACCATAGAAAGACATTGACTTCTTACGCAGCAAGCCGCCGGTGATCATCACCTCAACGTCGTCGGAACGCGCCAGCTCAGTGGCTATGTTAAGGCCGTTGGTCATCACGATAAGATCTTGATGTTCAAGGAGGTTGGCCGCAACTTGCTGGGTAGTGGTGCCCGAGTCCAGCAACAGGCGGTCGCCATCATTAACCAAAGAGGCCGCCACCTTGCCCAGCTCCTGCTTCAGTGCCGAATAGCAGTGGCCCTTCTCTTTCAGTGACAGTTCACGAATAAGGTCGGAGTTGACCATGGCGCCGCCGCGGGAGCGCACCAACAATTGCTTTTGATCCAATACCGCCAGATCCGAGCGTATGGTGACTTCCGAGACCCCGAAGCGATTTGCCAGCTCGGTGACCGACACCTTTCCCTGTTGCTGGGTCAGCCGGACTATCTCCTGCTGCCTCTCAATAGTGTTGAGATTATTCACTGCACTCTTCCTGTTTTGTTTGTTGCGCTCTGGAGCAGGTGAACCTGCACTGGCTTTCGAAAGCTTTCAATCTACTAGCAACGTCGTCAAATCATAACAACAATTCTTATACCACAACTACTTAAGCCAAAACCAACAACAAACTTTCACTTTCAACTAGCTAAACTATGCACCAAACCGAAAACAATTAAAAGACATTTTACATTTTTTTATTGATCACCCAGAGTTTTTAACGCTATAAATAAGCAATCGAAAGCATTTCGCTGCTTCTAATGCTTTCGAAAAACAACAAAAGCGAAAGGCATTAAGCCTGATAAAAACAAACAGCGGGGAACCCATGAAGCTCTTAGCCACCCAACCTGCCCTAATTGCCCTGGCAGTTGCCAGTGCGCTGGCAACACAGCCGGTTACGGCCAATGACGAGTCCGACAAGGAAAACAAGGCTCAAACACAACAAAACTCAGCTCAACAGCAGGATGCCGAGCTGGAAAGGATCCAGGTAACGGGTATCCGCTCAGCCATTAAGGAGTCGCTGTTTCTGAAACAGAATGCCACCGCAGTGGTGGATCTTGTGGTGGCCGATGATATAGGCAAGTTTCCGGATGAAAACCTGGCCGAAGCACTGCAACGTATTCCCGGGGTGACCATTACCCGCAACGGCGGCGAGGGACAGAACATACTGATCCGCGGCCTGGGGGACGGCTACAACATCACCACCCTCAATGGCCGCAAGCTGGCGTCGGACAACGCCGGGCGGGACTTCAACTTTGACACCATAGCCTCGGAGCTGGTCAATGTGCTGGCGGTTTACAAGTCTCCCGAAGCGCGGCTCACCGAGGGAGGCATAGGGGCAATTGTGGATATTCAGACCCGCAAGCCTTTGGATTTGGACGGTTTTACCCTGCAGGCCTCGGCCAAGGGTATCTATGAGTCGCGCACCGAAGACCTGCACCCGCACGCATCTCTCATCATAGGCGACAAGTCCGATGACGACAGTTTCGGCGCTCTGTTTTCCGCCGTTTACTCCAAGAAAACCCTCAGGGCCGACACCTATTCCGCCGATGGTTTTTTCGATGAAGAGGAAGGCTGGGGTGTCGACAGCGCCGGGGTGCCGGTAGACACCAACGGCAATGGTGTGATTGATGAAGGCGAAATCTACGCCTCCAAAATACCCAGTTACATGTACTATGCCAACGCCCAGGACGTACGCGAACGCATCGGTGGCACCCTGGCACTGCAATGGCGGCCACTGGATAATCTGGATGTCAATTTCGACGCCCTCTACTCTCGCTACAATACCGATGGACACAAATACCAGATAGGGTTTGTCAACTATGACGAGGAGTGGACACCGGGTACCCCGCTGTTCAGCGATGCGCAGTTCGATGAGCTGGGGCGAGTGGTTTCCATGCGCCAGCAGGGCGACAACACTATGGTGGAGCTGCTTAACCTGAGCACACCGCGCAAGACAGACACCTACCAACTGGCACTGAATACGGCGCTGTTTATCACCCCCAATTGGTCGGTCACCGCCGATCTTGCCTACTCGGCCGCCAAAAACAAGAACAAGGGCGACAATCGCTTCATCGTCGCCCGCGGCTTTGTCGACAGCATAGATATCGACTACACCAATGGGCAGATGCTGCCGGATGTGGTGATAGGCCCGGGACTCACCAGCGAGCAGACCTATGGTGCCCACTACAGCCTAAACAGTGGCACTGGCGTGGATGACAAGGTAACGGATCTTAAGCTGATGACCCAGTATTTGCCGGAAAGCGGCTTTATCAGCAAGCTGGATGCCGGGATAAACTATGTCAAACAGGTCAAGAGCCAGAATGAGTTCAGGTCGAAAAACCCCAGCCAATTCAGTCGCGGCGGCTACTATCTAACCCGCGACGGTTATGCTTTTGACGGCTCGGGAGTCTTCACTCAAGGCGAGTTTGAGCTGTTCCAAATTCCGGGCAATGTGTTTGTGCCCGCCAACTTCGATAACTTCCTCGACGGCGAAAACAGCATCTCACCGGATCCCTGGCCCAGCTTTGACTATGACAAGTTGCTGGAATACTACCGCTCCATCAACAGCGATGCCGCCAATGAGGCCATAGTAGCCAGTGCCAATCAGGCCGGTACTTATGAGGTAAGCGAGGCTGTGACCTCGGCCTATGTGCAGATAACGATTGAAGAGCTGCTGTTCGATCTGCCCTATATGCTCAATCTGGGGGTCAGGGCCAGTCGCACCCAAGTCGATTCCGAAGGCTTTGGCTATGACTTGAGCAAGGTAGTGCTGGATGATGCCGGTCAGCCGCTCAACGATGACTGGCGCACTGTCAGCCCGGTAAACTACAGCGACAGCTATACCAACATATTGCCAAGCCTCAACTTCAAGCTGAACCTGCAGGACGATCTGCTGCTGCGTATCTCGGCCGCCGAAGTATTGAGCCGCCCGTCACTCTACTCGCTCAGAGTCTGGGCCGCGCCCAACTTCACCAGTCAGGAGCAGGGCTTACCAACTCTGGTGCGCGGTAATCCCGGGGTTGAACCCGAGCAAGCCAAACAGGCGGATCTGGCGCTGGAGTGGTATTACGGCGACAGCAGTTCACTGAGCGGCGCCCTGTTTATCAAGGATATCGACTCCTTTATCTCTGATGAAAAGACCCCCATGGAGGTCGATGGCAACCGTTACCTGGTAAGCCAGCCGGTTTCCGGACAGTACGGTGCCAAAGTGCAGGGCTTTGAAATTGCCTGGCAACAGTCCCTCGAACAGTGGTTGCCTGAGCCATTCAACGGCTTTGGCTGGCAGCTTAACTACACCTATGTGGACAGCAGTTATGACGATCCTGAGCTGAAAGCCAAGGATCTGCCCTTCAAGGGGATGTCCGAGAACTCCTACAATGCCGTGCTCTACTATGAGCAGTATGGTTTGCAGGCGCGCCTTGCCTATAACTGGCGCAGCAAGTTCCTGGTGGATCCGGATGCCTGGGGCGGCCCGGCCTGGATAGACGACTACGGCCAGTTGGATGCCAGCATCAGCTACGACATCACAGACAACTTGACCCTGTTCAGTGAAGCCTCCAACCTGACCAACAACCGCTACTCCGGTTACATCAAGCGCGAAGATCAGGTGAATTATCTGGAACGCTTCGGTACCCAGATAGCCGTGGGTATTCGCGGCAGCTTCTAAAAACAGAGTTTGGGTGAAAGGATAACGCCTTCCGCCCAAACTCCATGTCGGCCCGGGAAACCGCCATATAGCCTGGGCTGACATCTTCCAAATCAATCCTTCAAGCCGATGATTCTTAATTAAAAGGTTCATCGCGGATCTCCGGGGAACGCCTCTCTGACTTTCAGAAAGAAGTATTCGGTATCCCGGTAGCCATAGCCCATTCGCTTCAGCAGTTTGA
>NZ_JBKORJ010000057.1:0-63390 GCF_047314585.1 Shewanella sp. BJSY2023SW005
CCTGACAATATTGAAGCTCGCTTACTGACAAAGACGATAAAAGGTAAGTCGGTTTCCATTTTGACCTCATTAACGGACCCCTTGCGTTATCCGGGGGCAGATATAGCGGATTTATATGCCCATCGATGGGAGATAGAAGTGGGCTATCGGGAGATGAAGCAGCATCTTCTGGAGAGTCGCTTTACGTTGCGTAGTCAATTGCCAGAGTTGGTTATCCAAGAATTGTGGGGAGTACTGTTGGCCTATAACCTCATCAGATACAAGATGGTGTTGATGGCTAAGAGCTTACCGTCGTTACATCCGAACCAATTAAGCTTTAGAGATGCATCGAGTTATATCATTTTTAAACTGACTCAGCTGTCATCTCAAATGCCTGGGAATGTTCCGAGAGAGGTCTTGGACATAGTGCGTAATGCGAGGCAGTTCAAGCTTGATGGGAAACGGGATAGAGCCTATCCACGTGCGTTAAAAATGAGTAAAAACAAGTATCCCATTAAGCCTAAGAAAAATGCCGTTCACACTAAGTGAACGGCATTACCCAAGGGCGCCTTTTTACTTTTATCAACCAGGTTCAGAGTGCCAGCTTGGCCAATTTGTCAGCCACTAGTTGGCCACGCCAGCCCAGCAACACCAAGGGCGTAGGCCCCTGTTTGCCGTCCCATACCCACTCAAGATATTCGTGAATATGACGCTTGGATCCAAGCAGCTCCATAGGCACACTTTCGGATTCAGCAATCTCGGTCAAGCACTGCTTAATACTCTTGAAGGCGCTCTTATATCCCGGCTTGAGAGCCAACACATCCAAGGGCTCCGGCAGATTGCTCATATCCGCCTTGGCCATGACCTTGAGCACATCTTTGGCGTAGAGACGCTTTTCATGATCCGTCAGCTCTTTCATGGAAAGCACATCATTGATCCCTCTTGGCTGACGCTTAGCCAAGCCGATAAGGGCATGATCTTTCATGACAAAACCCAGCGCCATGTCCTTTGCCAACGCTTTACGCAAACGCCAGGCCGCCAGCACCTTGAGCACAGCCAATTGTGGTGTACTCAACTGAAAGGCGTTCTTGACCCTAAGATAGGCTGTGTCTTCATCCGGCGCGTCCAGACGCCCTTCTGTCATGCGCTGGCTTTCTTCCAATGCCCACTCAATCCTGCCTTGCTGCCCCAGTTTCTGCTGCAGCTGAGGATAGAGTTGGTAGAGATAATAGACATCATTGGCGGCATAGCTGAGCTGCGCCTCTGATAACGGCCTTTTCAGCCAGTCGGTACGGGACTCGCCCTTGTCGAGCTCCACTCCCAGGCACTCATGCACCAGCTTGGCATAACCCAAGCCATGGCCCATGCCGGCAATGGCCGCCGCCAGTTGGCTGTCAAACAAAGGCTTGGGCTGACACAGGCCTTGGCGAGCAAACACTTCCAAGTCTTCACTGCAGGAATGCAACAACTTGGTGATCTTCTCATCGGTCAGCAAGGCCCAAAAGCCCGACAGATCCGAGATGGCCAAGGGATCTATCAGAGCCAGGGTCTTGCCGTCATAGGCCTGAATGAGCCCTAAACAAGCATAGTAAGTGCGGGTGCGTACAAATTCGGTATCCAGTACCAGCAATTTAGCCTCGCGATACTGCTCCACCAGCTGCGCCAGAGTGGCGTCATCTTTTACATACAGGTAATCTTGCAAATTCAACTCCCATCCTGCGCGAGTTTCCAGGTCCCGGAAACACAAGAGCCGGCTGGCGCCGGCTCTCTATATTATGCAGATTTGGCCTCATCTCTGAGTTCTCTGCGCAGGATCTTTCCTACGTTGGTTTTCGGCAATTCGTCCCTGAATTCTACCAGCTTCGGCACCTTATATCCTGTTAAATGATGGCGACAGTGCTTGATAAGCTCCTTCTCGGTCAAAGATTTGTCTTTTGCCACCACAAAAATCTTCACCAGTTCACCACTGACCTCATGCGGCACGCCCACGGCGGCCACTTCAACCACCTTGGGATGCAAGGCCACCACCTCTTCCACTTCATTGGGGAAGACGTTGAAGCCGGAAACCAGGATCATATCCTTCTTGCGATCGACAATATAGAAAAAGCCTTTTTCATCCATATAGCCGATATCGCCTGTGGCCAGCCAACTGTCTTTGTCGATCACTTTGGCGGTTTCTTCCGGACGTTGCCAGTAGCCCAACATCACCTGAGGCCCCTTGGCAAAAAGTTCGCCCGTCTCACCCTGAGGCAATACCTGACCGTCATCACCCCGCACTTGAATTTGCGTCGAAGGTGCAGGTAAACCGATAGAACCGTTGTAACCGGCCAGATCGTAAGGGCAGCAAGCTACCAGAGGTGAAGCTTCGGTCAGGCCATAGCCTTCGAGCAAGCGAGTCTTGGTGATGTTCTGCCATTTGTCAGCCACGGCGCGCTGCACCGCCATACCGCCACCAATAGAGAGTTTGAGGCGGGAGAAGTCCAGAGCGGCAAACTCTTCGCTGTTGACCAGGGCGTTAAACAGGGTGTTCACCCCAGTGAGAGCAGTGAAAGGTGTCTTCCTGAGTTCGGCCACAAATCCCGGGATATCCCTTGGATTGGTGATCAGTAAGTTGTTGGCGCCTTTATGCAGGAACAACAAACAGTTCACCGTTAAGGCGAAAATATGGTAAAGCGGCAAGGCGGTTACCACAAACTCCTTGCCGTCGTTGAGCAAAGGGGCATAAGCACCGTTGGCCTGCAATACGTTGGCAACTATGTTGCCATGACTGAGCATGGCACCCTTGGAAACGCCTGTCGTACCGCCGGTATACTGTAAAAAGGCGATATCGTCACTCTTGACCACAGGCTTAACATACTGTGCCTTTTTACCGGCCCGAAGCGCCCGGCGCATAGAGATGGCGTGTGGCAGAGAGTATTTGGGCACCAGGCGCTTGATATACTTCACCACAAAATTAACCAGGGTACGCTTAGGCGCACTCAAGAGATCGCCAAGCCCTGTGATAATCACGTTTTTGACCGGAGTTTGATCGACCACCTGCTCCAGCGTGCTGGCAAAGTTGGACACCACCACTATCGCCTTGGCGCCGGAGTCGACCAACTGATGTTTGAGCTCTCTTGGGGTATAAAGCGGATTGACATTGACCACTACCATGCCGGCCCGCAACACACCAAACAGGGCGATGGGGTATTGCAGCAGGTTCGGCATCATGATCGCCACCCGATCGCCCTTTTGCAATTTGAGATCATTTTGCAAATAAGCGGCGAAGGCACGGCTGCGCTCTTCCAGTTTTCGGTACGTCAGGGTTGCGCCCATATTGACGAATGCGGGTTGGTCGGCATAGGTATTGACCGCTGATTCCAACATCTCCAGCAAGGAAGCATAGCGGCTGGCATCAATTTCGGCAGGCACGTCGGCAGGCAAACTGTTAATCCAGGGCTGGTCCACAAATCTCTCCTAAAATTCCGTCTTCAGCGGAAACGACTCTCTCTGTCGTTAAAGCCCGCAGCGTCTGCGGGCAAAGCACTGAGTATTTTTATAAAGTTCTTATTAAGGCCTTTGGCCTCGACTCTTGGTAGTTAACTTTCGCGCCGCAAAAATCATACGGGCGTTTAAAATTTTGATCATCATCACATAAAAGCTTTTATTTGCCTAGTCCCCCGGATTGGATTTTCTACCTTGGAGAAATCCGGCCAGAGTTTGCGCTACCTCATCGGCGTTCCCCATATGTAGATGGTGATCCCCTGATAGTTGTACTATTTGCAACTCGCTGTACCAGGCGCGGGCCTGGGATAAACTCTGCACCAGTCCGGGAAATCCCTGCTCACCCGTGATAAGCAAACTGGGGATGGCGATCCCCTGCATCAGGGAAGCTACCTGCTCAAAACAAAGTCGCATCGGCGAGTCGAGCCGCAGCCTTGGGTCGCTGCGCCAACTGGCACCCTGCGCATCAATTTGCATATTGCGCGTCACCAATAATCTGGACCAGGGCTCAGCCAATCCGGTCAACTGCACTCTGGCTTTGATGGCCGGCTCAATACTGTCATAAACCACTTGGCTACGTTTGCTGCCGAGCATACGCTTGTGGGCAGCAAAGCTTTTTCTCAGCCTGGGTTTAGCCTGCTCCACCGCCTCATAGAGAGGAGCGAAGGCTTCAATCAACAGCAACTTATCGACTCGTTCAGGAAACGCTGCAGCATAAGCACTGGCGACGATCCCCCCAAGCGAGTGCCCCAACAGAGTGACTGGCGCATCACCGGCCAAGCTGTCCAGCAGCAGCTCAAGATCGTACAGATAATCAATCCAGTGCAGCGGATAACGCCCTGGCCTGTGTTCCGATAAACCATGTCCCGGCCAATCAATGGCAAGAATACGATAATCATTCATCAGCTTCTCGGCCAAAGGGGCAAAGCTGTTGCTGTTATCCAGCCATCCATGCAATGCCAGTAACAGCGGCTTATCTTCCGCTCCCCAGCATTGGGCCGCCAGCGTGAGGTGCGGCAGCGGGATCTTCAGTGCTTTTACGGGGGCGGAAGGTTGCCACATAATGCCTCTGTTGTCAGTGTATCAGTTCGCTTTTTTGATAAATTTGAGTGTCATACGGTCACTTTCTCCTATCTTGAGATAAGTGTCCCTGTCCTGCTCACCCAGCCGCAATGTCGGCGGCAAGGTCCAGACGCCTTTGGGGTAATCCTTACTGTCCTTGGCATTGGCGTTGATCTCACTGCTGGCTTCCAAGGTGAAGCCGACCTTTTCTGCCAGTGCTATCATCTCATCCTGCATCATGTAGCCGCTGTCAGGACCGTTACCGGCTTTGCCCCTGTGCTCAACCACACCAAAGACGCCGCCATCTTTAAGCACATTAAAGGCAGCCTGAAACACGGTTTGCAGTTGCCCCTGACTGGCCCAGTTATGCAGGTTTCTGAAAGTGAGTACAGCATCGGCGCTGGCATCTTCTCCCAGTTTTACCTGTGCGGGAGGATCCAAAACCACCAGTTCGATTTTGCCAAGCTCTTTGGGGTGGGCTTGCAGCCATTCTAGATAACGCTTGCCCGCTTTGGCCCGATAACGGCTGCCCGGGGTGTCTTCTTGCGGCGCTGTGTTGAAACCGGCGGCAATATACTGCCCCTTGTCCGCCAACATAGGCGCCAGGATTTCTGTGTACCAGCCGCCGCCGGGCCAGAGCTCAATCACGGTTTGCTCCGCAGTGATCCCGAAAAAAGCCAGTGTCTGCTCTGGATGACGATATTGGTCGCGCTCGACATTGGCTTCCCGGCGAAAGTCACTGTTAACAGCCTCCAGCAAAGCCGGTTCGCCGGCCTGCACCGCACCGCCGCCAAGCAGCATGCCAGCCACCAACAAAGCCTTGCCAAGCGGCGTTGCCAGCTTGCGATTGAATTGCTTGTATTCCATTTCCCTTCTCCTTTGAATGTGGATTTATGCTGCGGCAACAGACCCGCCGAAACGACTTTTTGGCACGCACTGGTGCCAAATAAGATTGCAGTTCAAGCTAACAGTGAGCGGCAGACTTGCCAAGGATCAGTTTGATTTTCCATCTATGCGGCGCCAGCAAAGCAGTAGCGCCAATAAGCCGGAAGCGAACCACAGCAATACCCAGACGAACGCAGGCACCCAGCTGTACTCAGCCAGCAATACCGCATCCCCCCTGTCGTCCAGCCCCAGCAACACAGCAGGACTGGCAAGCGCATTGAGCATCACCATCAAGGCCACCAGGCGCAGGCTGCCGCTGAGCAATCGATTGCCGCCAAATTTCAGCGGCAGCAGAAACAGAACGCTCAGGCTAATGAGGATACTCAGGGTCAGTACGTCCCGCCCCCACAGCAGTATGGTGAACAGCACCAAGGCGCCGATAAAGGCAAAACTTATACGGATCCCCCGCGGCCAAGTGGCCAGGTGGTAAAGCAGGCAGCCCCAAAAAGCCGCCCCCAAATAACCGCTGAATCCGATAAGGAGCGGCCAGCCGCCCTGACTGAAGCAGAAACCGGCGCCATTGGGAAAGAGTTGGATATGGCTGACAATCCCGCCGCTTAACAGCGTTGCCAGCGCATGGGACAATTCATGGAAATAGCTTTCCAACCATTTGAAGGGTACAGAGACATAGGGCAGATGAGTCAACATCAAGGCCAGCAAAAGTTCCAGCAGAAACTGGCCTCTTCCCGGTAACGGCAGAGAATGGGAAGGTTTTACAAAAGCGTTATCGGCTGCGGGACTGTCAGGCGTAGACATCTATGCCCACCATGGCTGAGATAGCATCCCGCTGCGCGGCGTGTTGGGTATTCAGATAGAGGGCAATAGCATCAGAATGACCTGCGGTTTCCCGCTTCAGCTGCTCTCTTTGTTGGTATTTGTCGTTAAGGGCTTGGCTGTCAAACTCGACCAACTGCCTGGATGGGCTGACAAGGATTTCATCCTGAGTCTCAACGGTTTGCTGGGCACGCTCAGGAGGCCTGTTGCCGGCTACCGCCTGCGACAGACTTTGAACTGCACCCGGATGTCCCGTCTGCTTGATCATCATGATACTGGTTTGATCCCCGTTTGCCCCAAGCCCTTGAGGCAGTTAACCCACCTGAAGCTCTATTCCCTTCCCGGCAGTTTCTTCCAGGCAACTGTATCTCGCAAATACACAGGCGCCAGCTCATCGACCGAGGTGGCCTGCCCTTGTTGCCAACCAAGGCTTGCCAAAGCAAGCATAGCACTGGCTTGAGGATATTTCACCGCATCCAGCAAGGTCAAGTTTTCGGCATGTTGTAAAAGTGCCGGATAGGCATCAAACCCGGTGCCGCAGCAATACACCTTGTCCGTATTGGCAAAGGGCGAGGTCATTGTCTCAGGGGCGCTCACTTGCTCTATGCCAACCAGTTTGGCCATACCGGATTCCTGTTCAAACGCCGCCCAATAGATTTCGCCCATGCGGGCATCTATGGCACAAATCACCTGCTGCGCACCATGTTCAGTTATCGCTTGCTGCGCCATGGCGGCCAAGGTAGAGATGCCGATTACAGGGACATCCAGCCCCAGCGCCAACCCTTGAGTCATAGAGGTGCAGATACGGATACCGGTGAAACTCCCCGGCCCACGGCCATAGGCGATAAGGCCGATATCCTGCATCTTGCGTCCGGATTGGCTCAGCAAGTTCTCTATCATGGGCAGCAATCTTTGGCTGTGTTCACGGGGCGCATCGACAGATTCCGCAATACTGCCACCTTGCCATGCCAGCGCCGCTGAGCAGAGTTCGGTACAGGTATCCAGGGCCAGAATAACAGGAGAATTGGCAAGTGTAGTCGATGTCATGGGTTCAACCTTGATGGGCGAAGGTATGGCCTTCGGCGAGTTAATAGCGGCGGGATCATACCATCAAATACGCCGAAACCAAGCCCGGATCTGCCCTTGTGATCCTTATCATGGACAATGAGAACAGTTCTCAACTAATATGGAGTCCCCTTTTCGGTTAGCGTCTGTTATGTCCAGCCTCTCTCAGTCTTCCAATGAAACCGCAGTTTCGCGGTTGAAACGTGCCTTTGTCGCCGGTATTTGGGCCACTCTCATCAGCATAGCAATCGGGTTTTCCTTTAAAGTCTGGCTCGCAAGCTGGGTTCCCAAGGCGGATCTGGCTATCTACCACACGGTTATCGATATCATCTCGCTGTCACTGATCCTGATGACAGGCTTTCGCTCGTCTATGGTGGTGTCCTACAGCCAGACCCGCAACGACAGGGATATCATCAATATTTTCCGCTATGTGCTGATCCTTGTAGTGCTGCTGACCTGGGGCATCATACTGCCCTATATCAAGCACAAACTCGCCATCAATGTGGAGTACCTGCAACTGGTGGGCATCATAGTCAGCATGGGGCTCAAGGTGTACTTTACCAACCTGGTTGCCATGTATCGCCTCTATGAAATCAGCAACAAGGTAACCTGGATGGAGCCGCTGTCTTTGGTGCTGGCCTTTGCCCTGTGTTACTACGGGCTGAGTATGGCGCCGCTGGGGGCACTCTTTTACGCCACGACGCTGTCGTCTCTGATTATCGCGGCCTTTATGTATCTGAGAAGGCGGCGTCAAATCGCCACCGCGCCGCTCGCCAAGGTCAATCTGGAGCCGGCGTTGAAAAGCTTCATGAAGCGCAGTGTCACCGCCTCGCTCGAGGCAGGCTCCAGCATTCTGATGATCTATATTACCGTACTGCTGACCATACGTTATTTCAGTGTCGAAGAGCTGGGAGATTTTCAGGTGGTAGTCAGGCCGGTATTTACCTACATGACCTTGCTGTTTGTATTCCCTATCTACCGCTTCGTATTGCCGGAATTGGCGGTCTGTGTTCGCTCCCGGGACAATGAACAGATCCGCGCCATCAAACACTGGCTCTACAAGCTGGCGCTGATTGTCAGCATCAGTTTCTTTGTTGTCATGCTGCTGGGCGGCGAGAGTCTGTTCAGAATGCTGTTTCCGCCCCTGTATCACGGCGCCGTCCCGGTACTGCTGCATTATGCCATTTTCTTCATTTTTCTGATGCTCAACGGTTATCAACTGGCCTATATCAAGGCCGAAGGCTACTTCAATGCCAGTTTGCTGATCCGCCTGGCCGGCATCATTACTCTGGTAGGCGCCTTCTTCCTGCTCAGGCAACTGACGGCCAATGTGGTGGCGGTGATCCTCGCCCTCGGCTGCGGTTACTTGATGATGTACCTGATAGGCGCTCTGGTGGAGCGCCATATCCGCCACAGTAAAGCCCAGGCTTCACCGGCCGTTTCCTAAGGAAGAGGGTTTCCGGGTATCAACCAAGGAAAGCGGCCAGTCTGATTTACTCTTGAGTGAATTGCGCTTGATAGTAGCTTCGGGCTATGGCTGTTTTCACCTTCAGCGGCTAAGGTTAACCTCAAGGAACAGCACGCAACAGCAAAGGATTGGAGGCCAGGGAATGCCAGGCGCCTATGCACACCTCACACTGGTCAATAGCCTCAGACAGCCACTTGAGCTGGAGGCGGTTACCCATATGCCCAAGGACGCTATTCGCGCCTTACTGAAACACTTCAAGTACTGCGAGCTCGGGGCGGTCAGCCCGGATTATCCCTATCTTGCTCTCAATGACCGCCAACAGGCCAAAAGTTGGGCCGACAAGATGCATTACCAGCATAGCGGCGAAATGCTCAAAGCCGGCGTTCGTCACCTGGCCTGCAGTGAAGGGGAAGAACGCGACAAGGGCCTGGCTTGGTTGCTGGGCTATTGTGCCCATGTGATCACAGATGTCACTGTCCATCCGGTTATTGAGATGAAAGTAGGCCCCTACAAAGAAAACGCCGATGCCCACAGGTATTGTGAAATGCATCAGGATGCCTACATCTATCCCAAGCTCAATCTCGGGGCAATCGGTCTGTCAGAACACCTGGATTCCGGTATTGCCGCCTGCTGCGATGCCACAGGTCAGAAACTGGATCCTGTCATAGAGAGATTGTGGGACAACTGCTTCAAAGATGTATATATAGAGGAATGGGCCAGTAACCCGCCGGCCATCAATGACTGGCATAAAGGCTTTATCACTGTGGTGGACAAGATTGCCGAGGAAGGCAACAGACTGCTGCCGTTTGCCCGCCACCTGGGCGTCAAGTTCGCCGTCCTATATCCGGAGCAGGAGCAGATTGAAAAAACGTATTTAACCCTGACCACCCCTGAGGGCGATATGCATTATGACGCAATTTTTCTGCGCGCCAGAGAAAACGTCAAACACTTTTGGCAACTTATCGCCAGCGGTGTGCTGGAGCAAGACAGCGCTTATCTGGAAAGTATCAAAGATTGGAATTTGGACACGGGCCGGGATGCCGCAGGTAAACTGGCCTTTTGGCAAGAACTAACGCCGACCTAGCACTATTTGTAGATAAGGATTCAAGGATGAAATCAATTTTCCATCAAGGCCCAATCGTCTGCCTGCTGCTGGTGCTGCTACCGACACTTGGTGGCTGCGGACTCGGTGACAGGCATGATCAGGAATACCAACAACTGGCACCGGCACTGACCAAGGTGACCAGCGCGGCCGAAGCCACCATACGTTATGAAAATCATCCGGCCAACCTCGACGGCCAAACTTTATTGGCGTTGGCCACAGCCCATGACGCCTCCCTGCTCGAGCCATTCAGTCAATACCAACTGCACCTGTTTCGTATCGAGGATCATGCCCTCTTGTTGCTTTGCAGCGCAGACGGTGAGCGGGCCCTGATGGAAGACAGTGGCTGCACCGCAAAGCTCGACAAACAGCATTGGCAACAGGGAACACATCCCTGTGAGACTAGTATTGCACCTGCCAACATCTGCCTGGATGAACTGTGATCCCTGTCATAGTATCGCGTTTCCTGCAAAGGGTATCCTAGGCGCACTTGGGCGCTCGCGCCCCTTTAACCTCAATAGCTTAGTGCTGGTTTCCGGGTCTTGAGACAATATTCGGCAAACAGGCACCCGCCATAGCAGTAAAGGAAATCTCATGTCAGACAGTCATTGCCGTCACGGCAGCTTCACCAAACCTCTTCGTCGCCTTCGCCGTCTTCGCAGCTCAGAAGCCATGCGGGCTCTGGTTCGCGAGCAGCAAGTTTCCCTGACAGATCTGGTACACCCACTGTTCATCGAAGAAGGCATTACTGAGCCTGTGGCCATCAGCACCCTTCCCGGGATCAGCCGATTGCCCGAGAGCATGCTGGCAGCTGAGATCCGTGAGCTTAAAGCCCTCGGAGTCCGCTATGTAATGCCCTTTGGTATTTCACACCATAAAGATGCCATCGGCAGCGATACCTGGAACGATGACGGCCTGTTGGCACGGATGATCCGCACCATCAAGCAGGAAGCGCCCGAGATGCTGGTGATCCCGGATATCTGTTTCTGCGAGTACACAGATCACGGCCACTGCGGTGTGGTTGAGCACAATGAAGTTTGTAATGACGCGACTGTGGAAAACCTGGTCAAGCAGTCTGTCTGCGCTGCCCGCGCCGGTGCCGACATGCTGGCCCCTTCGGCCATGATGGACGGCCAGATCCGGGCCATACGCGAGGGCCTGGATGCGGCCGGTTTTGAAAATGTCGCCATTTTGGCCCACTCGGCCAAGTTTGCCTCCTCTTTCTACGGCCCATTCCGGGCGGCGGTAGATTGTGAACTCAGCGGCAATCGTAAAGGTTATCAACTGGATAGCGCCAATGGCCGGCAAGCGCTGTTGGAAGCTCTGCTCGATGAAGAGGAAGGCGCCGATATTCTGATGGTTAAACCAGGTACGCCTTATCTGGATGTGTTGTCACAATTGAGAGAGCGTACCGAGTTGCCTTTGGCAGCTTATCATGTGGGCGGTGAATATGCCGGGATCAAGTTTGCGGCTCTGGCCGGTGCTCTGGACGAAAGAGCTGTGGTTACCGAAAGCTTTGTCGGCTTCAAACGCGCCGGTGCCAGCTTGATTGTCAGTTACTACACCAAGCAATTTGCTTCCTGGCTGGCCGCAGATCGCGGCTAATAGCTAGTACAGAGAGACAGAGAGCAAAAGGCGCCTAGTTTTAGGCGCCTTTTTACTATCAATTTATTTGTTCCAAAAATTGAATTAATACTATCAAATACAGTATCTAACTGTTTTTAATCAATCTATCCCTTCAAGAAAAGACAAGGCAGACTGCAAGTTGCGGGTTCGGTACATGGGCGGCAAGGAGTTGAGAAATGCCTGACCATAACTGCGATTGACGATGCGATTATCACAGAGAATTAGCACACCGCGGTCGCTCTCGTCACGAATGAGCCGCCCAACACCCTGCTTGAGTGCTATCACAGCCTGGGGCAAGGCCAACTCCATAAAGGGGTCACCCTGTCGCTTACTGATCTCTGCGGCTCTGGCGCGATAGAGATTATCGTCCGGAGACACAAAGGGCAGTTTGTCGATTATCACGCAAGAGAGTAACTTGCCGCGCACATCCACGCCTTCCCAAAAACTGCCGGTGCCCAGCAGCACGGCATTACCCAGCTGGCGAAACTTTTTCAGCAGAGTCTGCTTGCCGGCGCTGCCTTGCACCAGGAGTGGATAGCGGCTGCGACCATGAAGCGCCTGCGCCACCCGTTGGAGCATCCTGTGACTGGTAAACAAAATAAAGGTTCGGCCCTTGGCCGCATTAATCGCCTGCTCGCACACCTCAAGCAGGCGCCGAAACTGATAATCCCCTTCAGAGCGCACATCCCCAAGCTCCCTGGGGACACACAAAATCGCCTGGCGCCGATAGTCAAAGGGGCTGTCCAGAATAAGCTCCCTGGCCTCCTTAAGCCCTAATGTCCGGCAAAAATGGTTCAGGCTGAGATTCACCTGTAGCGTTGCCGAGGTAAATAGCCATCGGGTTTGCACCTCAAACAGCGCCTGACACGCCTTGGCAACATCAATAGGCGCCATTCTCAGCGTCGGCAGGCGACTGCCCTGCTCTATGCTGTAAGCCGCACTTTGGTCTTCACAGTTGAAAAACTGCTCCAGCTGCCCACAGTAGTCGAGCCATTTTTCCAGGCAATCATCCAGTTCATCACTGCGACCGATATTGGCCAGCATCACTCGCTCCAGCGCCCGAAACTCTTCGAGCAGCTGCCAGCATTGCCTCGCAAGTTCTTTATCGGCCAACAAGGGGCGCCAGTCGCTTTGCCCGGAAGCCTGGGTCATCTGCGCCCAATCCGCCAGGCGGGAGCCGCAGCGTCTGGCGAGATCGCTCAGTTGTGAAGTATCCCTGAGTTCCTGTTGATATACCGCCTCCACCCGTTCCAGCACTCGCTGCATAGCCGCGAGCGACAGTTGGCGACCAAAGTAGGTTACGGCGATATCGGCAAGCAGGTGAGCCTCATCGAAAATCACCGCATCGGCATCAGGCAACAACTCGGCAAAGCCGGTATCCTTGAGGATCCTGTCGGCAAAAAACAGATGATGGTTAACCACGATAATCCTGGCTTCCAGGCTCTTCTGTCTGGCCTTGCGGGTAAAGCAGCTGTCATAGAAGGCGCAGCGCTTGCCGCTGCAGCGCTCTTTCGAAGAAGCCACCAGCGCCAGTGCCGGCGACTGTTCGGAAACCGTAGCCAGAGTACCGAGATCGCCATCTGTGCTGGCCGCGGCCCATTGATTTATCCTGAGCAGATCATCGAGCACTTCCGGGCTGCGGCTCTGGGCGCCATTCAACTGCTGCTCCAGCAACAACTGACACAGATAATTGTTGCGCCCTTTGAGCAGCGCCACCCTAACTTGCAGATCCAGCATCTGCAGCAAGGCCGGCAGATCTTTATAAAACAGCTGTTCTTGCAGGTTCTTTGAGCCGGTGGAGACAATCACTTGCTTGCCGGAGAGCAGCGCCGGGATCAGATAACCGAAGGTCTTGCCAACCCCTGTGCCGGCTTCGAGCACCAAAGGCACTGCAGCGCCGCTTGAGCCATGGAGTAACTGGGCCACTTCGCGGGCCATCTCCAGTTGTTGCTCCCTAGGCTTGAAGCCCCTGATATTGGTGGCCAAAGGGCCGCCCGGGGCAAAGGCCAGTGCCGTTTCGCTGACGAGTCGATTACGCATTGTGCTCCATTTTGCCCTGGGGTATGGCGTGCATTATCGCTATTTGAGTGACGGATACAAGGGACAAACCTTATCGCCAAGCCGCTCTACCCGACAGAGTTGGCATAGTTGACAGAGTTGGCATTGACATAGCTGACATAGTTAACATAGCCACTTACACCAACTCTTTAGCTAACGATTCGCAAACTTATGCCCAAGCGGGCCGCTTGATGAATCCTTTTCAAGCAGCAGACATTTTTTGATTTTGGGTGTTGCAAATTCCAGCCAAAGGGATTAGCTTAAAACACACCAGCCGAATTGGCTCAGAATTGAATGTTTATGCGCTGCAAAATTACAGCGTGAAATCACAGGATTTATTACATGACACAGCTTCGCAACGCTATCCATCATCACCACCACGAGCGGTAGCCTTCGGAGCTGACTGCCGAAGGTTCATTCCTTCTGGCGGTTGATTCATAAGATCTGAAAACCCCTGGAAGGAATTCCGGGGGTTTTTCGTTTCCGGATTTGAGTTTTTTAACCAAGATTGAATTGACCAACAGGAATGACCACTATGACTTCAAATCGACTGCGCATCGCCATCCAGAAATCGGGCCGGCTTTCGAAAGAATCACAACAACTGCTGAAAAACTGCGGCGTAAAATTCACCGTTAACGAACAGCGTCTGATAGCCCACGCCGACAATATGCCACTGGATCTGCTGCGGGTGCGTGATGACGACATTCCCGGCCTGGTCATGGATGGCGTGGTCGATTTGGGGATCATTGGCGAGAATGTGCTGGAAGAGGAGCAGATAGAACGGCAGACACTGGGCAAACCTTCGGCCTGCAACAAACTCAGACAACTGGACTTCGGCGCCTGCCGTTTATCGCTGGCGGTACCCAGTGAGTTCCCTTATCAGGACGCCGCCTCACTGGAAGGCTTGCGAATTGCCACCTCCTACCCCAACCTGTTGCGCCGTTTTATGCAAAATAAGGGCATAAGTTATCGCGATTGTATGCTCAAGGGCTCGGTAGAAGTGGCCCCCCGTGCCGGACTCGCCGACGGGATCTGCGATCTGGTTTCCACCGGCGCCACTTTGGAAGCCAATGGCTTGTACGAGACCGAAGTTATCTTCCGCTCTATGGCCTGTGTCATCCAATCACAGCAAACCCAAACCCCGGCCAAACAGGCCTTGATCGACAAGCTGATGAGCCGGGTCAACGGCGTCATCCGTGCCCGGGAAAGCAAATATATCCTGCTGCACGCTCCCACTGAAACCCTGGAGCAGATTGTTGCCCTGCTGCCCGGCGCCGAGAACCCCACAGTGTTGCCGCTCAACGATGACAGCAACCGGGTCGCCATCCACGCGGTCAGCACAGAAGATCTGTTTTGGGACACAATGGAAGAGCTGACCAAGCTCGGTGCCAGCTCGATTCTGGTAATGCCAATTGAAAAGATGATGGGGTGAAGCATGCAGTATCTGGTATGGGACAAACTGAGCGAAAGCGAGCAGGTCGCTGCACTCCAGCGCTCCTCCCTGGTAAGCAGCAAAGCGCTCGAGCAGAGCGTCGGCGAGATCATCGAGGCCGTCGCCGCCAAGGGAGACCAAGCCCTCAGGGAGTACAGTGAGCACTTTGATAATATCCCCCTTGAGAGTATCGCCCTCAGTCAGGCGCAGATAAAGGCCGCTGCCCAGGACGTTAGCCCTGAGCTCAAAGACGCCATCAAGACCGCCATGGCCAACATAGATGTGTTCCACAGCGCGCAGCAGCCTCAGGCTTTGGATATCAATACCCAGGCCGGAGTGCGCTGTGAGCTCCGAAGTGAGCCCATAGACAGCGTCGGCCTCTACATACCGGGCGGCAGCGCGCCGCTGATCTCCACTGTGTTGATGCTGGCGCTGCCGGCCCGAATTGCCGGTTGTCGCCGCCGGGTCTTGATAAGCCCGGCTCCGATAGACAGCGCCATCGTCTACGCCGCCAGCGAATGCGGCATCGAAGAGATTTACCAATCCGGTGGCGCCCAGGCCATTGCCGCGCTGGCATTGGGCACGGAAACCATAGTGCCGGTGGACAAGATATTTGGCCCCGGCAACCGTTACGTCACCGAAGCCAAGCGCCAGTTGTCCCAGGATCCCAGGGCGCGAGTCAGTATCGACATGCCCGCGGGGCCATCCGAAGTGCTGGTCATCGCCGATGAGACTGCGAGTCCAGCCTTTGTGGCGGCCGATCTCCTGTCACAGGCCGAGCACGGTCCCGACTCTCAGGTGATATTGCTCTCTAGCTGTGAATCGCTGGCAAAAGCCGTCATCCAAGAGCTGGACAAGCAGCTTGCGTCCCTGCCCCGCGCCGATATTGCCCGCCAGGCATTGGCCGAAAGCCGTATTTTACTGCTCGATTCACTGGATAAAGCCGCAGCCGTTTCCAACCGCTATGGCCCCGAGCACCTGATCATCCAGACCCGCAGCCCAAGAGCGCTGCTGGCGCAAATTCGCGCTGCCGGCTCTGTGTTTCTCGGCCCTTATACCCCGGAATCTATGGGTGATTACGCCAGCGGCACCAACCATGTGCTGCCCACTTACGGCTACAGCCGCTCGGTATCCAGCCTGTCACTGGCAGATTTCTGCCGCCGCTTTACCGTGCAGGAGCTGAGCGCCGAAGGTCTGTGCGCCTTGGGGCCCTCGGTAATGACCCTGGCCCAGGCAGAGCAGCTTGACGCTCACAGCAATGCCGTTGCCCTGCGTCTGGCCTCTCTTGGGGTATCCGGAGCAGAAGCTTCAACCGAGAGTGTTTCATCCCCAAGTGCTTTATCCGAGAGTGTTTCATCATCGCGCGCGCCGTCCGCGAGTATGGAGGAATAAAAGCCATGCCTGCAGCCATCAATACCCCCACAGAGGATCCAAAGAACAGCACTGCAGCCGTTACCCGCCAAAGCCGCGAGCTGGCCGCCGCTCTGGCCCGCCCCGAGCTTTTGACACTCGAGCCCTATCAAAGCGCCAGGCGCCTTGGCGGCCAGGGGGAAGTCTGGATCAATGCCAACGAATCCCCCTTCAACCACACGGATATCGACCGGGTCAATCGCTACCCCGAGTGCCAGCCGCCAGAGGTGATAGCCGCCTATGCCGCCTATGCCGGAGTCTCAGATTTGCAGCTCATCTGTAGCCGCGGCGCCGATGAAGCAATAGAGTTGCTGATCCGCACCTTTTGCACCCCGGGGGCAGACAGCATCGCCCTCTTTGGCCCCACCTACGGCATGTACGCCATCAGCGCCGCGACCTTCAATGTCGAGGTCAAGGCACTGTCGTTGGATGACAACTTTCAGTTGCCCAAAGCGTTAACCCTGGCCCAAGGCGCCAAACTGCTGTTTATCTGCAACCCCAACAACCCCACAGGCACCTGGGTAAGCCAGGGTGAAATTCTGCGGGTGCTCGAGGCCATGCCAAACACGCTGGTGGTAGTGGATGAAGCCTACATTGAATTCAGTCCCGAGCTGAGCGCCGCCTCTTTGCTCGAGCGTTATCCCAACCTGGTTGTGCTGCGCACCCTCTCCAAGGCGTTTGCCCTGGCCGGAGCCCGCTGCGGCTTTATGCTGGCCAATGAAGGCATTATCGAGATGGTAAAACAGGTGCTGGCCCCCTACCCGGTACCTGTCCCTGTGGCACGCTTGGCGGCTTTGGCGTTAAGCCCTGAGGGCATAGCCAGAATGCAGGCCGATGTGGCGCTGCTCAAGACCCAGGGGCAAAGAGTGGCTGCGGCGCTGGAAAGACTCGGTGCCCGGGTACTGCCAAGTGGCGGCAACTATCTGCTGGCGTATTTCGCCGATGTCCCCAAGGTGCGTGAGCAGTTGCAGCGCTTTGGCATAGTCGCCCGCAGCTACCGGGATCCGCGTCTTGTCGACGCCATACGTTTCAGTTTCAGCGATGACTCAGATACCGAGCGGCTGCTCGCCGCCCTGAGCCAGATGCAATAACGATAATAATCAGCCCGGCAGCGGCCGGCACAAGGAAACATCAATGAGCCAGAAAATACTCTTTATCGACCGCGACGGCACCCTTATTGAAGAGCCGCAAACCGACAAACAGGTGGACAGACTGGATAAGCTGGTGTTTGAACCCGGCGTTATTCCGGCGCTGCTCAAACTGCAAAGCGCCGGTTACCGCTTGGTGATGGTCTCCAATCAGGATGGCCTGGGCACCCCCTCCTTCCCGAAAGAAGACTTCGATGCGCCCCACAATCTGATGATGCAGATTTTTTCAAGCCAGGGGGTCAACTTCAGCGAGGTGTTGATTTGCCCTCACTTCAACGATGAAAACTGCAGTTGCCGCAAACCCAAACTCGGGTTGGTAAAAGAGTTTCTGACCCAGGGCCTGGTGGATTTCACCCGCTCGGCGGTTATTGGTGATCGGGAAACCGATATTGCCCTGGCCGAGGCCATGGGCTTGACCGGCTATCGCTATGACAGGGAAAAGCTCAACTGGGACGATATCTGTGATGCCCTCTTGAGCCGGGGTCGCCAAGCAACTGTGGTGCGCACCACCAAAGAGACCGACATTCGGGTCGAGGTGGATCTCGACCGCGCCGGCAACAGCGACATCAATACCAGCATAGGCTTTTTCGATCACATGCTGGATCAGATTGCCACTCACGGCAATTTCAAACTGGCAGTCAAGGTTGACGGCGATCTAGAGATAGACGATCACCACAGTGTGGAAGATACCGCGCTGGCGCTGGGCGATGCTTTGCGTCAGGCGCTGGGTGATAAACGCGGTATTGCCCGTTTCGGCTTTTCCCTGCCCATGGATGAAGCCCGTGGCGACTGCCTGCTGGATCTTTCCGGCCGTCCCTTCCTCAAGTTCAACGCCGAATTTGAGCGGGAAAAGGTCGGGGAGCTGGCCACAGAGATGGTACCGCACTTCTTTCGCTCCTTTGCCGACGGCCTGCGCTGCACCCTGCACCTTGGCTGCGAGGGCGATAACGACCACCACAAGGTAGAGGCGCTGTTCAAGGTGCTGGGGCGCACTCTGCGCCAGGCCATCAAGGTTGAAGGCGATGCCTTGCCTTCCAGTAAGGGAGTGTTGTAATGACCCAAGCCGTTGCCAAGACAGTGATAATTGATACCGGCTGCGCCAACTTGAGCTCGGTGAAATACGCCTTTGAGCGCCTCGGCGCCGACGTCTGTATCAGTGATGATGCCGAGGTTATCCGCAGCGCCGAAAGAGTGGTGCTTCCCGGCGTGGGCACAGCCAGAGCCGCCATGGCGGCGCTCACTGAAAAACAGTTAATTCCTGTTATCAAGGCGCTGAAACAGCCGGTACTGGGAGTGTGTCTCGGTATGCAGCTCATGTGTGACAGCTCGCAGGAAAGTGGCGAGGATGCCGATGAATGCCAGTGTCTTGGGCTGATCCCGGGCACTATACGCCGTCTCGACTGCAAGGGGTTGCCCAGTCCACATATGGGCTGGGATCAACTGAGCCCCGTACTTGATGCCAACGGCCAAGCGCACCCGCTTTTTGCCGGTATCGATGAAGGCAGCTACTGCTATTTTGTCCATTCCTTTTGCGCCGCGCCTTCCGCGGCCACCATAGCCGAATGCTGTTACGGCGAGCGTTTCAGCGCCGCCATTGCCAAAGACAACTTTATGGGAGTGCAGTTTCACCCGGAAAAGAGCGCCGCTATCGGCAGCCTTATCCTGGCTAACTTTCTCACTCTGACCCAGGATGATTTTAACGGAGCTGCAGCATGATTATACCGGCAATCGATCTTATAGAAGGTCAGGTAGTGCGCCTGTTTCAGGGCGATTACCAACAGGAGACCCGCTTCAATCTGCAACCTGAAGCCCAACTGCTCGCTTATCAGGCCGAGGGCGCTTCACTCTTGCATCTGGTGGACTTGACCGGCGCCAAGAACCCTGACCGCTGCCAAAGCAGCCTGATAGCGTCACTCGCGGCCGCCCTGGATACACCACTTCAAGTGGGCGGCGGCGTGCGCAGTCAGCGTCAGCTTGATGAACTATTCAAGGCCGGGGTTTCCCGGGTAGTGATAGGTTCATTGGCGGTGCGTGAGCCCAAACTGGTTGGCGCCTGGCTCGAGCAATACGGCCCTGATGCCATCTGTCTGGCGCTGGATGTCAATATCAATGCCGCGGGCGAGAAAATAGTGGCGGTTCACGGCTGGCAGAGTGGCGGTGGCAAAACCCTGGAATCTCTGGTGGCCCAGTTTGCCCCTTTGGGCCTTAAACATGCCTTGGTCACCGACATCAGTCGTGATGGCACCATGAAGGGGGCCAACACGGCCCTGTACCGCGAATTGGCGCAGACCTTTCCCGATATCGCCTGGCAGGCCTCCGGCGGTATCGCCAGTCTGGATGATGTGGCCGCAGTCAGGGATTCCGGCGCCAGCGGCCTGATTATCGGCAAGGCCTTGCTAACCGGCGAATTCAGCGTAGAGGAGGCGATCGCATGCTGGCAAAACGTATAGTCCCTTGTCTCGATGTACGGGACGGTAAGGTGGTCAAAGGCGTGCAGTTTCGTAACCACGAAACCATAGGCGATATCGTGCCGCTGGCGGCCAGATATGCCGCCGAAGGCGCCGATGAGCTGGTGTTCTATGATATCACCGCCAGCGCCCACTCGCGGGTGGTGGATAAGTCCTGGGTCAGCCGGGTGGCGCAGCAGATAGACATACCCTTCTGCGTGGCCGGTGGCATCAAGACCCTGGCCCAGGCACGCGAGCTGCTGGCATTCGGTGCCGACAAGATCTCCATCAATTCACCGGCACTGTCGGATCCCAGCCTTATTCGCAGGCTGCAGGATGAATTCGGCCGCCAGTGCATAGTGGTGGGTATAGACTCTTTCTTCGATGCCAATGATAACAGCTATAAGGTGAAACAGTTTACCGGCGATGAAGCGGCGACCCGCGACACCCAATGGCACACCTTGGATTGGGTCGAAGAGGTGCAACGTCAGGGCTGCGGCGAAATCGTCCTCAATGTGATGAACCAGGATGGGGTGCGCCAGGGTTATGATATCGAGCAGCTTGCCAAAGTGAGAGCCGTCTGCGATGTGCCGCTTATCGCCTCCGGCGGCGCCGGCACCATGGCGCACTTTCTCGAGGTCTTCGCCAAGGCCAAGGTCGATGCCGCCCTGGCCGCCAGCGTATTTCACAAGGGGATCATAGAGATCCAGGCGCTGAAAGCCTTTCTCAAGCAAAGCGGCGTCGCCATTCGCAGCTAATGTGGCATTACCCCACAACCTAATACAGGTATTTGATATGACAACCGAGACAAACAATACCGACTGGCTCAAACAGTTGGACTGGGACAAACAACAGGGATTACTGCCGGCCGTAGTACAGGACTTTCACAGCGGCAAGGTGTTGATGCTGGGTTATATGAACCGCGAAGCCCTGGATATCACCCTGAGCAAAGGCCTGGTGACCTTTTACAGCCGCAGCAAACAACGGCTGTGGACCAAGGGCGAAAGCTCAGGCAATCTGCTGCAATTGGTCAGCATAGGAGTGGACTGTGACAACGACAGCCTGCTGCTGCAGGCCAACCCCATAGGCCCCACCTGCCACAAGGGGACTGACAGCTGCTGGGATAATCCGGCCTGCGGCGAAGTGCACCCCTTTATCAATCGCCTGCAAAGCCTTATAGCCTCCCGAAAGGAGGAAGACCCCAACGAGAGCTACACCGCTTCGCTGTTTCAGCGCGGTACCAAGCGCATTGCCCAGAAGGTGGGCGAAGAGGGATTGGAAACCGCGCTGGCGGCGGCCACTCATGATCGCGAAGAGTTGGTGAATGAAGCCTCGGATCTCCTCTACCACCTCTTGGTACTGCTGGAAGATCAGCAACTGTCCCTCGATGATATCCATGCCAACCTGGCCAAACGCCACACCCAGGCCAAAGCGGCATAGGGTTAAAGCAAAGCCAACATAAGGCAGTGGCACAGTACCAACGAACAAAGCAAAAGAGAAAGGGATGAATGCAACCAATAGGTATTCATCCCCTTCTGCTGTCAGCGCAAGCTTAGGATGCTCATTTTACTCAAGCCAAGAGTAAGATTGCAGCCCCATTGACCGCCTTTAAGCCCTCTCTAATCCTTGCGGAAAGCTTAATCGCAGCCGCCTCCCAGGATACAAGCCGCCGGAGCGCTTGGCGCGGCTTTCGGATTATCTCTCTTGGCATCAATCCCAGAGAGCTGTCTGGCAAAACTTGAGTCAAACCAACCCAGCATTGCCTCTGTCTGGCCGTAGAAGCGGTTCAAAGGCACAGGGTGCCACTCACCGATTTCGCTTTCCAGAACCAGCGACGGAAAGCCTGCCAATCCGAGCTTTGCCATCATGGCCCGGCTCTGGGCGATATGGCTCGCCAGCGGCGAAATCTGCCCGGCTGAGTTTGCGTCCATAACCGCCGTCAGATCACTAGCCAATTTCTCGCGCCCCAGCGCCTGGAGACTCGGCAGCTCCATCAGCAGTTGCAGTAACACTTCAGGCTCGGCAAGCCTTAAACCCTGAACATAATGACCACGCTGCAATATCTCCAGCAGCGGCAATCCCTGCCCCACCGCCTTTTCGGCAAGCAGGATGGCGGCAATGGCCGGTCCCGAGTCCAACACGGCGTCAGGACATTGAAGCAAACCCTGAGTGTAATCGTCGCCAAAGGGCTGCCCGGTCAGCTTGGCAATTTTGCTGTCGTGGCTGAGGATATGTTGCCTGAGACCGGGCGTTATTCTTGTTGCCTCCATCAGGCCGCCAGCGTGCAATACTATCGGGAGTCTGGCACTCAGGGCATGAATGAGGGGCGCCGCACCATGGCACCAGCCGCACAAGGGGTCAAAAAAGTAGTGCAGCCTCACCATTTCATCTCGCCCTTGCTGACCTTGGCACCTATCTCCAATGCCATAGCAAGCCCGGCATTCGGGTACAGACGCTGCATGGTGTCAATAAGCTCAGCGCTGGTTTGCGTGTCGGCTTCGGCTTGTTCGAAATCCTGCAGGTACTTGAGTGTCGCGGCAATATTGTCCTGCTCGAGAAAAGATTCAGACAACATGTGCCCGGGGATCACCTTGGCAGGTTTAAGCGCCGCCATTTCCGCAAGCTGCGCCTTCCAGGCCGCTCGCTCACTCTGGCTCTGACTATCAGCCATCCACAGGTGCAAGCCCCCGGAGACGGCCACATTGCCGAGAATGGTTTTGCTGGAAGGTACCCAGAGGTATGGCCTGTCAGCCAGCATTCCCTGGTCACCTTTTATCTCAATCGCCTTGCCTTCAAGCATTAATTGACGGCCTTTAAATATCTCTGGCAGCTGCGCCTTGAGGGGGGCATTGCTACCCATTCTGGGGATCCAAAAGCTCAACTTGTCTTCCAGCTTGGCCGAAATTTGTGCATGCACTGCCGGGGTCGTCAGGTATTTTGCTTTAGGGAAAAACTGCTTGAGTGTGGCAACCCCGAAGTAATAGTCAGGATCCGCCTGGCTGACGAATACAGTGGTCAACTGTTTGCCACTGTCCAGAACCTCGGCGGCCAGTCGCAAGGCATCGGCGCGGGTGAAGCCTGTGTCGACCAAAATGGCTTCCTTGTCACCGCTTATCAGGGTGGCGTTGACATGAAAGCTGTTACCGTCGGCGTTATAGACTTTGAAGTCGAGGGCGTCCGATTCGGCGTGTAAAGAAAATGGCAACACTAAACTGGCAGCCAATACGAGTGATTTAAGCATGGTTTTACTCCGGTGAATTTCAACGTTGGCCAGTTTATGATTTCAATTAATGCAGATATACGGCTAAAATTGCGCAATATTGTTGCATAATCCGGACAAGTAATCGCAGATGGACAGATTAACCGCCGCCGAAGTTTTTGTGGATCTGGCCGCCAGTGGCAGTTTTACCGCTACCGCCGAGAGGCTTGAGATGTCGCGCGCCATGGTAACCCGCCATATCAAGACGCTTGAGGATTGGTTGGGCGCCAGATTACTCAATCGCACCACTCGCAGTGTAACCCTTACAGATGCCGGGAATCAGTGCCTGACATATTGTCGCCAGTTACTCTCGACCCGTGAGGCATTGGAAATCAGCCTAAGCGAGAGACGCAGACAATTGACCGGCAAACTGAGAATAAGCAGTAGCATGTCATTCGCACACGCACGACTGGCAGCGAGCCTCGCGCAATTTATCAGGCTTAATCCCGGGGTGGAAATCGAGTTGGATGTGAGCGATCGCGCTGTGGATCTGGTGGCGGAAAGGGTCGATCTGGTGATCCGTATTGCTTCAAGCCCAGATCCCTTGTTGATTGGCAAGCCGCTTATCAAGGTGAATTCGCAGCTGGTGGCTTCTCCTGAATACCTCAAACAGTATTCGGCGCCGCAGCACCCCAGGGATCTTCGCCAACACCTGTGCCTTGGCTACCGCCATTTCAATCGCAATCTTTGGCATCTTTCCAAGGGAGAGCAGAACGAATCTGTAGCGGTCAACTGCCAACTGGTGGCCAATGAAGCGACAGTGCTACTCAGGGCGGCTCAGGCCGGCAGCGGTATCGCCCAACTGCCCGATTATCTGTTGGCTGAGGCACTCAAAGATGGCAGCTTGCAATGCTTGCTGCCGGATTGGACACCGAGAGTCATGACGGCCTACGCTCTCTATAGCTCAAGAGAGCATATGCCGGTGGCACTCAGGGCCTTGATTGACCACTTGAGCCAGACATTCTCAGGCTGAAGACAAACCAAAAACGGGGCCATAGGCCCCGTTGATACTCGCTGACAACCTTTGTCAGGCAGCAACTATCTGCTGCTGTGCCCTGAGCGGATGCAGACGATCGTGCATCACCTTGATGGTTTCAAAGCGGGTCAGGGTTTTGACATCGCTGAGTCGACATTCGTTGGCCAACATCATTACCAAAGAAGCCTGCAGCCCGGTCTCAACCACCATCACCAGCACACGCTCTCCACGACATTTGAGATCAAACATCTTTCCCGGCTCACTGTAAACACAGACAGCACTGGTGTCGAAGAACCATGACTTAGGCATCTGCGGTTTTTGCATAAAGTGAGCAGCGGTAGCATTCAATGCCAGTTGAACCACTTGTGCATCCGTCAATGACAGTGATTTGGTTAGACGATCAAGCAGGTCAATATAGAACTTGGCGTGCTCGACGCTAAATTCTGCTTCTTTCATTGCATCCGGTATCAAAGTCTTGGCTTTATAAGGAGTCAGAAATTCCATTTCCGAACCTAACGATACGCTAAGGACACCATACGAATCGTTATATCTCCATTGCCAATCTCTGTTTGGCATTAATAACATAACGCAATCCAATAAGACCTGTGATTTATTACAAACGGAATAATAGATGATATTTTACCCAATATCAAAAAAAGTTTTAGATATTAGATTGAGATAACAATATCTTAGACAGATCCTTTAGATCAAAAAACGATCGATTCAAATAAAAAGGATCGCAATTGCGATCCCTTTGAGTGTTTTTTAACTTATTTGGATCTATAAGCGTCAACAATATCTTTAATTAATTTTGGCCCTTGATAGATAAAGCCGGAATAGATCTGCACCATGCTTGCTCCTGCATCCAATTTATCCAGAGCATCCTCGGCAGTATTAATACCGCCTACCCCCAGGATCGGGATCTCACCTTTCAAACACTGCGCCAGATATTTGATCACCTTGGTCGACAACTTGTTCAGCGGCTTACCGCTGAGGCCACCTGTCTCGTTGGAGTTGGCCAGGCCACTGACCCCATCACGGGTCAAAGTGGTATTGGTCGCTATGGCACCATCAAACTTATGTTTCAATAATGACTCGGCGATCTTTTCGATCTCTTCTTCGGTTAGATCCGGCGCTATTTTTAATGCTATGGGTACATACTTGCCATGCTTTTCTGCCAGTTCTGTTTGTTTGATTTTTAAGCTCGCCAGCAAGTCGTCCAATAATTCGCCATATTGCATGGTACGCAGGCCGGGTGTATTGGGAGAAGAAATATTAACCGCGATGTAATCGGCATAGGCATAAACCTTGTCCATACAGATCAGATAATCATCTTTCCCCTGCTCTACCGGTGTATCTTTATTTTTACCTATATTGACACCGACCATGGCATTGGATTTTTTAGCCTTGAGATTAGCCACCAGATTATCCACGCCGAGATTATTAAAGCCCATGCGATTGATAATAGCCTTGGCCGGCTTAATCCGGAAAAGCCGAGGTTTATCGTTACCGGGTTGCGGTCTTGGGGTCACAGTTCCCACTTCAATATGACCAAATCCCATGGCATGAAAGGCATCGATACATTCACCGTCTTTATCCATACCGGCGGCCAAACCGACGGGATTAGGGAATGTCAGCCCCATGAATTCGACCGGGGCCGGGGCAAGATGCTGCGCATAAAAGCAGTTCAGCGGTGAGTTACCTGTGGTTCTGAGACTACTGATGGCAAAGTTGTGGGCGCGCTCAGGATCCATCTGAAACATGACTTTTTGTGCGAGTTTGTAAAACATGGTTTCTCCTAGACCTAAAAAAAGCCCCGGCGTTTGCCAGGGCTCTTATTGTTATAATAGCTTACTTCTGCCCTTCGCAGTGCAGGATCAGCAGATTCAGTTCACGTAGTGCTACTGAGAACTTCGCAAATTCATGGGTTTGCGATGTCTTGAAGTCAGCCAGCATGTGGAACCAGCGCTCCAGCAAGCCCTGATTGAGTTCGACCCATTGTTCGATAATGGCATCGGACTCACAGCTGTCGGTACAGCTGCGCAGTACCGCCGATGTCAGTGCTCTTTGCTGCCAATCCAGCTCCTCACGGAAGGCTGCTCTGGCCAGTGCCTGCCAGTGGTTAGCCACCGGCTGACCACCGATCTGCTCCAGGAACCAGTGCAGATCGATTCTGGCGCCCAACTTGAAGTAAGTTTCTGCCACCAGTGAAACCGGCTTGGACTCCAGCTGAGCTATCTGAGCGATATCCAGTGCCGAGAACAGCGTACTCATGTTGGCAACGAGACTGGCCACCTCATGAGGCACGGCTTCTTTTTCCAGTGCGGCGATATCCTCTTCAATACCCGCCAGCTCATCGGCTACCAGATAAGAGCGGATATTGGCTTTCAGCTCGTCGAACACCGGCTTATAGAAGGCAACAACCTGCTCTATGCTCATGGCGCGGCTACGGTTACGCAGGAACCAGCGACAGGCACGGCGCATGTTACGGCGCAGCTGGTGCAGCATCTCGCCCTGAACAACCGCGGGTACTATGCCGTTCAAGTCAGTAATGGCTTTGGTTAAATCTGCCAAACCAAACACTTCGCGAGCCATAGTGTAACAAATGGCGGCATCGGCAACTGAGGCGCCTGTCTCATCCTGCATACGCTGGACGAAATTGAGCCCCATATCGTTAACCAGTTCATTGGCCAGCGAGGTAGCAATGATCTCACCGCGCAGCGGATGCTGAGTCATCTTGTCGGCATACTTCTGCTGCAGCTTGCCAGGGAAGTAATCCACCAGCAGTTGGCTCAACCAGGCGTCATCTGTGATCACAGGTGTCAGCAGTTGCTCCTTGAGCACCATCTTGGCGTAAGCCACTAATACCGACAACTCAGGACGGGTCAAACCACGACCGCTGGCCAGACGCTCGGACAGCTCCTCTTCTGTAGGCAGGAATTCCAGTGCCCGGTCCAACTTACCTTCTTTTTCCAGGTAGTTGATAAAGCGGATCTGCTCTTTGAGCTGCTCGGCGCCGCGCACCTGAGTCACAGAGATGGTGCGAGTCTGATCTTTACAGTCCTGCAGTACTATCTGAGCGACTTCATCTGTCATCTCTTCCAGCAAGCGGTTACGCTGCTTGAGGGTCATCTCGCCTTCGGCCACCAGGGCGTTGAGCAGAATCTTGATGTTAACTTCGTTGTCCGAACAGTCCACACCACCCACGTTATCGACAAAGTCGGTGTTGATACGGCCACCATTGGCAGCGTATTCGATACGGCCGAGCTGAGTACAACCCAGGTTACCGCCTTCACCTATGATCTTGGCCTTAAGCTCGCCACCGTTGACTCTCAAACCGTCGTTGGCGCGGTCACCGACTTCGGCATGGGTTTCACTGGCCGCTTTGACATAAGTACCGATACCGCCGTTCCAGATCAGGTCTACCGGCATTTTCAGCAGGCACTTGATCAGCTCAGTCGGCGTCATCGCATCCTTGTCGGTCGCCAGCATCTTCTTGATTTCCGGCGTCAAACTGATGGATTTTGCGCTACGGGCAAAGATACCACCGCCTTTGGAGATCAGCTCCTTGTTATAGTCTTCCCAGCTGGAGCGAGGCAGATTAAACAGACGCTGACGCTCGACAAAGCTGGTCGCTGAGTCCGGCGTTGGGTCGATGAAGATATGCATGTGGTTGAAAGCCGCCACCAGTTGGGTGTGCTCAGACAAGAGCATGCCGTTACCGAATACGTCACCGGCCATGTCACCTATACCCACACAGGTGAAATCTGTGGTCTGGCAATCGATACCTACTTCGCGGAAGTGACGTTTCACCGACTCCCAGGCGCCGCGGGCGGTGATGCCCATCTTCTTGTGGTCATAACCGTTGGAACCACCGGACGCGAAGGCATCACCCAGCCAGAAGCCATATTCGATGGCAATGGCGTTGGCGGTGTCAGAGAAGGTCGCCGTACCCTTATCGGCGGCTACCACCAGGTAAGGGTCGTCTTCATCGTGACGCACCACATCCACAGGAGGAACCAGGTCACCGTTGACGATATTGTCTGTGATATCCAGCAGACCACGGATAAAGATCCGGTAGCATTCCTGACCTTCGGTGAAGAAAGCTTCACGGCCGCCTTCGGTCGGCAGTTGTTTACAAACAAAGCCACCCTTGGCACCTACGGGCACAATCACAGTGTTCTTAACCTGCTGTGCCTTCACCAGACCCAGCACTTCGGTACGGAAGTCCTCGCGGCGATCAGACCAGCGCAGACCACCACGGGCCACTTTACCACCACGCAGATGCACACCTTCAACCCTTGGGCTGTAGACGAAGATTTCAAACTTCGGCAGCGGCTTGGGCATTTCAGGGATCTGGTTGGGGGCAAACTTGAAGGAGATATAATCCTTCGGCTGGCCGGCGGCATCTTGCTGATAGAAGTTGGTTCTCAACGTGGCGTTGATAAGATCCAGATAGCGGCGAATGATACGGTCATCATCCAGGCTGGATACGTCATCGAGACGTAGATTGATCTGCTCAATAAACTTATCCAGCGTGCGGGTCTTCAGCTTGGGATTGAACTTACGAATAAACATCTTCACCAGCGAATCGGCAATCTGCGGATAACGGCTGAAGGTTTCTTCGATGTAAGCCTGACTGAAGGTCGCATCTATTTGGCGCATATACTTGGCATAAGCGCGCAGCACTGACACTTCGCGGCCGGAAAGCCCGGTAGCCAGCACCATACGGTTGAAGCCGTCGTCTTCCAGTTTTTTCTGCCAAACCTGAGCCAGCGCAGTCTGGAATCTGTCTTGGCTGTCTGCCAGGTTTTCAGTGGCGCCACCCTGTACTGTCATCAGGAAGTCGAGGATCCAGAAGGTTGCACCATCTGTGCTCTTCACTTCATAGGGACGCTCATTGATCACCCTGAGACCGAAGTTTTCCAGCATAGGCAGCACATCCGACAGATGGATAGGCTCATCCTTGTGGAACAGCTTCAAACGTACCTTGTTGCTGCCGGGCGCCGCTTCCTGTGGCTGATAGAACAACATGCCCAGCTTATGGTCATCGTCCAGCGCTTCCAGTTGCTGCAGATCCACCACTGCCGAAGTCGGCAGCACATCGTCTTTGTAACTCTGCGGGAATGCGGTCAGATAACGCTTAAACAGGCGAGTACCCTGCTCTTCACCCAGTGAATTGTTGAGCGCGCTCTGAAGTTTATCTTCCCATGAGCGAGCGGCTTCAATCAGATTGTTTTCTATGGCAGCCACATCGAGTTCCAAATTATTGTTGTTGTCGACTTTAACTATGTAGTGGGTACGGGCCAAGCTCGACTCGGAGAAGTAAGTGGTAAACTCCACCTCTTCATTACTGTTAAAGGTTTGGGCGAAGATCCTTTGAGTATCTTCACGCAGACGGGTGTTGTATCTGTCTTTGGAGACATACACCAAACAGGACAGGAAGCGGCCGAAACCGTCTTTACGGACAAACAGCTTGAGTTTATCTCTATCCTGCATCTCCAACACGCCATGCGCCATGTGCGACAACTCTTCGACGCTTGCCTGAATAATCTCGTCCCTTGGCAGGTTTTCCAGAATATTCATCAACGCTTTATAGTCGTGGGAGCGCGGTGCCAGTCCTGACTTGTCCATCACCCGCTGGACTTTCTCGGCCAGCAGGGGGATCTCTTTCGGGCTGCGGTTGTACAGATTGGAGGCATACAGGCCGATGAATCTGTCTTCACCGACGACATTACCGGCCTCATCGAAACGTTTGACGCCGATATAGTCGACATAGGCGGGTCTGTGAACCCGGCTCTTGGCACTGCTCTTGGTCAGGATCAGCAAACTGTTGTCCAGCGCTTCGCGGCGAGCCGATTCAGAGAAAGAAGACAGCATCAAACCGTGCTCTGGCTGCGCCTTGCCGGGTTTGTTCATCAAGCCCAGGCTGCTTGCCATATCCGGCACCAGCTCAACGTCACCCTCGACTTTTCGCAGGTCGTAGCGACGATAACCCATCAGAGTAAAATGGTGGTTGTTCAAATAGTTAAGGAAGCGAGTCGCTTCTTCAAGTTCGGCTTTCTCACCGGGGAATGGGCGCTTTGGCAGCTCTTCAGCCACTTCTGCCAGCTTGTCGGACATGGCGCGCCAGTCATTGACGGCGGCGGCGACATCACCGAGCACGGACTCTATCTCTTTTTCGAGTTGTTTTATGTCCTTGTCGCTGCTTTGGCGGTCGATTTCGATCAGGAATACCGCCACCTTGTCGCTGTCTTCCTTGCTGTCGTTAACAAAGCTGACTCGCTTGATGTCTGTGCCCTGGCGCTCAATGGCCAGTGGCGTATGCAACATCATATGAGCCGTGATCCCCAAACGGTTGAGGGCCATACCCACAGAATCCACCAGGAAGGGCATATCGGGCTGCACAACTTCTATGATGGAGTGGGTTGATTGCCAGCCGTGCTTGGCCTGGCTTGGGTTAAATACCCTTAAGTGAGTTTCCCCACAAGGCGTGCTGTTCAGGGCATTCCAAAGACTCAGGACGGCACCGTAGAGATCGCTGTCGTTACGGGCCAGGAGATCGTCCTTGGACATGTGAGCGTAGAGGCAGGTGGCGAACTGTTCCACCTGATTTGCTTGTGCTTTAGGGACTTTGGAGTGGATTAAACTGACTACCTTTTCAAGCAGTACTGAAGGCATTGCATCTTTCAAGGCCATTTTGCTGTTTCCTTAAGCGTCTATGGCAGCGCTTTTTTCATTATATGGATGCTTCGACGAATGACCCGGGCCTGAATTTTTTGTGACCGAGGTCATGCCGCGCAGTGTATTACTAAACACACCATAATTCGAGCAAAATTTTAGTGGTACATCCTGTACAAATCCAGCAATGACGGGATATTGAAGGGAGTGGTGAAGAAGTAATCGGAATAACAGACTAACTATGCAGCAAGGGCAGGAGAAACTTCTTCCCCTGCCCCCATCACTAACTGTGTTTGCGCCAGAAAAGTGCCGCCAGCGCAGGCAGGATAATTATGGCCCCGAGCATGTTGACCACAAACATGAAGGTAAGCAAAATTCCCATATCCATCTGGAACTTAAGTGCAGAGAAGAACCAGGTGCTCACCCCAATGGCCAAGGTCAGGCCGGTGAAGATGACCGCACTGCCCCGCTCCATCAAGGCTTCGAAATAGGCCTGCTGCACCGCCATACCATCACGCAGTTTCACGGCCATGGTCGACAGGATATAGATGCCATAGTCCACCCCGATACCCACCCCGAGGGCAATAACCGGCAAGGTGCTCACCGTCAGGCCTATATCCAGCCAAGTCATCAGTGCCTGCGCCAGTGTCGATACCACATACAGAGGCAGAATCACTGCAACCGTGGCTTTCAGTGAGCGGAAACTTATCAGGCAGAGGATAAACACCGCGCCATAGACATACAGCATCATAGGCAGCTGCGCCTCGGCCACGGCCTCGTTGGTTGCCGCCATCACCCCGACCGGGCCGGAAGCGAGTTTAAAGCTCAGCTTGTCGTCATCCATTTCGGCGGCCAGCAGCTTCACCTTGTTCACCACCTGCTCTATGGTTTCCGCCTTATGATCCTTAAGAAACAGATAAACAGGCATCACAGAGCAATCGCCGTTCAGCAGGCCTGTGCTGGTAGGAATTTGTGACACCAACTGTGCCAGGCTCGCCGGGCTCCTGGGCAATACCTGCCACTTGGGGCTCCCCTCGTTGAAACCGGCATTCACCTGGCGTGCCACCGAGGCGATACTGGCGGTAAACTCAACCCCTGGGGTGTTGCGCGCCAGCCATTCGAACCTGTCAATCTTCTCCAGCGCCGAGTGATAGGTACATGCCTCGGGATAGGCTTCCACTATCACACTCATCACGTCTGTGGTGATAGAGAAATGATCGGTAATAAAGAAGGTGTCCTGGTTATAGCGGGAGTCCTGATGCAGCGCCGGTGCTCCGCCCTGAAGATCGCCGATTTGCATCTTGCCGGCTTGCTGCAACCCGCCCAGATAAAGCAGCGCAGTGGCAGCCACCACCACCACAGCATATTTTGGGGTGGCAAAACAGGTGAGCTTTTGCCAAAAGGCCGCTGTCTTGGCCTCGATGCCAGCATCCGCTTTAACCGCCTTTATCTGGAAGAAGGAGATCACCAGAGGCAAGAGCACCAGGTTGGTCAGGATGATCACCGCCACCCCAAGCGATGCGGAAATAGCCAGCTCGCGAATAATGCCGATATCGATTGCCAGCAAGGTCATAAACCCTATGGTATCCGACAGCAAGGCGACCCCGCCCGGTACCAAGAGGCTACGAAACGCCGAAGCCGCCGCCACCTTGGTACTCTGACCATCGGCGACCCGCTTGCGGATGGCGTTGATCATCTGTACCCCGTGGCTGACACCTATGGCAAATACCAAAAACGGCACCAGAATCGACATGGGATCCAAGCCAAAGCCCACCACGGTCAAGAGACCAAGCTGCCAGACCACGGCTATCAAGCTGCACACCAAAGGCAGCAGGGTCAACACCATAGAGCGGGAGAAGAGATACACCATCAGGGCCGTGACCAAAATGGCTATCAGGAAAAACAGCAGTACCCCTTTGGCCCCGTCTGCCACATCACCGGCCATCTTGGCAAAGCCTATGATGTGAATCTTGATGCCGTCTTTTTCAAACTGGCCTCTGAGCTGCTCTTCCAGTTGGGCAGCAAACGCCAAAGTGTCCAATGGCTCGCCGGTTTGCGGATCAAAGTCCATCAGCTGCGCCGTCACCATGGCAGCGCTGTAGTCCTCTGCCACCAGACGGCCGACTATGCCGGCCTTTTCGATATTGCCTCTGACCCGCTCAAGCCCGGCTTCTGTCGTGCTGAAATCCGCCGGGATCACCGGCCCTCCGGCAAACCCGTCTTCCACCACTTCGGTAAAACGTGTCGACGGCGAAAACAGGGATTTCACCTGAGAGCGCTCTACCCCGGGAATAAAGAACAGTTGATCATGCACATTCTTCAGGGTGTCGAAAAACGCCGGATTGAAAATATTACCGCTGCTGTCTTCTACCGCCACCATGATGGAGTTGGCGCCGCCAAACTGCTTCTGGTGTTTGAGGTAGGTCTGCATATAGGGGTGATGCAGCGGAATGTTTTTAACAAATGCCGCATCCATTTTCAGCTGACTGGCCTGAAAGCCCAGAAATACCGTGGTCAGCGCAAACAGCAGTATCACTCCGATACGATTGCGAAAGAGAAAACTCTCAATCCCATTGACCAGTCTGTCTAACATAATAATGGCCCTTTATTGTTGTTTTAGTTCGAAAAGCCCTTTGGTTCCGGCTATCCATAACCGGCCCTTGGGGTCAACGGCAACTGCCGATAAGTTTTCCCCTCTGCGCTGGGTCACCAGCTCAGCGTGTAAGTTGTTATCCAAACGAATCACGGCGCCGCCATTGCCGACCAGCAGCAGGCCCCCTTTGACCGGCGCAGCCGCATTGAGGGTCGATTCAAGCGGCATCTTTATCTCCTGCCACTGACTCATATCTTCCGGTGCGCTGAAGGCATGCCCTCGCAGACCAAACACATAGAGCTGTTTATCCTGTTCTATGGCATTGAACAAAGAGCCGTCATAAATAAACTCCAGTCGCTGCCACAAACGGCCGCCATCTTCGGAAATTGCTACCATTCCCAACTCCCCGACCATAAGCAAGCGCTTGTCTTCAAGGGCGATGACCCGATTGAAATGGGGCAGAATAGAGTCAGACTCGGCCTGATAGGCCTCTTCATCCTGCTGTTTGAGATCCGCCAGATAATCGGCATCATCTTGGCTCAAGAGCTCGGGATGAAATTCTTTCTGCCAGCTTTGACCGCCATCTGTGGTGCGCAGAAATAGACCATAGGCGCCAACGGCTATTCCGTTTTGCGAGTCGGCAAACCAAACATCCAGCAAGGGCCGGGCAAGCTCTGGCGAACTGAACTGTTGCAGCCAGGAGAGCCCGCCATCTTGGGTGGCAAGAATGGTGGCATCATGGCCCACGGCCCAGCCATGATTGGCATCGAGAAAAAATACCTTGGTCAACTGCGCCTGACTCGGTGTCGCCACCTGTTGCCACTGATTGGCATCGGCGCTGAGCCTTAAGATATGACCCCGCTCACCGACCGCCACCATAGTGCTGTCGGCCTGAGCAATATCCAACATCAAAGAATGAACGGCCAAAGGCTGCAGCTGGCCGGTCAGAGCCCCGGTTGCAGATTGCGTTTCGGCGTGAAGGGGCGAAATCGCGCCCTGGAATGTGAGTATGCCAAGGCCCAGAGCCGCTGCTTGAAGCATGCGATACGACATTACAGACTTCCTTAGGGTTGAAAGGGGCGCACGCGCCCCTGGAATTTCCAACTGGGTGACCTCAGCCACCCATTACAGATGCCACAGGCTTAACGTATCCCTTCGCGGCGCAGCGCTGCCGGGGTGAAGTTGGCCTCGGACAACTTGGCATCGAAGTCATACATACGGCCTTCGTTATCCAAACCTATGGCGATATAGCGACGGGACTGCAGATCGTGATACACCTCGAGGGTACTCCAGTGAGTCGGCACCTCGTAGTAGTTCAGGCCATGAGCCATGGCAACCCGATACAGCTCGTCACGGTTGTCGTACAGATCGGCGATTGATACCTGCCAGGAATCCTCATCCAGATAGAAGACCCGGGTCTTGTAGATGTGGCGCATTCCCTCTTTCAAGCTGGCCTTGACCACCCAGACTCTGTGCTTTTCATAACGCACATAGTCAGGGTTCAGGTGACCTGGCTTGAGTAGCTCACTGTACTTGACCTTATCCGAGTGCAGACGGTAGTCGTTATAAGGAATGAAGATCTCTTTCTTGCCAAGCAGTTCCCAGTTGTAACGGGAAGGCGAACCATTGAACATATCGAAATCATCCGTGGTGCGCAGGCCATCGGAAACCGTACCTGGAGTGTCGAAGGCCACGTTGGGCGCCTTTCTCACCCGGCGCTGCCCTGTGTTGTAAGTCCAGGCTTGGCGGGGTTCCTTTTCCTGATCCATGGTTTCCTTCACCAATAGCGCGGTACCGGCAAGACGCGCTGGCTGGGTAACTACCTGTTTGAATTCAAACAAGATATTGTTCTTTTTCAACTCTTCGAGACTGGCATCCGGGCGTGAATATTCGAAACGTATCTCTTCGGCCATTTCCACCAGAGTATAATCGCCGCTGGCGGTAGGCGCGGCTTGGCTACGCTCGGTTTCGATATCAATACCGCGGAATCTGAGGATATGGTTCCAGATGGCTTCAAGGCCATTGGCCGGCTCAGGGAAAGGAATACCTATGGAAGCGCCATCGACACCATTGCCCTCGGCTACCAGAGTTGCACGGGTAGCATTGGCCTTGGTGGCATCATAGACAAACTGAGGCACAGAAGCGGTACGCCGGGTCTGGTAGATGTTCATTTTGAAACTATCTGGATAGGTTTCGAACATTTTCAGCTGGCCAGGCGTCAAAAACTCCTTGTATTGATCCTTGTTGGCCGCGGTAACCGTCGCCAGCGGCTTGTCATCCGGGAAAGGATCAGGATGGTGCATGCCCTTTTGATAGCCCGCTGGAGGTGTGGTAATACCGCCGTCCCAAGCCGGAATACTGCCATCGGCATTGGGGCCCTTCTCAGCCCCGAGTGGAGTCAGACTGGTACCCAATTTTGCCGCATCGGCCTCGGAAATCTTGGCTTCTACAGCTGTGGTGGCCCCCAAAGCCAGGATCACAGCAGCAGACAATATAGCTATAGTTCTCATTTTATTGTCCTTATCAGATCGAAAACTTAACGTTGAAAGACACATAATCGCGATCGGCCATCGCGTTGGTTGTGCCTACCCCACCGAAGAAACTGTTATAGGAAAGATCCGCGCCCCAGCGGCTCTGGTAGTCAAAACTGAGTCCCAGCGCCACGGACTTGCGACCTTCGGTAAACAGGAACATAGGATCCGGGGTGATACCCTCAACGTCATGGGAGAAAATCACTCGAGGTGACATATTGATGCCGGAGAACACGTTGTTGAAATCGGCCTTGGCGACAATCCGGTAACCCCAGGCGAAATCTGTCGGGAACGGATTGGTTTCAGGGCCATTGTGCAACGCCTCTATGATGCCAGGCATATCCGGATTGCCGCCGCTGCGACCCGTGCCTGGGCCATTGAGCCTGAGTTCATCAAAACTTGGCATATCGTGGATCCATACCCCACCGACTTCGGCGAGCATGGTCAGGTTATCAGTCCCCAAAGTGGGACCGAACAAGTGGGTAAAGGTCATCTGCGCTTGAGTGGTATCGAGACGAATATAACCTTCGGCGTATTCACCTGGACCGACATCCTTGACATAGGAAGTGTACTGGGACAAACCATCAAGATCCGGCCTCAGCCCTGCGTTGGCAAGCTGTTGTGGCATAGCGGCAAATAGCAGTTCCACATCATCAATCTGCAGTGGCTCATCCTGGCGGTGTGCGATTTCACCGGCTACAGAGGTATCGCCAAGCAAGGTGTTGAAGCTAAAGCCATAGAGCTTGATATCTTCAGGATAAACCACCTGGGCCTTGGAGAAGCTGTCCAGGCTCAGCAGCACTTCACGGTTAATATTGCCGGCGTTTTGCCCAAGCACAGCCATATCTGACAGCAGCGCGCCTGTACTGAAGTCCGCCGTGGTACCACTGATGAGTGGGCGGCGACTGTGGTAGTTCATGTAGTACAAGCCAAACTCGGTTTCACCCAGCTCCGGAGCGTAATAACCCAGTTTGATACCGTACTGACCGGAATCGCTGGGAGCGGCTTCATCTTCCACCAATGTCACCTTGGTGGGATAAGCCAGTGCCATCTGCACCAACTGCTCGGTCGGAATATTCTGTCCGGAGGCTATCATGTTGGACAGACGGTTATATTCCTGGGTCAGGAAGTCGAGATTGATATCCGGGTTGGCGTTGAAGCCAAGCTGAGCGTTTTGGTTGTAACCACCGTAACCGACAAAGTCGTTGGTGCCGAAAATCGACCCGGGAGTCGGAACCCAGATAGGCTCCCAGTCATACTGATAGAAAGCTTCCAGCGACAGGTTTTCGGTCACCCCAAAAGAGGCCCACACCATACCCTGTGGCCTGAAGGCTTCCTTCAATTCTGCGCCCGGCGCGTTGAGTATGTTCAAATCAACCGGGTTGATCACCGCAATACCATGGGAAATCAGCGTGCTTTCCCCCCATGACACCACCTGATTACCCACACGGATAGTCAGTGGATTGGCACCATCATTGAAATCAAAGTTGGCATAGACGAAGGCATCCAGCAGACGGATGTCCTTACACTGCACTTCCTCGGCGCGCTTGTCGGCACAAGGGTCGTAGCGGTTGCCGGTCAGAGGATCATTGAAATCGTAAATTCTGTCGTTCAGCTTACGATCATAGAAATACATGCCGCGGGCGAAAATACCGAAATTCTCATACTTGAGCGACAGTTCATGCAGCCCCTTGAAGATTTCCGAGGTGGTATCACCCTTGGAATAGAGGAGATTACTCAAGTCATTGTTGCTGGAATAGGAACCGGGCTGCGCCCAGATCTCGGCAGCCGTGTACTTGGTATCAGTAAAAGCGGAATAGCCACTCCAGTCGAATCTGGGATGGTTAACCTTACCTATCTGACCATCCCAGTCACGTCCTTCCACGCGCCAACTGGCGCCCAAGGTCCAGGTCGAATCAAAGGAGCCATCCACATCGCCCCATTTGAAAGACACCGCTTCGACACTGGGGATCATCCCTAAACTCAGTGCCGACGCCACCCCCAAAGCGAGCGCCGACTTGTTAAAACGGTTTATCACTGTTTTCATTTATCGCTTCTCCGTAACCTGCTGGATTAATTGTTATAGGAGTCTCAACCAACATCTTGTTAGCTCACAGGTAACACCATTGTTACAGCAATTAATGCTGATGAGCAAGGCGGATACTGAGAAATTTATTGTGCAGATTTGAGGACTTAAGACGGATCCGTCATTCAGGAAAGGCGCAGGGATTTAAATTTTTGTTGAGTATGCAAACGACAGTGAAGGTTAACAGCTATAACCCAATTAATTTCAATGAATTAACCTTTGTTACAGCTGTAAAAAACGGCCGACTGATTTAGTCGACCGTTTTAAGTAATTACTCTAAAGTTGTTTCAGGGAAATGAACTTTCCATCCCGGTCCAATCTGAGATGGAATTCACCGTGAATACCATCGGCGGTCAGAAAAGGACGTAGACGACGGCCGTTGATCCAGAGGATCTTGCCACCCTTTTCCCTGACCTCAACATTTTCAGCAATACCTTGATAGTAAGGTAAAAAGTCCTGATAACTCAGATTGAGGCGAAAGTAAAATTCCATCTTTAAGCTCAGTCTTCCAGTGCGCGGCTGACCTTCTCATAAAGATCCCGTGACAGCTCAGGCATAGCCAACAACTCCTGCAGGCAAGCCTTCATTTTGGCCTGGCGCCCGGCATCAAACTTGGCAAACTGGATCAGCGGAGTAATGATCCGTGCTGCCACTTGCGGGTTGAGGCGATTGAGCTGTTTGAGCATGGCGGTAAGGAAAGCATATCCCTTGCCGTCCTGGCGGTGGAATTGGCGCACATTGGCCGCGGCAAAACTGCCCACCAGGGAACGAACCCGGTTGGGATTATTCAGACTGAAAGCCGGATGTTGCAACAGGGTCTCGAGTCTGGCGATCACCTCATCATCTGTCGCCATCGCCTGCAGGCTGAACCACTTGTCCATCACCAGAGGAGTCTGGTTCCAGCGCTGCTCAAATGCCTGCATCAGGGCATCGCGGCAATCACAATCGGCATCGTTGGCGGCAAGCAGCGCGCCCAGCGCATCTGTCATACCTGAGGCCGATGCAAACTGCTGTTCAATCAAAGACTCATGCTCATCAGAGACTTTGGCCAGCAGCCAAAGCAGGGTGTTTTTCAAACTGCGGGCGGCGGCCTCATCCAGCGGCAGCAATTGACGATAACGGGCCAGCAGCTCATCTTCACAGCCAGTGGCGATGGCTTCAATCACAAAGTCGCGCGCCAGCAACAGGGCATCCAATTCAACCTTATCGGCCTGCTCAATCAAGGAAGACACTGAAAGCAGCTTGAGAATTTCGGCCGCAAGGCCCTTATCCAAAGCTTCATCCAGCATCACACCTCTGAAGCCGTCGACAACCCGAGGATCCAGATGCATCCCCTGCCCCTGTTCGAGCAAGGCAACGTTGGCCCACACGGCGCGGCTGAAGAGGCTCATCGCCGCTTCCCAGCGGGCCACTTCACTGCTGGCATGGCGCAGTAAGCAGAGCAGTTGCACTGTGCTGTAGTCATACTTGAGCTTCACCGGCGCCGAAAAGTCCTGCAACAGCGAAGGGATCGGACAGACACTGATATCCTTGAACTCCAGAGTCTGCTCGGCCTGGGTAAAATCAAACACCCGGTTGACCAAGGCGTTGCCGTCATTGCCCAGCAGTTCCAGGCTGAACGGAATATGCAATGGTGCCTTGGCCGCTTCACCGGCACGCACTGGGGTGAACTGCTTGAGGTGCAGGCGGTAAGTCTCTGTGCTTGCATCATACTCATCGGTCACTGTCACCTGAGGGGTGCCCGCCTGGCTATACCAAAGGCGGAATTGAGTCAGATCTTTACCTGAGGCATCTTCCATAGCAGCGACAAAGTCGTCACAGGTAACCGCCTGGCCGTCGTGGCGCTCGAAATAGAGCTTCATCCCTGCCTGGAAGGCCTGCTCACCCAGCAGGGTGTGCATCATGCGGATCACTTCGGCGCCCTTGTTGTAAACAGTGACTGTGTAGAAATTATTCATCTCTATCACGCTTTCGGGGCGAATAGGATGCGACATCGGGCCAGAATCCTCGGCGAACTGCTGGTTCTTGATGACCTTGATGGCATGAATACGGTTAACGGCCCGGGAGCCGAGATCTGAGCTGAATTCCTGATCGCGAAATACGGTCAGGCCCTCTTTCAGGCTCAGTTGGAACCAATCGCGGCAAGTTACCCGGTTGCCGGTCCAGTTGTGGAAATATTCGTGGCCAATCACAGATTCTATACCGTGAAAGTCATCATCGGTCGCCGTGTCTTTATCCGCCAACACATACTTGGTGTTGAAGATATTCAGGCCCTTGTTTTCCATGGCGCCCATGTTGAAGAAGTCCACAGCCACCACCATGTAGATATCGAGATCGTACTCGAGATCAAAGCGTGACTCGTCCCAGGCCATCGCCTTTTTAAGTGAAGCCATGGCGTGTCCGGCCTTGTGCAGGTTGCCCTTGTCGACAAACACCTGCAGTTTGACCTCTCTGCCGGAGCGGGTGGTAAAGCTGTCTTCCAGCAGGTCAAAGTCACCGGCAACCAAGGCAAACAGGTAAGCGGGTTTAGGGAAAGGGTCTTGCCAGACGGCGAAATGACGACCATCGGCCATCTCCCCTTTCTCCAGCAAGTTGCCGTTGGAGAGTAGGAAAGGAAATGCCTTGTCGGCTTCGATGCGTACCTGGTATTTGGCCAGCACATCGGGACGGTCGAGAAAATAAGTGATGCGCCTGAAACCTTCCGCCTCGCACTGAGTGCAATAGGCGCCATCGGACATGTACAGGCCTTCCAGTGCCGAGTTATCGGCCGGGCTGATGCGAGTCACCAGAGTCAATTCAAATTCGTTGAGTTCGGTTTCAAGCAGTAGTTTACCCGGCTCGAGGCGATAGTCGGCCGGTTCACCATTGACCAACAGCTGCTCCAGCTCCAACTCGTCACCGTCAAGCTGCAGAGGCTCATTGTGACTGCCGTTGCGCTTTACCCGGCTGACGGCCGTCACTCGGGTTTGCTTGGGTTCAAGCTGAAATGAGAGTGACAGTTCGGGGATCAAAAACGCCGGTGGACGATAATCGGCCAGGTGCTTGGCCTGCAGTTGTTGCGGGGAAAGGGTTTGTGCTTCAGACATAGGTCATCCTTAATTCGTTGGGCACTGGCAGTCGCTGAGTTCGTTGACTGATCTTGCCTCTGTTCGCGCTGGGAGCAAACAAAAAACGCGCAATCAGCGCGTTTTTATGTTTCCTGGAGCCAGCATCAATTTGCGCTGTTTTTTGCCAATCTCTGATAGTCCACCATATCCAGAGTGATATAGACGGCTTCATCGAGGAAGGCATCCGGAGTCTCGATTTTCTTCTCGTCTTCGGAGACATTTTCATCGTCATCCAGAGACTTCAAGGGTTCGAGACCATGGTCAACCCGACGTTCGTTGAGGCGGGCCAACTGTTTCTGATCGTCCTTATCCCGCTCGGCCAAGCGCTCACTTTCCACCAGAGAAACACTCTTCTCTTTATGGTGTTTCTTGAACTCGCCGATGTCCTGCAGTATATAACCGAACTCGACGTCCTGCTTAATCCGACTCTCGTGGCGTTTCGCAAGATTGCTGACCATCTCTGCGCCGATTTCACCCAAAGGCTGGTACTTGGCTACAGGCACCTTATCCCATGGCAGTGCATTGTCTTCTTCCGCCTCACCATATTCCCCCGGCTCCAAAGCACTGGGGAACGGAATATCCGGAGTCACACCTTTCAACTGAGTGCTGCCACCATTAATACGGTAGAACTTGGCTATAGTGTACTGCACATGGCCAACCGGCTTTTCATACAGGTCGTAGATACGGCCAAGGCTCTTGTGCTGCTGCACTGTGCCTTTACCGAAGGTAGACTCACCGATAATCAAGGCGCGGCCATAATCCTGCAGCGCAGCGGCAAAAATTTCCGATGCCGAGGCCGAGTAACGGTCAACCATCACTGTGAGTGGACCGTCATAATAGCTCTTGCCATCGTTGTCGCGGTTTTCGCTGATGCGACCGTTGGCGTCACGAATTTGCACCACAGGCCCCTGATCGATAAACAGCCCGGTAAGCAAAGTCGCTTCGGTCAAGGCGCCACCACCGTTACCACGCAAGTCAATAATCACACCTTCAACCTTGGCTTCATTGAGTGTTTGCAACTCCTTGGCCACATCGCGGGATAAGTCCATATAGAAGCCGGGGATCTGGATAACACCAATTTTACGCTGAGCGTAAGGACCGGTTTCCGGCTCGACTATCTTGGAAGTCGCCGCCCTGTCTTCGAGACGAATTTTGTCCCGCACCACAGTCACATTGATGGGTTTGGCATTGGAGCCGCCTTTCTTGGGCAGCACCTGCAGAGTCACCTTGCTACCTTTAGGGCCTTTGATCAGGTCGACTACATCATCCAGACGCCAGCCGATAACATCGACCATCTCCTTGCCTTCCTGACCTACACCGACAATTCTGTCTTCAGGCGCCAGCTTCTCACTCAGCGCAGCAGGACCACCGGCCACCAGACTCTTGATAACTGTGTAGTCATCTTCCATCTGCAATACGGCGCCTATCCCTTCCAGGCTAAGGTTCATCTCCATCTGGAAACGTTCGGCATTACGGGGAGACAGGTAACTGGTGTGCGGTTCGACACTGCGGGCAAATGCATTCATCAGCCCCTGGAACACGTCTTCACTGTTGGTTTGCTTCAAGCGCTTGATGGCATTGTTGTAGCGCTTACCCAGCACATCAACAATCTCCGGCCACTCTTTACCGGTCAGCTTGAGGTTGAGGGCATCGTACTTGACCCGCTGACGCCACAGCTCGTTGAGCTCGGCCTCGTCTTTGGGCCAGGCGGCATCTTTACGATCAAAGACATAAGCATCGCCGGCCTGATTAAAGTCCATCTCTTTATCGAGCAGACTCAAGGCATAGGCAAAACGCTCGTAACGGCGCTGCTGCACCAGATCGTACATCTTGTACGCCGGTTCCAGATCGCCGCTGCGTACCATATCGTCAAACTGATTGGCATAAACCTTAAAACTGTCGATATCGCTCTGCAACAATACATTGCGGCGGTAGTCGAGTTGTTCAAGAAAGCGTTTGAAGATCTGCTGCGAGAAGGCATCATCCAGATCGAATCTGTGATAATGGGAGCGACTGAACAGGCCGGTTATCCGTTTACTGGCAACCTTGTGTTGCGGCTCCTGTTGCAAATGGGGTAACTCGCTGACCGGGACTGCCGGTGAGATAGCCAGCGCCTGGGATCCCATAAAGACACTGGCGATCGATGCAGCAAGAATAAATTTTCGCATCAGCAAGTTACTCCTTTCTATTTGATGATTTTACAGCAGAATATGTTCCACGCGGACCTTAACTGACAGGCCGGAATCCAGTTGGACGTGAACATCTTCTTTATTGATGTCGAGGATCACACCGGCTACCGGTGTCATACCCAATTTGACATTCACTCGCTGTGAAGGTTTCAGCTCTTCCAATACGGCTGGTACCAATTCCACGGCTGGAGCGGCAGGCTTGCTAGGCTTACGGGCCGCCTTTTTATCGCTGCGTGGGCGCTCGTTGCGGGGCTTGTCCCCTTGAGGACGAGGCTTACGCGCAGGCTTGGCTTTTTTGGCTTCACCTTCTTTGGCTGGCTCGGCAGCACGGCGGGCCTTGGCTTTTTCCTGACTCTCTTTCAGCGTCGCCTTGGCATGTTCAATATGCTCTGGGTCCAGTTCGCCGCAAGGGTTACCATCGAGATCCACCCTCTGAGCGCCTTCCTTGATGCACTTCAGATAGCGCCAACTGTTGGTGTAGCGTCTCAGGGCGACCCTAAGTTGGGTCTTACTGACTTTGGAATCATCAGCCAACCTTTCAGCCAAATCCTGAAACAGTCCTATCTTCAGTGGTTTGGTTTCTCCTTCAGCAATAAAGCACAAAGGGAATGTTTCATACAAATACGCCAGAATAGCGTTGGTGTCGGTCAACTTTTCTGTTGATTCCATCATTACTTCCACAGTTAACAGGGGACGTCAGTGGTCAGTTAGGTCTGCTGTACTCACGGCGTCGTTCATCTTCGTTAACCCCTTGGGGGATAACGTACAAATTAGCATGCATTCGGCCATTGCCAAAGGCATTACACAAAACTTAACATTTCAGCCTGATACGGCCAAGCACCACAAACGGTCATTTGGCCCTCAAAGCGGCCGCCTATTATAAGCTGCACGCGCCTTAAAGCGACCACCAATTGTGGCAGATTGTACGGGAATTAACCAAATAAGCACTTTTCCAGACTCTGCACCAGGGTCTCCAGCCCGGTTTGATCCTCTTTATCGAAGCGCGACAGGCTGGGACTGTCGATATCCAGCACGGCAATCAGTTCGCCCTTTTGGTAAACAGGGATCACAATTTCCGAGTTGCTGGCGGCATCACAGGCGATATGTCCGGCAAACTGATGTACATCCTCAACCAACTGAGTCTCGGCCTTGGCGGCCGCGGTGCCACAGACACCTTTACCCATTGGAATTCGGGTACAGGCCAGTTTCCCTTGAAAGGGCCCAAGCACCAGTTGCTCACCCTTGAGCAGATAGAAGCCCACCCAATTGATGTCTTCAAGGTGTTCATTCAGCAAAGCTGAGAAATTGGCCATGGCACAAATGACATCGTCTTCACCGGCAAACAGTGCCTGTACCTGACGGTTGAGCGTATCGTAAAACTGAGCTTTCATCTGTATTCCCGGGTTATGCCTTTTCTGGTTCTGTCTTCTTCTTACTGCTCTTGGCGGGGGCCGGTGCTTTTACCGGGGCGCCCTTGAGCAGATTCGCCAGTGTATCTTTATGAGAAGCTAAATAAAAAGCAAGTTTTTCCGCTGTATTATCATCCAGTTCCAATTCACTGGCTTGAATAAAGGGGATTAAGTTATCCGCGATGTCGAGCATCTTATCGTAGGCGTCTGCCTCCTTCTTAGATGTAAATGTCATCTTCTCAACCCCTTCTCTGACCACAACGTACTGAGTTATAACGGCCATGACCTTCCTCACACTGTTTAAATATACAGTACATAGAGTGACATAAAATGCGCTATAGATGCAAGAGACGCGGTCTTTCTGATAGTATTTGCGAGTTTGTTTTGTCGATTAACTCCAATGGACCCACGCGCAACGCAGTTAGTGTGTTGACGACTAAGCTTGGGTCACCATGGCCAGAACAGGACATATCCAGCATTTGAAAGCTTATACTCCAAGCGACAACAAACCGGACTGCAGCTTAGTGCTCTGTCGCGCCTGTGATTTGGCTGTGAGTAAACGCGCCTTGCCCTCCGGTGTCAGAGCGCTTTGTCCCAGATGCCATACAGCGCTTTATGATGCGCCCTATTGCTCTATCAATGGCATGCTGGCGTTATGTATCAGTGCCCTGCTGTTTTATCTGCCCGCCATGCTGCTGCCAGTATTGGAAATGCACTTTCTCGGCAGTGTCAGAACCACGACCGCATACCAAGGTGCCCTGGCGGTAATTGACCAAGGTTATTGGATAGTGGGGATTGCCGTATTGGTGGCGGCAGTAATAGCCCCAGGAGTACTCAATCTGTCGATTTTTGTTCAGGTACTGATCATCAAGACAGGTCTGGTGCAGCATCACTTCTGGCGAGGGGTTCTCACCTGGCTGCTCAAGAAGCAAGGCCTGCTGTCGCAAATGACCATGCTGGAAATTTATGTGATCAGTTTCCTGGTTTCCGCCTTTCAGTTGTCCGACTTCTCCGATGTTTACTTTGGCATGGGAACCTTTTGTTTTACCATGCTGTTTTTGGTGACTCTCTTCCTGCAGCGCGAATATAACCTGGAGCATATGTGGAGTTTTCTCGATGAAAGCTAGAAAGCAGATCCAGGGCAAAGACATGGGCCTGTGCACCTGCCCTGCCTGCAAGAAACTCAACCTGATAGAGGATGAGTACTGCAGCCGCTGCCAAAACCCACTCAGGCTAAGGGACGAAACCAGTCTGCAAAAAAGCTGGGCCTTGCTGATCACTGCAGCCATCTTGTTGATCCCGGCCAACATCTATCCCATTACCATGCTCACCAAACAGGGCAAGGTTACCTACGACACCATTTTTTCCGGCATCACCCATCTGGTACAGTCGGACATGTTACCCATCGCCATCATAGTCTTTACCGCCAGTATTCTGGTGCCCTGGCTGAAGATTATCGGCCTGGCTTTCTATCTGACGGCGATCAGTTTCAACCTGCCTATCCCCAAACGGCCACTGATGGCCGGGTTTCATATCATAGAATGGATTGGACGCTGGTCTATGCTGGATCTGTTTGTCATATCCATTACCGTTGCCCTGGTTAATATGGGGCAATTGCTGGACGCCAAGCCGGCGCCGGCGGCAACTGCGTTTGCCTTGGTCATCCTCTTTACCCAACTTGCGGCCAAGGTGTTGGACACACGTTTACTTTGGGATCAACTGGACACAGAAGATGACGCAAATCGAAAAGCCTAAAATAGTCAAAAAGAAGCTTTTTTCCCCCATCTGGCTGTTACCTATAGTGGCGTTGGCCTTGGGCGCTTGGCTGGGGCTGAAGAGCATCAAGGAATCCGGCATTGAGGTGCGGATCCATTTCCCCAGTGCCAGTGGTATGGATGTGGGCAAGACACTGGTGCGCTATCAGGGCCTGACCGTCGGCAAGGTGGTGGATATCTCCATCGATGAAGAGCTGCAGGGCGTTAACGTCGATGTATTGATGGACTACCGCGCCGAGCCTTTCCTCAGGGATGAAACCAAGTTCTGGCTGGTGACCCCCAAAGCATCCATCACAGGCGTCGAAGGTTTGGATGCCTTGTTCTCGGGAAACTATATAGGCATTCAACCCGGAGACGGCGATTCACGTTACAGCTACGAGGCCGAGCGCTCTGCCCCGGCCGTGCTGCCCAGTAATGATGGCTTAGTAGTTGAACTGAGCGCCGATCGCCTCGGTTCACTGGATGTGGGCTCTCCGGTATTCTATCGCCAGGTACCGGTCGGCAGTGTGGTCAGCTATCGACTCGACAACAGTGACAAGCTGCTGCTAAGTGCTTTTATTCAGGAGCAATATGCCTATCTGGTCAAGAAAGATTCCCGTTTTTGGAATGTCTCCGGCATAGAGATCAACGCCTCACTTTCCGGCGTTAAGGTCAGCGCAGAGAGCCTGGCGGCGATACTCGCCGGCGGCATCAACTTTGATTCCCCCGAAAGCTCAAAGAACGCAGTAAACGGCGATAGTTTCACCCTATATGACAATGAAACAGAAGCCAGTGGCGGCGCCAGCTTTATTCTGTCGGCAAAAAACGCCGATGGCCTCAACAAGGGCAGCCCCATTCTCTACCGCGGTTTGCCTATAGGGGAAATCGAAGAGATAGTGCTGGCCGATGACGGCGTGGCGCTGCATGCCCGCCTGGACGCCCCCTACTCGAGTCTTTTGACCGGCACGGCGCAGTTTTGGCGTGAAGGCGCTGAGCTGTCACTGTCAGGCATAAAACACCCGGGCCGATTGCTGAGCGGCGATGCCATCGCCTTTCTCCCGGGTACGGGCGAGGCCCAAACCCGTTACGCCTTGGCCGAGCAGGCGCCAGATCTCAGCAAGGCCAAGGCGCTAAAGATAACGCTTAGAGCCGATGAAAACCCCGGCATCAGCCCAGATGCCGAGCTGAGGTACAAGAAGATCGCCATAGGCAAGGTCACTTCAGTTGCCCTGAGTCAGGACTTTAACTCGGTAGAATACCAGGCCGAGGTGTTGCCCGAGTTTGCCTCGTTGCTGACCCAAGGCAGTGACTTCATCGCCGAAGCCGCGCTGGACTTCAACGCCTCACTGGACGGAGTCAGCCTCAAGAGCGGCGATTTTACGACCCTGACCAAGGGCAGTGTCAGCTTAAGACGCGGCCAAAGCCGCAAGGGCGCCGATCTTTCCAAGCCGTTGCCGCTGTTTGCCTCGAGTGCCGAGGCCGGCCACTATTACCAAGGCATGGAGCAGCTCAACTGGCAGCTCTACAGCGATGATGGCGCCGACTTGAGCCCAGGCGCACCTGTCTACTACAAGAAGATGCAGATAGGACAGGTGAAACAGGTCAGCTGGCAGAGCCAGGATGACAGATTTGCCATTGCGCTCGCCATAGACCATACCTTTGCGCCCCTGCTCAAACCCAATGCCGTGTTTTGGCGCAACCAGGCGGTGTCAATCGATGCCGGGCTTTCGGGAGTCAAGCTGGATGTCGCGCCGCTGGCCGGTGCCATCAAGGGCAGTATCAGTTTGGGCTTTTTGGAGCAAGGCGAGCCCAACAATAAGCAGCTTTATGCTTCCGAGTCACTGGCGCGCAATCAAGCCGTTGCCATTGGGCTGAGTTTCCCGGCCAGTGCCACTATCAAACCAGGTGCCGCTATCCGCTATCAGGGTCATCAGATAGGTGAAGTCACCCGGGTAACCTTGAGTGACGATCTCAACAGCCAGCAACTCAGTGCCTTCCTCTATGGCCGCTATGCCGAGCCGTTTCTCAAAAGCGACAGTCGCTTCAGCCTGGTCAATGCCGAAATATCCCTTAAGGGCATAAAGGCACCGGAAACCCTGCTGACCGGCGCCTATATCAGCGCTCTTCCCGGCCAAGCCGCCGAAGTAAGCCAACAGTTCAATGGCCAAGTACACACGGCGGTTGCCCCAGAGGCCGATGCGCTGCAACTGGTGCTGAGCAAGGCCAGCCTGGGCTCGGTCAACATAGGCACAGGGATCTTCTTTCGCGGCATTCAAATTGGCGATGTAACCAGCTATCGACTGGCGCCCAAGGGCGATGAAGTCTGGATCCAGACCCAGATTGCTGCGCCTTATCGGCATCTTATCAACCAGAGCAGCAGGTTCTACGACTTGTCCGGTATTCGGGTCGATTTGGGGCTTTTTTCCGGAGCCCAAATCGAAACCGGCTCATTGGAAACCATACTCGCCGGCGGCATAGGAGTGGTCACTGAGCTCGACAATCAAAGCAGCAAACCGCTTGAAAACCAGAGTCTGATGCCACTTCATGACAAATCCGAGCGCGACTGGCTCAACTGGCGCCCAAGACTCAGCCAGCCATAAAACCCAAACGGGGCTCAGATGAGCCCCGTTTTTTAACTCTGTAATCCTACCTATGTATCGCCTCAGCCATAAAACCAATAGCATACAACTATAGCAGTGCAGATACCCGCCAGATCGGCAAACAAGCCACAAGCCAATGCGTGGCGGCCATTACGGATACCGACGGCACCAAAATACACCGCCAGCACGTAAAAAGTGGTTTCAGTACTACCCTGGAAAATGGCCGCCAGCCTGCCGGCAAAAGAATCGACGCCGTAATGGGCCATAGTTTCCAGCATCATGGCTCTGGCGCCTGAGCCGCTCAAAGGCTTCATCAGGGCGGTTGGCAAGGCATCGATAAAGCGGCCATCCATCCCCATATGGCTCACCAAAGCGGCAATAACCCCGAGTAGATAATCCAGCGCGCCGGAGGCGCGCAGTAAGGCTATCGCCAACAGCATGGCCAGCAGATAAGGAATAAGCCGCACCGACTGCTCAAACCCCGACTTGGCGCCTTCAATAAACTCATCGTAAACCGGCACCCGCCTAAGCAGCGCCACCAGCACAAAGGCAAAGATGATCCCCAGCAGCAAACCGTTCCCCAACACGGCGGAGACTTCGCCGATCCGCTCGGCTCCCAGGGTCAACAGGTACATCACTCCGGCACTGAGACCGCCGAGCAGTATTGCGCCATAACCCAGCACCACCCAATCCAGCAATCGTATCCTTTGCACCAGCGCCACCACACTCAAACCCGCCAGGGTCGAGCCCAGGGTAGAGAGTAAAATCGGCAGGAAAATGTCGGCAGGATCAGCCGCCCCTTGCTGCGCCCGGTACAGAAAAACCGTCACGGGTACCAAAGTCACGGAAGAGGTGTTGAGCACCAAAAACAGGATCTGGGCATTGGTGGCGGTCTTCTTGTCGGGGTTCAGGCTTTGCAGATCCGCCATCGCCTTAAGTCCCAATGGTGTGGCGGCATTGTCCAACCCCAGCATATTGGCGGTCAGGTTCATGGTGACGCTGCCATAGGCGGGGTGGCCTCTTGGCACTTCCGGCATCAACTTGCTGAGCAGCGGCTCAAATACCCAGGCGATGGCTGCAACCACTCCGGCTTTTTCCCCAAGGCGCATCAGCCCCATCCACAGGGTCAACACCCCAATCAATCCCAGGGCTATTTCCGCGGCCAATTTGGCGCTGTCAAACATCGCCGTGACAGACTCATTGAGAACGGTCGCATCGCCGCTCATCAAACGCAGCAAAATCGCTCCCAGCGCGATAATAAAGAACAGACTCCAAACCCGGTTCAACACCTAAAACACCCCACAGTCGCCGCGCCCGAGTGTGCTATACTGCCGCCATCCCGGGGTCACCCTTTTTGTTTATGGTTCAATTAAATCAGAATTTTATCAACAGTATCGCCAAGGATCTGCCAGAACATCTCAAGCTCGAGGATTTTATTCACTTTTGCAGCTTACCACTGAGAGCCGCCTTGCGGGTCAACACCCTCAAAATCAGCGTCGATGAATTCCTCTCGAGAATGCGGGCCAAAGGCTGGCAGTTCGAAACCATTCCCTGGTGCCCTGAGGGATTTTGGTATCAGGCGGGCGATAGCCAACCCGGAAATTGTATCGAACATCAGCAAGGGCTGTTTTACATTCAGGAGGCCAGCTCCATGCTGCCGCCCATGGCGCTGCTGGAGCCGGGAATGGAGCGGGTGCTAGATATGGCCTCGGCGCCGGGATCCAAGACCACACAAATGGCGGCCATGATGGCCAATGGTGGCTTGCTGATCGCCAACGAATACTCCTCCAGCCGCGTCAAAGTGCTGCATGCCAATCTGCAGAGAATGGGGGTCAGCAATACGGCCCTGACCCACTTCGATGCCAGGGTGTTCGGCCAATACCAGTATGAATCCATGGATGCGGTGTTGCTCGATGCCCCCTGTAGCGGTGAAGGCACGGTACGTAAGGATCCGGATGCCCTCAAACACTGGGATCCACAGGAGATAGCCGACATTGCCGCCACCCAGAGGGATCTGATAGATTCCGCCTTTCTGGCACTTAAGCCAGGCGGGGTAATGGTGTACTCCACCTGTACCCTCAACAGCCAGGAAAACCAGGCCGTACTGCAATACCTCAAGCAAAAATATGGCGCTGCCGTGGCTTTTGAGTCACTTGAGTCACTGTTTGCCGGGGCGGAAAAAGCCTGCACTGCCGAGGGCTTCCTGCATATTTGGCCGCAAATCTATGACAGCGAAGGTTTCTTTGTTGCCAAGGTGCGTAAACTGAGTTCAGTGGCGCGCGAAAGCGATGAACCCAAACAACAAAAGCAGTTTCCTTTCAGTCCCGCCAGTGCCAAACAGCAACAGGCCATCGCCGCCGAGCTGCAGCGGTTGCTCGGCAAAACACTTCCCGAAGGCAGCCTCTGGATCCGGGATCAGGAGTACTGGCTGTTTCCCAGCGGCTTTGAGCCCTTTATCGGCAAGATGCGTTATCAACGTATCGGTCTTAAGCTCGCCGATGACAGTAAGCATGGGTTGAAACTGCGCCATGAAGCCTTAATGGCCTTGGGAGTAACCGCCGACAAGGGTTATGAAGTTACAGAGCCTGAGGCTCAGGCTTATCTGATGGGCCGGGATATCGCGCTGGATGGCAGTGAAAAGGCCCGTGGTGAGCTGGTATTGACCTGGGGCGGGCAAGTGCTGGGGTTGGGTAAACATCTGGGAAACCGGCTGAAGAACAACCTGCCGCGGGAGCTGGTCAAAGACAAGATCTGCCTATCCTGAAAGCCTTGGCCGTCCTGAAAGCATTAGGTAAACGCCGCTGCAGACACGCCTTCGATTAAACTTGCCTGAATGCTTAAAAGAGTGGCTTGTTAAGTCATTCTTTTAAGTGCCCTTACTTAAATCGACCTCTATTTTTGTTATATCTTATATCAATTGGTGCTAACAAATCTGCCGGCCAAATACCTCTTTTAGCGGCGTTCGGCTAATATTTAGTCAGAGATAGCCAATCCTGTCGGATCTCAACATTAGCGCACGGCTCAACCATGAGCCATTCCCCTAGGCCCAAAACAATTGGAATAGTTTTGGGCCTTTTTTTATCTGCAGCTTTTTTGCAGATGACCAGTGGCTGGATATCCCTAAGCCTCTAGCCTATCTTGCCGCAAGTTTGGCCGCATCCTTGAACAGGGTAAAAAAGTTGTCTGTGGTGTACTGGGCCAACTCTTCAAAGGACTCACCTCTGAGCTCGGCAACAAACTCGGCGACATCACGAACAAAGGCCGGCTGATTCTCTTTTCCCCGATGAGGCACGGGTGCCAGATAAGGCGAATCGGTTTCGACCAGCAACCTGTCTTTGGGGATTTTACGGATAACACTTCTTAGCTCACCGGCATTTTTAAAGCTGACGATACCAGAAACCGAAATATAAAAGCCCAGATCCATAGCCGCCTTGGCCATTTCCCAGTTCTCGGTAAAGCAGTGCAGTACCCCGCCGCACTGTTCGGCGCCACCGTTCTTCAGTATGGCTATGGTGTCTTCTCTGGCATCCCGGGTGTGAACAATCAAAGGCTTGGCCACTTCTCTGGCCAGTGCCACTTGCTGCTCAAAGCATTGTTGCTGCAATGCCTTGGTATCATCGGCATAGAAATAATCCAGCCCTGTCTCGCCAATGGCCACGACTTTCGGGTCGGCGGCATAACGCTTGAGTTCATTGAGATCCAATCCCTCTTTCACATCCAAAGGATGCACCCCGGATGACAGGAACACCTGCTCAAACCCGGCGACTTTGGCCTTCATCTCTGCAAAACCTTTTTGCCGGACATTGACACAAAGAAAATAGTCTACCCCCCGAGCCTTGGCGGCATCGAGCAACTGACTGAGGCTTTCGGGATCCGGCGCGGCTTTGAGGCGATCGAGATGGCAATGGGAATCAACTAACACTTGGAAATCCACCCACAATTGAAAAGGACGGCAAGGATAGCGCCCTACATAGTGCAGGTCAAATCACCCGAGGCCAGCTCTCTGGAGAGGAGTTTTTCGATATGATGCTTGTGGGATTCGGGATCCGAGAGAATTTTAACCCCTATACCGGCCGGGCGTCCTCCGGAAGCACCGAGCGGGTTGATCCACACCACGACCCCCTGAAACTCATTGACATGAGTCGAGCCCGGCAAACGATAACCTATCTGTATCTCCTGACCGAGGAAATGTCCCTCGGTAGTTGCCACAAACAGGCCCGCTGGCTGAATAAAAGGCATGTGAGCACGATACAACTGGTGCAGGGTGTCAAAATTCACTGTCAGATCGACCATAGGATACTTTTTAAGTTTTCAGTCTCTTATATTCTAAGACATAATTCTGGCAAAGCGCCAAGTAGTTGACACTCGGCATCTGGCTCAGACGATTACAGGTATCCATCACCTTGGCAGCCAGGGTCGCTATTCGCGCCCGCAGCAAGGGGTCCTCCCCTTCGGTGGTTAACAGCTCTCTATGTAACACCAAGTATAAAACTCTAAGTACATCAGAGATTTGTTCTTCACCTACTGTTAACAAACTAGCACACAGATGGCCCGTTAACAAACTGGCGCGCCAATCGCGGCGATAATCCAATAAGGTCTGGTATCTGTCAGACTGCAAAACCTCTGCCAACTTTAGCGGCCCGCCGACGACGGGCAAACACCAGGTAACATCGGCCGGCAGCGGCAATTGCTGCGCCAGCCAGGACTGAATGGCACTATTGTCCGGCAGTTTTACCTGCACTCTCTGACAACGACTGGATATGGTCGGCAGCAGCCCGGCGGTGCTGTCGGTCTGTAGAATAATCAGCGTCCCCTGCCCCGGCTCTTCCAGGGTTTTCAGCAGGGCATTGGCCGCAGCTTGATTGAGGCGCTCACTTTGGGCGATAAGCGCCACACGCCGCCCACCTTGCTGCGCCGTGGAGGTGAGGTCCTGACAAAGCGCCCGCACCTGATCCACTTTTATCTGTTTACCATCGGCTTCGAGAAGATGAAAATCGGGATGGTTACCGGCGAGCACCAGCTGGCAGCTCTTGCAATGACCGCACTCTCCCCGAGCTGTGGGTTCGCTGCACAGGGCCGCCGCGGCTATCTCTTCGGCTAGCTTCATGCCGCCATAGCCTTGGGAAAGTCCCAGCAGCAACGCATGAGGCATCTGAGCCGAGTGCAGTTGCTGCATAAAACGGGCTTTGGCGTCACTCAACCAGGGCATGTCCATCTTCATCACTCCTTATGCCGCGTGCTTACCAATCTTTGGTTTGCAACACAGCCAGAATATCTTTATGCACTTCGGCCATGCTCTGACTGGCGTCGATAACCGCTATGCTGTCGTCCTGTTGTGCCAGACTCAGATAGGTGGTACGGGTGCGTTCAAAGAATGCCAGTTCCTGCTGCTCGATTCGATCCAGCTCACCACGGTTGGCGGCGCGGGTTAGCCCTAGGCTTGGCTCTATATCAAGATACAGGGTCAAGTCTGGTTTAAAGTCCCCAAGGGTGGCGGCGCTGACCGCGCTGACCAATGGCATCAACCCCCGACCACCGCCCTGATAAGCCAGGGACGACAGGTTGTGTCTGTCGCCGAGCACCCAACTGCCCTCGGCCAGCGCCGGCTTGATCACTCGGGCCACCAGCTGAGCCCTGGCGGCATACAGCAGCAGGCATTCAGATTCGTCACATAGAGGGTCGCTTGCATCGGCCACCTTCACCAAGTCGCGGATCTTCTCCGCCAACGGGGTGCCACCCGGCTCACGGGTACAGACAGGTGCCCTGCCGGTATGTTTTTCGATAAAGTCTCGCACCAATGCGATGGCACTGGACTTACCGGCGCCTTCCAGGCCCTCGATAACGATAAATTTTGCAGTGGCTTTTTGTGGCATTATCTCTTTCTCTGATACTGGTTCACGGCGCGGTTATGTTCGGCCAGTGTACGGGAAAATACATGACTGCCGTCATTGCGGGAAACGAAGTAGAGATACTCCACGGCTTCCGGGTGTGCGGCCGCCAGCAGGGCTTCCCGCCCGGGCGCGGCAATAGGTGTCGGCGGCAGTCCAAAAATACGGTAGGTGTTAAATGGCGTTTCTTCGCGCAGATCTTTACGGGTGATATTGCCATCAAAGCGCTCACCCATGCCGTAAATGACTGTGGGATCTGTCTGCAAGCGCATGCGTTTTTTCAAGCGATTAACAAATACTGCCGCTATCTTGCCGCGCTCCTCTGCCAGGCCGGTTTCCTTTTCTATGATGGAGGCCAGGATCAAGAGTTCATAGGGACTCTTGAGCGGAATGCTCTGATCCCGCTGCTGCCAGATACTCTCCAGTTGTTGCTGCATCTTGATAAAGCTTTGGGTCAACAACGTATTGAGCTCAGTGCCGGCACGATACTGATAGGTATCCGGGAAAAACTTGCCTTCAGGCAAGCCGCTGCTATCCCCTTGGGCTTCGAGCACATCGATAAACGGCTTGTCGCTGACCTTGAGATGCGCCAAGGTCTGCAGATACGCTTGCCACTCACGAATAGTCTTGCCCTCTACCAGCGTCAGGGTGAAAGTCTTCTCGTCACCGGCCACCAGCCGCTCCAGCAAAGACACAGGTGTGTCGCCGGGTTCAATCTGGTAGAGACCGCTGCGAATAGCAGTCATCTGCGGGTAAAGCTTACCCCAGAGCTTCCAGTGCCAGTCAAACTCCAACAGCTGCTGATTTTGCAGCTCTTGCCCCAACTGGTAAAAGGAGGTGCCTCGTTTCAGCAGTAACTCTCTGGGTTCGTCCAGTTTCAGCTCGGTGACCGCAAAGCGGTTGAGCTCGTTGTAACCCCAAAAGCCGACGCCCAGCGCCAGAGTCATCAGGGTAAACACAAAGGCCAGGGCCGCAACTAAGCATTTTTTCATAATTGGATAGCAAGTGCCTTGCGAAGAGGTGTGCTGCCGGGCCAGAGTTCAAAGCTGTGTTGATCCACAGCAATAACATCGACCAAACCCAACAGGCTGTTACTGATAAAGAGGTGCCGCGCCCGTTGCAGCATCTCTGTGTTGATAGGGCACAGCTGTACATCAATGCCCTGATCGAGCAAGGCCACGATCAACTGCTGTCGCATCACTCCGGAGACACCGCAGTAATTCATGGCCGGTGAATACGCCGTCAGTTTACCTTGTTCATTGGGCAGCAGCAGAAACAGATTGGCCATTGAGGATTCGAGCAGTAAATCGTCGCAATCCAGTACCAACCAATCATCAAAGCCTTCAGGCAATGGCTGCGCCTTGATAAGCACCTGTTCCAGACGGTTGAGATGTTTAATACCGGCAAGCCTAGGCTGTTTGCCAAGCCGGATGGCCGAGGTCTTGAGGGCAATCCCTTTTTGCTGCCAATCTGGGTAATGCGCCGGCAATGGCGCCAGGCTGATGACTTCGGTGATTAAAGCGTCTGCCGGCGGCGTATAACCACGGCCGCCCTCTCCCCGGGTGAGCTGCAACTTAAGGCAGCTATGGGGATTGGCGACGGCGATGCGCTTGAGGCTTGAGCGCAAGGCATCGGATGCCTGCCAGACAAAACCCAAGCGCAGCGCTCCCTGAGTCAAGCGGGCAAGATGCTCGGTCAGAAAGGCTATCTGTCCCTTACCATCCACCGCCATGGTTGCAAACAGGCCATCACCATAGGTAAAGCCCCGATCGCGAACGCAGACGCTATCCTGCTCTTTGCCCTGAACCCAGACGCCTGTCATGCGCAGCCCAGGGCTCAGTCCTGGCTGATCCGACTGGCGACCGCGTCCTGCTGATCGCGATACTTGGCATTCTTGCGGGTGTTGTAGGGTCTGGCCACAGGGCGGGCCAGACGCTCAAAGTTCAGTGCCCCTATGGTCATCATGGGACGAAGTGCCAGCGGTAATTTACCACTGTTGTAAAACTCGAGCACAATCCGCCCCTGCCAGCCCGGATCGATACGATGCGCGGTCACGTGCACCATCAAGCCCAGACGTGCCAGTGATGAGCGGCCATCGAGCCAGCCGACTATGTCGGAAGGCAGATGAACACTCTCATAGGTCACCGCCAGCGCCAGCTCGCCCGGATGCAGAAAGAAGGCTTCGCCATCGGCAATATCAATCTGCTCGCTCATCACTCTATCCAGTGCAGCCTGCACTTCGGCCTTGGGGCCACTGAGATCTATATAAGGCGCAGTGTGATCCTTGAACACCCGAAACTGGTGACCCAGACGCACATCAACACTCACGCCACTGATGGCCTCTATGCCGGGACGGGGATCTATGACTATGCTGCCCTCGTCCAGACATTGTTCAATTTCGATATCAGTTAATCGCATCTCGCCTTCTAGCTCCCTGGATACTTGTAGTTATTTCGCCAGCAAATGCTGGATTCTGGCCTTGAGAATATCGGTGGCAATCCGGTTCTTGCCGCCCCTTGGCACTATGATGTCGGCATACTGCTTTGAGGGTTCGATAAACTGCAGAAACATGGGTCTTACCGTTTTCTGATACTGGCTGATAACAGATTCCATGGTGCGGCCACGCTCGGCCACATCACGGGTCAGACGCCGCAGCAGACAGATATCCAGCGGCGTGTCCATAAACACGCTGGCATCCATCAGTTCACGCAGCTTAGGGTCGGTCAGCAGCAAAATACCTTCGAGAATAATGACCTTTTTAGGGGTCATCTTCAAGGTATCACTGGTGCGGGTATGCTCGGCGTAGCTATAGCAGGGAATATCCACTGCCTGCCCCTGCTTGAGCGCTACCAGGTGAGTACCGAGCAGTTCATGGTCCAACGCCTTGGGATGGTCATAGTTGGTCTTGACCCTCTCGTCCATGGACATATGGCTCTGATCCCGATAGTAGGCATCTTCGTTGATAACCCCTATCTGATCTGTCCCTAAGTCTCGGCATAGCTCTTCAAATATGGTCTTGGCGATCAAACTTTTACCTGACGCCGAAGCCCCTGCTATCCCGATAACGACACACTGTGGCGAATTCATGCTGCTAAAACCTTACTCATCATCTGCTATTGCGATTGAAATACTGCTGTGATTCTTTTGTTTTGCCAGTTGGGCACCCACACGGCGGGCGATATCCCGGTAAATGGCGGCGACTTCACCCTCAGGTGCGGCCACCACAGTCGGCTCACCGTTATCCATATCCTCACGGATATTGATATGCAGAGGTAAGGCGCCCAGCAAAGGCACTTGATAGCGTTCGGCTATCTTGCTGCCGCCGTGAGTACCGAAAGGATGCTCTTTATGGCCACAGGCAGGACAGAGATGGAAGCTCATGTTCTCCACAATACCCACGACTGGGATGTTCACCTTCTGGAACATGGTGATGCCTTTCTTGGCATCGGCCAGGGCGATATCCTGAGGCGTTGTGACTATCACGGCGCCGCTAACAGGCACTTTCTGTGACAGGGTCAGTTGGATATCCCCCGTGCCAGGAGGCATGTCAATCATCAGGTAATCCAGCTCAGGCCACTGGGTTTCGTTGAGCAGTTGCGCCAAAGCGCCGGCGGCCATGGGGCCACGCCATACCGCGGCCTGATCATCGGTCAGCATGAAACCTATGCTCTGGGCGCTGATACCATGGGCCGTGGCGGCTGTCATATGCACACCATCAGGGGAAACGGGTCTGAATGTCGGGATCCCCAGCATCAATGGAATGGAGGGGCCATAGATATCGGCATCCAGAATACCCACCCTGGCGCCTTCGGCCGCCAGGGCCAAGGCCAGGTTAACCGCTGTGGTTGACTTACCCACACCGCCCTTGCCGGAAGCAACGGCAATCACCTGCTTCACATTGGGAATAGGCGCAATATTGCCTAAGGCCGAGTAACTGAAAGGCTCAAAGCCAATCTCACACTCCACCTCGTCGATGGCATCGAGCTTGGACAATTCATTGGTCAGCGCGATCACTGTGTCGCGATATTGGGTCTGACAAGGATATGGATACAAGATGGTCAGCAGCAGCCTTTTACCATCCAAATCCAACTTACGAATACAACCGGCATCGACTAAACCCTGGGCCAGGTATGGATCCTGAAACGCATTGAGAATGGCAAGAACCGGACCGAGCAGTTCGTCACTGAGACGATAGTCCTGAGAAGCAGAAGACAAAACGCAATCCCCTTTTGATAAATTTGGCCAAGTGTACCAGATAATGATGCGAATATTAGAGTAGAATTAACACACTCATGTCAGGTTTTGATGAAAAAGCCGGATTAATCGGTTAGTATCTATGCCATTCTTTCAGGGCCTAGATTTAACAGAGAAAAGATGGCAACTACACAACGTAAAATCCTTGTTACCAGCGCGCTTCCATATGCCAACGGTCCCATTCACCTGGGCCACATGCTCGAGTACATACAGACAGATATCTGGTCCCGCTTCCAAAAACTTCGTGGCCATGAGTGTCATTATATCTGTGCCGATGATGCCCACGGTACACCTATCATGCTCAAGGCTCAGCAGATGGGGATCCAACCCGAAGAGATGATCGCCAAGGTCAATCAAGAGCATCAGCAGGATTTTGCCGAGTTCAATATTGCCTTTGACAATTACCACAGCACCCACAGCGAAGAGAACCGTCAGCTGGCCAGTGAGATCTACCTCAAACTGCGCGACAACGGTTATATCAAGAGCAAGACTATTTCCCAGCTGTTCGATCCGGAAAAGTCCATGTTCCTGCCGGACAGATTCGTCAAGGGCACCTGCCCCAAGTGTAAGTCTGAAGACCAATACGGCGACAACTGTGACGCCTGTGGCGCCACCTACAGCCCAACCGAGCTGATCAATCCGCGCTCGGCGGTATCCGGTGCCACACCTGTCATGAAAGAGACAGAGCACTTCTTCTTCGATCTGCCCGCCTTTGAAACCATGCTCAAAGAGTGGACCCATTCAGGTTCACTGCAGAGTGAAATGGCCAACAAACTGGATGAATGGTTCGAGCAAGGCCTGCAGCAGTGGGATATCACCCGTGATGCGCCCTACTTTGGCTTTGAGATCCCCGATGCGCCGGGCAAATACTTCTATGTTTGGCTCGATGCGCCTGTGGGCTACATGGGTTCATTCAAAAACCTCTGCGACAAGCGCCCGGAGCTGAACTTTGACGAGTTCTGGAATGCAGACTCAAAGGCCGAGGTGTATCACTTCATCGGCAAAGACATTGTCTATTTCCACAGCCTGTTCTGGCCGGCCATGCTCAAAGGTGCCGGCTACCGTCAGCCAAGCAGTGTCTATGCCCACGGCTATGTCACTGTCAACGGCGCCAAGATGTCCAAGTCCAAGGGCACCTTTATCAAGGCCCGTACTTACCTGGATCATCTGGATCCTGAATATCTGCGCTACTACTACGCCGCCAAGCTCTCCAGCCGTATTGACGATCTGGACCTGAACCTGGAAGACTTTGCCGCCAGAGTCAACTCGGACCTGGTCGGTAAGCTGGTTAACCTGGCGAGCCGCACCGCCGGCTTTATCGTCAAACGTTTTGACGCCAAACTGGCCAAAGTGGAAGACAACAGCCTGGCCGAGTCCTTCCTGGCCAAACAGGAGCTGATCGCCGAGCTTTATGAAGGCCGCGAATACGGCAAGGCGATGCGTGAAATCATGGCGCTGGCCGATGTCGCCAACGCTTACGTTGCCGATGAAGCTCCTTGGCAGTTGGTGAAAAACGAAGAAACCCTGGCCCGCGCCCATCAGGTATGCTCAGTGGCGCTGAATTTGTTCCGTATTCTGGTGACTTATCTCAAGCCGGTACTGCCACGCTTGGCCGCCGATGTTGAAGCCTTCCTCAAGCTGGAGCTCAGCTGGAGCGGCTTGGCACTGGATATGGCCGGTCACCAAATCAACCCGTTCAAGCCCATGATGCAACGCATTGAGCTCGATAAGGTGAATGCCATGGTGGAAGCCTCCAAGGAAAGCCTCAAGGCAACCGAGGACACCCCCAAGGCCAGCGGCCCATTGGCGGATGACCCTATCAGCCCAACCATAGAGTTTGACGACTTTGCCAAGCTGGATCTGCGGATTGCATTGATCAAGAAGGCCGAGCATGTCCCTGAAGCCAACAAGCTGCTGAAGTTACAGCTGGATCTCGGCGGCGAAACCCGTCAGGTATTTGCCGGTATCAAGTCGGCTTATGCCCCGGAAGATCTCGAAGGCAAACTGACAGTAATGGTGGCCAACCTGGCTCCTCGCAAGATGCGCTTTGGCTTGTCTGAAGGTATGGTGCTGGCCGCAGGCCCGGGTGGCAAGGATCTTTGGGTTCTCGAGCCCCATGAAGGCGCTCAACCTGGAATGCGAGTCAAATAAGACTCTTGTAGCATCTATCCCATATCAAAAAGGCCGCAATCGCGGCCTTTTTCCTATTCCCTTGATAGTTATACCGGATTGGGAATATCAATGAACTCGTGCTCCAGCTCAAACTCCCGTGCCAGATGCTCCCCCAGCGCCTTGATGCCAAACCGCTCGGTGGCATGGTGACCGGCGCCGAAATAATGGATCCCCTGCTCGACCGCGCTGTGAAAGGTACGCTCTGAGGCTTCACCGCTGATAAAGGCATCAACCCCCAAGGCCGCTGCGGCATCGATATAATCCTGGGCGCCGCCTGTACACCAGGCCAGTTTTTGTATGTTTCTTTCACCGCCATCCAGATGCAGAGGCGCCTGCCCCAAACGCTGCTCAAGCAAGGCACTCAATTCTTTGGCTGTCATGGGTGAGTCAAGCACTCCTTGCCAAAGCAAACCCTGGGCGACGGTTTCTACCGCCTCCGGCTCAATGACCCCAAGCACCCGACCCAATTCGGCGTTATTGCCAAGCATCGGATGGGCATCAAGCGGCAAGTGATAGCCGAACAGGTTAATGTCGTTAAGCAGCAAGCTCTTGATCCTGCGCTGTTTCATTCCGGTCAACACTTCGGGCTCATTCTTCCAGAAGAAACCATGGTGCACCAATAGGGCATCGGCTCCGGCTTCCACAGCCCGGTCAATCAATGCCTGACACGCGGTTACACCTGTAACTATTTTGCGAATTTCGGCCTTGCCCTCGACCTGCAGACCGTTGGGGGCATAATCACGAAACTTGTCCAGTTGTAAAAACTCGCCCAGATATTGTCTGAGTTCCTCTCTTTTCATAAGGTTCCCTGTCGATTCTGTTGCAGATATATGGCGCCATTCTAGCACAGCAAGCCCAAGGATTGAGGTCACAAATCTTAAGCCTAATTGCCGGTTTCAGCGCCCAAAGCGGCCAAAAGCTGCGCCCTTGGGCACAAGTTTGTTGCTTTTTGGCCGGCAAATTGGACATTTCCGGCCTTTGACTTATAAAATTATCGCAAACCTTCAAGTAACTCTAAAAATAAACAGGTTATGATTATGGCAAAACTGACCAAAGAAGAAGTTATCAGCACACTGCAGCAAGCTCTCAGTGAACAACAGGGCAAAGCAGTGACCATTGAACAAAATGGCAGCTGGTACAAAATCGATGGCGGTAAATCACTTCGTTTCGCTGAACTGGAACAGATGTTGGCAGATAGCGCCAAACCGGCCAAGACTGAAGCCAAGCAGGAAAAACCCAAGGCGGCCAAGCCTGCAGCAAAGCCAGCCGCAAAGGCAAAACCCAAACAGGTTGCGCCTGCCAAAGCCGGTAGCCAAGGGGGCAAGACTCCCAAAGAGCTGTGGCGTGAAAAACTGGCAGCCGGTAATCACAAACTGCCTCGCGGTTTTTAATTGCTCCATCCAAAACAAAGGCGCCCAATGGCGTAATGCCGATCAGTTAAGACAGATCGCTTGACGATCTCACTGAAAGGATCAAAATCCGATGACCCCATGTCATCGGATTTTTTTATGCAACTTTCAGAAGCTTTGGCGCGTACTCATATCAATCGTCTTACCGAATTCACCTGTCTGGCCGATGTACTTGAGCCTGAGTTAATTCAGTCGTGCCTTGATTCACATGGTGTTGCCAGTTTAAGACGACGTAAGTTACCTATGGATGCCATGATTTGGGCGGTGATTGGTATGGCTCTGTTCAGAGGCGAGTCCGTCCGTTCACTCATCAATAAGCTTGATATCGTCTTACCGCAAGAGGTGGATTACGTTGCGCGCAGTGCTGTCACGCTAGCGCGTAAGCGATTGGGCTCTGACGTTGTTCAGGATGTGTTTAAGCGAAGTGCCAAGACCTGGCATGAAAGAGCAGAACATCCGCATTGGTGTGGGCTCAACCTCTAC
>NZ_JBKORJ010000058.1:0-4668 GCF_047314585.1 Shewanella sp. BJSY2023SW005
CCTGACAATATTGAAGCTCGCTTACTGACAAAGACGATAAAAGGTAAGTCGGTTTCCATTTTGACCTCATTAACGGACCCCTTGCGTTATCCGGGGGCAGATATAGCGGATTTATATGCCCATCGATGGGAGATAGAAGTGGGCTATCGGGAGATGAAGCAGCATCTTCTGGAGAGTCGCTTTACGTTGCGTAGTCAATTGCCAGAGTTGGTTATCCAAGAATTGTGGGGGGTACTATTGGCCTATAACCTCATCAGATACAAGATGGTGTTGATGGCTAAAAGCTTACCGTCGTTACATCCGAACCAATTAAGCTTTAGAGATGCATCGAGTTATATCATTTTTAAACTGACTCAGCTGTCATCTCAAATGCCTGGGAATGTTCCGAGAGAGATCTTGGACATAGTGCGTAATGCGAGGCAGTTCAAGCTTGATGGGAAACGGGATAGAGCCTATCCACGTGCGTTAAAAATGAGTAAAAACAAGTATCCCATTAAGCCTAAGAAAAATGCCGTTCACACTAAGTGAACGGCATTAGCGCTTGGCGCTGGTTTTTTTAATTATCACTCTTGGCCGTGATCGCACTTGTCGTTGGTGCAGACGCCATAGAGGTAGAGGCTGTGATTGGTGAGCTTGATATTGTGACGCATGGCGATTTCATGCTGACGACGCTCGATAAGATCATCGGAAAACTCGATCACTTTGCCACAGCTCAGGCATACCAGGTGATCATGATGATGTTGGGTGGAGAGTTCAAACACGGCTTTGCCGCTTTCGAAGTGGTGACGGCTGACAATGCCGGCATCATCAAACTGGTTCAGTACCCGATAAACGGTAGCCAGACCTATCTCTTCGCCGATATCCAGCAATTTCTTATATAAATCTTCGGCACTGATATGCTGGTTCTCCGGTTCTTGCATCAGCTCCAGGATTTTGACTCGTGGCAGGGTGATTTTCAAACCCGCTTTCTTCAGCGCTTGATTTCCATCTGTCATGGCTAATCTCTTGATTGCAGAACCCTTGGTATTACACATAGGTTCGTCCGTGGATAATAGACCCCATTATATGTGTACTGTTCTAAAACTTAAACCTCTGATCCGGCTTTTGGTACTTCTGTGGGGTAACTTGGCTATAATCGGCATAAATTTGAATAAAAACAAGCAATTTAAACATACTTTTTGTATGGTTATACCAAGGCATAATTGCAGTGTTTGGTTATCGTTGGCAGGATGACAGAAAAACAAAAAGGACACTAGATGCATCGTCGAATCGTGGTTTTAACCGGCGCCGGGATCTCTGCCGAGTCCGGATTACGTACCTTCAGGGATCAAGATGGCCTGTGGGAAGAGCATCATATTGAAGATGTGGCGACTCCTGAAGGCTATGAGCGTGACCCTGAGTTGGTCGAGCGCTTCTACAATGGCCGTTGGCAGCAATTGCATGCGGGCAATATAGAACCCAACGCCGCCCATACGGCGCTATCTCGCCTTGAGCAGGAGTTTGAGGGGGAACTGCTTATTGTCACCCAAAACATAGACGATCTGCACGAGAGAGCCGGCTCCAGGCGCTTGCTGCATATGCACGGTGAACTTTCCAAGGGGCGTTGTCCGCGCTCGCGGCAAACTTTTACCCTGCACGAACCCTTCGGGCCGGAGAATACCTGCACCTGCTGTATTCCGGCGCAGCGTTTGCGGCCTCATGTGGTTTGGTTCGGTGAAATGCCCCTGGGAATGGATAGAATTCACGATGCTTTGGATCACTGCGATCTCTTTATTGCCATTGGCACTTCAGGCACTGTCTATCCCGCTGCCGGTTTTGTCGACAGCGCCAATCATCATGGTGCGCTTACCGTCGAGGTCAATCTGATGCCGGCAGACAGACACAGCCAGTTTCAAATTCACCTGCAAGGCAAGGCCAGTGAGATGGTGCCGGCACTGGTGGAGCGTATCCTTGCCGGTCAGTCTATCTGCAATCAAACCGGCCAGAACTGATGCCTGAGCCCAAAACAGGTGCCAGCCTGCTTGAGCCGCCTGTCGGTATTTCAAGCGCGCGTAATATCCAAGAGATCAAGGGGGTTATTGACCCCGGGGCTATTGATGGCAACAGCCGCTTGGCAATCATCATGCGCGGTCTGCCGGGCAGCGGTAAATCATACTGGGTTCGGCAGTTTATCCAGGAACTACCAGCGAGGATTGCCCAGAATGTCACTGAGAGAGGCCTGTGCTCAACCGACAGCTTCTTTTACCAAAATAACCACTACTGCTTCGACATTGCCCGTTTGCCGGAATTTCATCAGCTCAACCTGAGCCGCTTCATCGAGGCGTTGGCATCTGGCGTGCCTGTGGTTATCTGCGACAATACTAACATGGCACTGTGGGAGTTTGCGGCCTATCAGGCGGCAGCAAAGGCCTTGAATTACCGGGTGCATATTCAACAGATTGGTGATGTGCGCAGCAAAACTCACCAGCGTGAATGTGCCAAGCGAAACAAACATGGCGTAAGTCTTAACTCCATTCAACGAATGGCCAGTCAATTTCAAAGAAATTAAAAATAACTTTTGCAAGTAAATTAAAATATCTGATTTCATAAATTGCAATATATCGGTATAAGATGAGTATAATTAAAGAAATTCCGAGTTGATATATTTCTTTAATAAAGCCAGTAATTCACCCATTAATATTTTTAAGTTTATTTTAATAATTTCAATCGTATTAAAATGTTTCATAGTCACATCTTGTGTCTTTGCTCACTCTTTTGTTTTATTTTTAGTCATATTATCTGCTCGGGTCAGAATAGACCCGTTAATCATTATTATAACTTTCGTTTGAGTTTCGGGAGTCGGATTGTTCCTCTTAAAAATAAAGAGTGAGCAAGCGGTATTCCTTTGCTCAGACAGGAGAGAAAGATGACCATACTTAAAAAGAAAAGAGTTGCGCTGATGGTGATGGCGATACTGTTGGCCGGTTGCAGTGATGGTGAAGATGGCCGTGATGGAGCGCCAGGTGAACCGGGAACCCCCGGAGAACCTGGGAAGCCGGGGACGAATCCCCCAGTGACCCAATCGGTCGAAACCCAAGTTAAAGTGATTAATTACACTTTGGGCGAGGGTAAGGTTAGCTACGAATTTGAAGTAACAGATGAAAATGGCGACTTAATTAATGAACTGACAGATGTTCAGGCAAAAGTGGCTGCTTTGACTGCTAAAGGTTTTATTCTCAACCGGGATGAAAATCCTATTAACGGGGTTGAGGACAATGTTCATATCGGCGGCGCAGTAACTCAGGCAACAGAAGGTGCAACGCTGACTCAAGTAGATGATGGTCATTATATTTTTGAAGCCCCAATGGCAGGTGTTAATGCCGCCACTGAAGGCATTGTTTGGCTGCGTGTCGGCGGTAATGATGCCATTGCCCGTTCAAAGGCGTTGGTTGTCAATAAGCCGGAAGGTCAATTCAGTACCACAACCAGGGCGGGATCCCACTTTAAATTGAACTTTTACGGTTGGTCATGATCTGATCTGCCTTGCCCTTAATCCACAGATGACCATGACCCTTTTGAAACAACTAGAACAGATTACCGATCCCCGTAAGGACATCAATCTAAAGCATAATTTAGTGGATGTGGTGTTCCTGACACTCAGTGCTATCCTCAGCGGTGCGACTGGGTGGAAGTCCATTCAGGAATTCGGAGAAGAACAGCTAGATTGGCTCCGTCTGTACCGAAAATTTGAAAATGGCATCCCTAAAAGGCATTGTATCAGTAATATAATCAAAGCATTGGACAGCGAACTGCTCCTTCAAGCCATATTTGGCTGGATCAATGAGCAACGGCAAACGGAAGGGAAAACCGTTATCGCGCTGGATGGAAAAACCCTGCGCGGGGCGTGGAGTGAGGATGCTAAGAATGCACTCCATGTTGTCAGCGCATTTGATGTCGGCAACGGCATTACACTTTACCAAGACAGTTCACATTCTAAAGGGAAAGAAGCTGAAGTCGCCCGCAACATGATTGATGCTATGGCACTGGATAATGCCGTTCTGACGCTGGATGCACTGCATTGTCAGGTGTCTACCATGAACAAAATTAAACAGGGGAACGGTGATTTCATTATTCAGCTCAAGTCGAACCAGCCGGGATTATTTGAAGCAGTCAAAACCAGCTTCAGTAAAGCGTATGAGCAGCCAGAACTGGCTATATTTGAGCAGTTCAACATGGGTCATGGCCGCAGGGAGCGCCGAACAGTCATGCAGATAGAAGCAGAATTATCAGCGGAACTTAAGAAAAAGTGGCCGCACATCACCTCATTTATCGAAGTTGCCAGTGAACGGACAGTCGATGGAATAACATCATGTTCTTCACGCTGGTATGTCAGTTCCTTACCGCTCAATGCCGAAGAGGCCGCGAGGACTATTCGAGAGCATTGGGGGGTAGAAAATCAGCTCCATTGGGTGCTGGATGTGGTCTTCCGCGAAGATGCGCTGAAGGTAACGGATCCTGATGGCGCAAAGCATCTCGCCCTATTTAACCGAGCGGCTCTGAGTGCGATAAGGCAGCACCAAGGCAAAAAAGACAGTCTGGCAGGTAAGCGCCGCCGTGCTGGTTGGAGTCCTACATTTCGCTCAGAGTTGTTATTTGGTTAAGATATAAGCAAAGTGGAATCCCGCCCTG
>NZ_JBKORJ010000059.1:0-77578 GCF_047314585.1 Shewanella sp. BJSY2023SW005
GCGGAGCCGAAGGCCAAACCACAGATGGCAGGGCCGCAGATAGCGACCGTGGTGGGGCCGAAGGATGAAGAGATATTTTGTGACGAATACGGCCGGGTGAAGGTGCAATTCCCCTGGGACAGATACGCCAGGGGTGACGAGCACGGCAGCTGCTGGATACGGGTCAGCCAGGGCTGGGCCGGTGGTCAGTATGGCTTTATGGCGCTGCCGCGGATAGGGCATGAAGTGATAGTGTCGTTTCTGGACGGCGACCCGGACCAACCCATCATCACCGGCCGGGCCTTCCATGCAGTGAACCAGGTGCCTTACGCGCTGCCGGCCCACAAGACCCGCACTGTGCTGAAGACCCAGAGCCACAAGGGCGAGGGCAGCAACGAGCTGAGGTTTGAGGATGAAGCGGGGGAAGAGGAGATTTACCTGCATGCGCAGAAAGACCTGAACCTGCTGACCGAGAATGACAGACACGAGCATATCAAGCACGACAACCACCTGGATGTGGACAATGAAAGGCGCAGCCGCATCGGCGGTAACGACCATCTGACGGTATTGGGCGAGTCCCGCCAGCAGGTAACGGGTGACAAGAGCCTGATAGTGGATGGCAGCCAACAGATCAAGGTTGCAGACAAATACCTGCTGCAGGCCGGGCCGGAAATTCAACTGAAAGCCGGTGCCAAGATAGTGATCGAGTCCGGTGCCGAAGTAACGCTTAAGGCCGGTGGCAGTTTTGTCAAAGTCGATCCGGCCGGGGTGCATCTTTCCGGCCCAGGGATCAACCTCAACTCAGGGGGCAGCCCAGGCAGTGCCAGTGGTTTCAGCGGTTTGGCACCTGTGTTACCCGGCGCGGTTGAACAGGCAATATTGCCTCAGGGGGGAAGTGTTCCCCTATCTGCGCTGTTGGTTGCCGAGGAGTTCGCCGCGCCTGCGGTGCAGGTGTGCCCGCTGACCGAAGAGGCGGCTCAAGCTCAGGCGCAAAGCTCTGCTGAGACTTCAGCTGAAGTCGATACGGCAGAAACAGCAGACGCTGCGACCGGTGGCGGAGCGGCATCTGCAGTGGTGCCCGGTGCCGCTGATAGTCAACAAGCTGAAACGCAGCCACAGACCGAAGAGACTGAAGCCGAGCGTTTTCGCCGTGAAGTGATCCGGCCGACGCTGGCAAAACTCGATGTGGTCGATGAAGATGCTGAAATTCTATTGCTGGGGACGGCAGCTCATGAGAGCCATCTGACCATGAGAGATCAGATGGGTAACGGACCCGCCAAGGGGCTGTACCAGATGGAACCGGCGACCCACAATGATATCTGGGACAACTTCCTGAAGTATAAGTCGAAATTGGCGAAGAAGGTTTCGGCACTGCAAGGCTCGGATGACAGACTATCCGAGCTGCGCAACAATGATGAATACGCCACCGCCATGGCTTATGTGCACTATGCCAGAGCCAGATTCAGAACCGGAGAGGCCTTCCCTGATGGTCAGGATATCAAGGCGGTAGCCAAATATTGGAAGCAATACTACAACACTGTGCTTGGCAAAGGCACAGTGGAGAAATTTGAACAGGACTGGTGGCGTATCACCGGTAAGGCAGACAAATAATGAGGCAGTTGGTATTAGCTTGGGTGTTGCTGTGTTGCGGTGCGATTCCGGCTTGGGCAACAACAGCAGAAAACGGTTTTTCCCAGAAGTCAGCGGAGGCGAGTTTAACGCTTGAGTTGCGGACTATCGCCAGAGTGGATGTCTCCGCCCTCTGGTTTACCGATAGCGAAGGCGATCGCATGCCCACCGCGGAGCTTTATCTGACGCAATATAATCGCCAGGGTTATCCGCGGATCATCGACGGTTTCACAGGCCATACCCCCCAATTGCAAGCGGTTGATCTCGACGGAGATGGACAAGTTGAGATTCTGCTTAGATACAAGGCAGGCGGGCATCAGACCCTGATGAATGTTTATCGGCTCAAGGGCAATCTGCTGCGGCGACTGCCTTCCGATGATTTGGTATCGGATAGAGATGGAATAGAACTGCAGTACACCTCCGCCGGAGAGCCAAGAATCAGAGTCATCAGCGGCAGAGATACAAATACTGATAAGGCTTTGCTGGTTACCACAGATTACCGCTTGCAAGATGGCAAGCTGGTTGAAGCCAAGGATTGATTGCTGCCGAAGTCGCCGTGCGGCTTTGGTTATCAAGGAGTGGAAATGTTTGTGCAACGGAATGACACCCTGAGTGAATTAGGCTATTGGCTGCTTAATCCCCTGGCCAATGAAAAGCTACTGCCCGCTTATTATCAACAGGGCGGCGTGGATGCCGTGCCTTTGTTTCAGGGCACTTTGCTCGAGTCCCATAAGGATAAGGGGCCATGGTTGGTGCCGGCACGGCCGGAATTGTTGCAGCAAGCGCCATTTGCCGATTGTCCTATTCTGGCGCTGGAGAGTCATTTGCCCAGGCCGCAACTGCTTGCCCACTTGAAGAGCCTGCTTCTGGCTGCATGTGATGGTGAACGAGTGGTATTCCGCTTCTATGACCCCAGAGTGCTGCAACCTATGCTGCCGCGCTTTAGTCAAGTTGAGTTGGGGGCTTTTCTGGGGCCGATAACCCGTTTGAGCTTTGTCGGCAAGCCGTTGCCAAGCGGCAACAGCGACGACCCTATGGATGAGGCGCAGCATCTTGACCCCGCCAGCCCCGTTAAGGCCCAGCATGGCAGCATTGTGGTGCAGCACCCGGGCGAGCCCGGTTATACCGAGCATGCGGATATCTGGTGGCAGATGAAACCCGAGCATCTGGCCGGACAAAGCGACATCCAGCGCCATATATATATTGTTGAGCGCCAGTTATGGCGAGAGTTGCATCCCTTGATGAGTCAGCAACCCAAGCGGCGGGAGATCATTAAGGCGGCGATTCTGCGGGGTCGTGAACAAGGGGTGGATGAAGAGGATATCCCTGTGTTTGCTGCCGCGCGTCTGGGGCGCAGTGTCAACTATCCTATGCCGGCGATCGCCCAAGGAATGAGATTGAATCAACAGGACTTTTTGAATTTGGCTAAATGGATGGAGCATGCATGAGTCAGCACACTATCCCCTGTGAAACCTTAACCGACTGGATTGAAATCGACTTTCGTGATGAAAGCAATCAGCCCTTATCCGGGTTAACAGCCACTGTTACCGATGCCGCCGGCAACAGTCGACAGCTCAAGTTGACGGGGGGGCCGCAACTGATCACCTGCTTGGCGCCGGGGGCGGTGACGCTGACTTTTGATACCAACAGCTGGCTCAAGGCTGTGATGTCCAGGCGTCCCCTGAATGCTGCCGAAACCTCCGCCGTGCCTGAATATGTTAAGGCGGCCAAGGGCTTCAACAATACGGCTAAACAGCATTTGCAGGCAACGGTTGGTGATTTTTGGCAACAGCCGCCCACAGCAGCCGTGGCCGAGCGCCATCAAGCCGGGAAAGGCAAGAGTGGTGCGATAGAGCTGCTCAGCCGCAACGCCTATGTGGTGGAGATCCAGGCATTCAAATGGTTAACCGTGCGTATGGGGCTGTTTTTCGATGGCACAGCCAACAACACCTATAACGTTGATTGGGGCCGGCAACAGCAGGAGCGGGCGGCGCATTACTGTATGAACCGCTTCTCGGTGGAGTCACAGGAGCAGGCCCTGGAGCTGGCGGCTCAGTGTCAGGCACCCATGCCCAAGGCGATGGAGAATCTCAGTGCCACCAATGAATACACCAATGTGCAGAAACTTGAGTGGCTTTACGCCAATCAACTCTATGGCGCGGGCCTTTTGCAGTTTGGCTTGTATGTCAAAGGGATAGGTACGTCTCTGGAAGAGCCGGCGAACGGTATAGATGATGATGATGCCTTTGCCGGGGTGGCAGCCGGACGCGGGGATAACGGTGTTGAGTCCCGGGTGGAGCAGGCATTGAATGATGTCTGTCAGAACAAGCTCAAGTCGCAGTGGGGCCGCCTTGCCAACCAGTATGATGGCGTAGGCAAGTTTGAGTTTGATCTCTTTGGTTTCAGTCGTGGTGCAGCGGCGGCACGTCATTGCGCCAACATGGTGCTCAGGGAAAAAGATAACCTGTTCCAGGCCGCGCTGGCGAAGCATTGCAGCGATGTACCGCAGCGCTCGGATATGGACTGGCAAAACAATGAGCATTGTCAGATCCACTTCGTCGGTATTTACGATACCGTCGCCGCAATTGCGACCCTGTGGGACGGCATAGATCCCCATGATGAACACAATGGTGATGTGAAGCTCTGGCTGGATCCCAAGCGGGTGAAGAAGGTGGTGCATCTCACTGCCAATCCAAGGGATGAGTTCAGGTATAACTTCTCGCTCAATAGTCTCAACAACGCCTCTCGAAACCCAACGGCCCCCTTCTTTGAGGCTGTATTGCCCGGGGCACACTCGGATCTTGGCGGTGGCTACTATTCACGCCAGTTTTTCGATGGCAAGGTGCAGTCCTACAACCCGCTGTTTACCGAGACCAAGCTGGTTGCCGCCTATCACAGCCGCTTGCCGAAAAACGCCGTCAGCAGCAATAGCCCAGTGGCCTTTGGTCAAGGGGACGATCCGGCATTGACCGCCAAGGTGATGGCCTCCAATGCAGGTAAAAAGGTGCTGCGGGAAATCGACCGTTTGGTCACCATGAACTGGTGTCAGACCTCGGACTTGAGTATCGATTATGTGGTCAGGCCTGTATTGCAGGGCAACAAGAACAGGGAGCCGGAAGAGAGGGTAACGGTGAAGCTGACCATGACGCGGATTGTTGAAGGGGATCTGTCACGCCTGTATCTAAGGCTGATGGCCGGTTTGGCCAAGTTCAGCGGCGTGAACTTTGATGAAGGCGCCTTCGAGCAGAAATGGGGTTCGGACAGCAGCTACAAGGTGGAAGATCTCAACAGTCACTTTAACCTGCTTGGCCGTTCATTCGCCGCTATTTGCGAAGAGGTATTGCAGCAGGCGATGCAGGGGCAACTACACCCGTTGCTTGGCGATGAATCTTTCAGGCGGGCACTGAGGCCACACTTTATTCACCACAGCGCCGATGTGGTATCGGTCGCCGGTGGTTTTATCGTGCCTTATATCCCCAACGACGGCAATGCTCGCGCCGTGCACCCGGCCGTAAAAGGGAAATAGTATGCCTATGGGGTTTGCCACAGTACTTCGCCTGTTGTTATTGCTGATGAGCGGCTTTCTGTTTGCCTGCTCGGGAGGCAGCATGAGCGCCAGAGCCGCATCTCAGAGCGAAGGTATTCCCTGGGATATAGAGATAGTGGCGCCTTTTTATTATGAAGTCATGCCCATGGGCAATCCTGTGCCGACTGTCTATGGCCTCAACAGTAAACAGGACTGGACTTCGGTGCATACCGGCTTTCGGCGGATCCCGGACCTCAAGACCCATAAGGCCAATGCCCCCGGAGGGCTGGATCCCTGGACACTGGATTTTTGTTTCAACTGCATCAGCAGTTTTTATAACGCCGATGCCTATGTTCAGCCGCCGGAAGAGATATTTATCCGCTATCTGGCGCTCACTGAAGAGCGGGTCTATGAACTGAGTTTCCGCCTGCCTGATGAGTTGCAGCGGCAGATGTTGGCCGCGGCAACCGGCGATAATGACAGTGGTAAAACTTGTCAAACCGGCATTTTATTTGGCTTGTTGCCGGGCGGCGAAGCCAAGGTTTGGCTTGCGGTTTGCGGTCGTTATCAGTACCTGCGTCAGGCCCAGGCTCAGTTTGGCCCCATGACACTCGATGCAAGCGACAGGGATTATCGCCAGTATATGCTGGCCATTGAGGGGCAGAGGCGCAAAAATGCCGCGTCCGCAGAGCCTTTGCTGCCTGTCCGTCCTGAGAGGCTGGAGTCGATGCGCCAAAGTGGCCCGGGAATGGAGCAAGAACCGATGTTGGTGAGCGATAGCCGCTGCTGGGCCGATAAGCCCGAGCGCCCCTTGAGCCCACAAACGCCGCTTAGTCGGCAGCAACAACGATGGCTCAGCCGTTTATGGCTCGATGCCAAGCCGCTGCTGGATAGCATTGAACTCTATTACAGCTTGCCGCAGGCGGTCACTCTGGCCTGGGAGGAAGCCGCCGCCAAGGGCCTGAGTCCAAGAGAGTCTGAATTATGGGTGCTGGCCAGAGTGGCTGCATCATCGAGCGGCGAGTTGGCACCCTTGGCAGCCAGGCTGCAGTTGACAGATACAGAGCTTGCCTTGGTGCAGCAATGGGCAGATGAATTTTGCGGACGTTAATCAAGGTATTAAGGAGTCAGTTATGGGTAATGCCGTTAAGTTGGGCGATATAGGGACAGATCATGATGGGTTTCCACCCACGCCGGTGACTTCGGCCTCTTCCACGGTCAAGGTGGATGGTATTCCGCTGGCACGTCAGGGCGATTCATTGGCCCCCCACGACAAGCCCAAACATCCGCCGCACCCTCGTACCATTGCCGCGGGTTCGGGCAGTGTTTTTATCGATGGGAAACCCGCCGCCAGAACCGGCGATGCGGTTGACTGCGGTGGTACTCTGGTGGGCGGTGGCACTGTGAATATTGGTTGAGATCTGAGGGGTAAAAATGGCCCATGGGACTGGCTCGTTGCAGTGGCCTTCTGTATGATGGCGGCCTTGAAAATTCAGTCAGTTCCACAGAGGTATCGAAATGGAAGTCAATCAAGAGCAGAGCCAGCGTCGCGGCGCCAAAAAGATCAGATTTGATAATCAGGAGTTGGTGAAAACCAGCTTTTGGGTCAGCCAAATTTTTATGATTATCGCCACTGTTGCCGGGGTTTATTTGGCGGCGCAGGAAGGTCTGTCACAGGCGATTAAGTTTGATAGCCTGACCAATATGCAGAACAACTATCATCTGCAACATTCTCTCTATGAAGAGCTGAAAGACAATGTCACTGTAATGACAGAGTATGCTGAGCGAATAGAGAAAGAAAAACCTTATAATATCAAAGAATATCATCCAGTTATGGCGGACTTTGTCTGGCAAAACATGAAGTATTCTGCCTACACCCTGGAAACCCCCAGCGATATCCTCTCCGGTGCCCGTCGTTTCTACATGGGCTCTGAAGATATTGTCGGCAAGATTGAACGTAAGTTCTATGGCCCAAGCTTTGGTACCAAACAACTGAGAGTGCTGATTGAAGAGGTCGAAACCAAGACCTTGCCCAAGTTGGAGCAGAGCTATAAGAAGATGGCCGACGAACTGAAACGTGCCGGTATGGATGTAAACTGACAACTCCGGTTGTTGCTTGGGAATCGGCCGACGGATAACTGAGTTTCCCTGGCTCACAATGACAGGTTAAATACCATCATTGGGAGTTGCTATGGAAAGGAAATCTGAGCCGGTATCAAACGGCCGTAAAATTCATTTTGACAATAGTGAGCTGGTGAAAACCAGTTTCTGGGTGAGCCAGCTGTTGATGGTGCTGGCAACGGTGCTGGGCGTTTATCTGGCGGCGCAGCAGGGGCTGTCACAGGCGATTAAGTTTGATTCTCTGGTCAATACCCAGAACAACTATCATCTACAACGTGCCTTGTATGACGAAGTGCGGGATAACTTGCAGACGCTGGAAGCCTATATGGCGGACATAGATAAACTCAGACCGCTGGACTTGCGGTCATTGCATCCCCAGCTTAGCGATTTTGTCTGGCAAAACATGTATTACTCGGCCAATGCACTGGAAACACCGGCTGAGATCCTGACCGCTATCCGCAGGTTCAGAATTGAATCTGCCCAGCTGATTGAAAAAATGGAAAAGCAAGAGTTGAGCCGCGGTGTCGCTACAACCAGGTTAAGAGCCTTGGTAGGGAAGATTTCGGCCGATACTCTGCCTAAGCTGCAACTGAGTTTCCAGCGTATGGAGCTTGAGTTGCAGCGTAGTGGCATGGATGTGAATATCACAGAGGAATAATCCATGAGTTTAAAATGTCCCGGGTGTCACAGCGAGTCGATGCGCACCTTTGAGCTTTACGGTGAGCAGGTGGACAGCTGCAATCAATGTGAAGGCATCTGGTTTGACAACGGCGAGCTTAACGGTGCGCTGTCAACAGCCGACAACGGCAACGATCATGTGCGCATCGAGGAGTCGCTGGGGCCGCACCTCGGGCTTTCCAAGCGCCAGTGTATGCACTGTGAAGAACAGATGCACAGATACCATCTGATGGACGGCTATCAGATAGAGCTGGATGTCTGCCACAGTTGCAGTGGGGTTTGGGTCGACAAGGATGAAAGGGATAAGGTGGTGCAATCCCCAAGGCTGCAAGGGCTACTGGCCGAGCTGAATGGCAAGATCAGTGTGAAGACCTGGCTGTTTCAGTTTTTGTCGCAAATGCCGGTGGAGTTTAATCTCAAAACCCGTTCACAACCCGCCATCACCTACCTGCTGCTGGCACTCAATATCATGATCTTTGCCGCCTATGGCACAGACTTGGACATAGCCGATACCGTATTTGCCAACTTTGCCCTGCGGGCCGATGAGGTGTTGCACGGCAGCCATGTATGGACCCTGTTCAGCCATATGTTCCTTCACGGCGACTGGATCCACCTGGCGGGCAATATGTACTTCCTCTATGTGGTTGGCGACAATCTGGAAGACGCCTTGGGACGCATGAGATTCCTTGGGCTTTATCTGCTTTGTGGCCTAGCGGCTGCGGCGGTGCAGATTATTGCCGATCCCGGTTCCAATATCCCTATGGTGGGTGCCAGTGGTGCCATTGCCGGCCTGTTCGGCATGTATCTATTGTGGTTCCGTCATGCCAGCCTGACCTTTATGTTTGTTATCTACCAGAAGAAGCTGTCGCCTATGGCTTTCTTTGCCATCTGGCTGGTATTCAACGTGGTTGGTTTGATGATGGCCGGTGAAGGCGTGGCTTACTGGGCTCATATCGGTGGCTTTGCCATGGGACTTATCCTGGGGTTTGGCCTCAAATCCAGAGTGATGCAGCAAAATCCCTTGCTGGCGATGCTTAATGAGCCAGAGGTGAAGATCCGTCGCTGAGTTTCAGCTAGGTTCGTAGGTAAGGTGCGAATAAGTCCTCGTGCCACTCTCTGATGCAGAGAGTGGCTTGCACAGCAATTGGCGTTCAAGGCATTCGACTGAAGGCATGCCGGGGCCTGTCGAAGTCGGCCTTCTCTAATAAACCCCAGTCAGTTCTCTGAGCGGGGTTTATTTTTTACCGCTGAAAAATATTGCGCTTTTTTCCAAGGCAGTGTTATTGTCCGCAAATGGGTGTTTTGAGATCTGGATCACAGATGAGCCGAATCGAGAGGTGGTTTGCATTATTGCTGGTCAGTATTTTGCTGACGGGCACTCTTGCTGCTATCCCTAAGGCCCATTCTCAGCAGGTTTCTCTGGTACCGGTTTCAGCCTCAATACCTCTGGCGGTGCAGGGAGATAATTCCCAAGGCCTGTTCCTCAAGACGCTGACAGATTCTCAGGAGCCGACGCTTCCGAAACAGAAATCTACTCATCTGGCGCCTTCGGCCGAGTTGGTACTGCGCTTGCCGTCGCTGGAGTCATTGCAATCCCATGCACTGCATGTATTTCCTCAGGCACAGACCCGCGCACCGCCATTAGACCTCATTTGAAAACCGTCTTTCGGGTTCGCACTAATGCGAAGCCCGGCAACCCAGTTTCCAAGTGAGGTAACAATATGAAAACACTTCATCCTTTTGCGATTGCCAGCAACGACAGGCTGCAAGCCTCTGCTTTAGCCAATCAACTCAACCCTTATGACAATGCCTTAGAGGCCATGATGGACTTCAGCCACAGTGCGCGTATGGTCATCAGTGCCGATATGCCGGCGCCTGATGCCTCAGCCCTGATGCAGAGTGAACACAGCGCATTGCACTTTGTCATTAATGCACGTCATGAAATGTTGGGCATCATCACCCAGGAGCTGTTGGCGCCGGACAATCTGCTCAAGCTTGTCGACAAGGCCCATCAACCTTCCTCCTGGACGGTATTTGATTTGATGCTGCCAAGGGAGCAACTGCAGGCACTGGCCTATGATGAGGTTGCCAACGCCAGTGTCGCCGATGTGTTGCAGAGCCTGCGTCACAGCCGCGAGAACTATTTTGCTGTGGTCGATACCCAGACCCATCAGATCCGCGGATTGTTGAGCCTGGCCGATATCAGCCATCGTTTGAATGTCGGCCAGTTGAGGGAAGACAAGGGCGGCAATCTGCTGAATATTCTGCGGCAGATAAACACCAGTCATGGCTTGGTTCAGCAGATAGCCTGATTTCGGCGCTGTTTCCAATAATGTGAATGATAAAGGCCCGGTAGCCTTGGCGCGCCGGGCCTATTACTGCAGTTCCCACCACTCCCAACTTTCCAGTTGATAGGCTTCGGCCAGTTCCAGCGCCTTGGCATGAGCTGCTTTTGCCCCAAAGCTGTCGCCTTCAGCCGCCAGTGCCAGGCTCAGTTGTTGCTGCCAATCAGCCTGGGTTGCGCCCGCTTTTGAGGTCATCAGCAAGAGTTCCTTGGCCAGCTTAAACTCGCCCCGGTTGTTGAGCACTTTGGCAAAGCCGGCACTCAGCTCTGCAAGATCCTCTGGAAACTGCTTCTTGGCCAGGGCGAGCACTTCGGCCATCTTTGATTTCTGCTCACTGTAATAGAGATACTTTCCCAAGGTGTAGGCCTGCAGCCAGTCGAAATGAAAGCCGCTCCAAAGTGTTTTCTTGGCCTCAAGGTGCGCCAGTACCGCTTCGTAATCGCCAAGCTGTATCAAGGGGCCAACATCGGTAAAGTAACCTGGCGTCAGGCTTTCCAGCCCGGCAAGCAGCGCCGGCATGGCGGTGCTGTAGTGCGTCTCTGAGTGAAAGAAACGGTAGTCGAAGTGCCATTCGGGCGCCTGCTCAGCGAGCAGTTTTCTGAATTCATCCACACCCATGCCTTGCTCGTTGGCCAGAGAGAGAAAAAGCCTGGGGTAGGCCGATGTCTGCCTAGGCTGTTTCAGCCAAGGAGCTGCCCGCTCAAGCAGCGCCATGTTGTCGTACCAGATGCTGGGACTCATGGCGAGAAAGGCACTGAAAGGACTCTTGGATTGCAGCATCATCTGCAGGCTCAGCAAGCCACCCAGAGAATAACCGGCAAGGGCATTGTGGCCCGAGGTGCGGTAGTGTTTGTCGATATAGGGCACGAGTTCCTGTTGCAGGTGGGCGAGCATTTTGTCGCTGCCGCCAAAGTCTGCGCCCTCAGCCGATGGCCAGGTGGTGGAGTAGAGGTAGTCTTTTTGCCCCTGCATGGCGATACCCACTACTATCATGGGCGGTATCTTGCCCATTCTGGCGAGGTTATTGACTGCAGCAGAGACATGGCGGAATTGGAAGTCGGCATCGACGATATAGAGCACGGGATAACGGCGACCAGTGTCTTGGGTGGCATGGTAGCGTTCCGGCAAGGACAGCATCCAGCGCCGCTCGCTTTGGTAGACCTTGGATGCCAGAGTATCACTGTAGCCATAGAGCAAAGGCTCTGGCTTGGCCAGGGCGACTGAACTAAAAAGAAGTGCCGGCAATAAAGCCAGCAGCGGCAGCCTGAGTTTCATGGTTCATCCTTGGTTGTTTTTTAATTTTGTACCTGAATAAACTCCTGGAGGAAAGTGGCTATAGGCACGACCACTGGCAGAGGCAAGCACAAGGCAAAAGAAGAGGGAGCCATCAGGCTCCCTCTGTTAGTCATGCTGTAGCTGCGATAGGCCGCTTAGAGTGATTTCAAAATCGCTTCTACGCTGGCCTTGGCATCACCGAACAACATCTGGGTGTTGTCTTTGAAGAACAGTGGGTTCTGCACCCCGGCATAACCTGTGTTCATCGAGCGTTTGAAGCCGATGACATTGCGGGCCTTCCACACTTCCAGTACCGGCATGCCGGCGATTGGGCTGGAAGGATCTTCAGTGGCCGCCGGGTTAACCGTATCGTTGGCACCTATCACCAGTACTGTATCTGTGTCTTCGAAATCATCATTGATCTCGTCCATCTCCAGCACTATGTCATAAGGCACTTTGGCCTCGGCCAACAGCACGTTCATATGGCCCGGCAGGCGTCCGGCAACCGGATGGATACCGAAGCGCACCTTAACCCCCAGATTACGCAGTTTCTGGGTGATCTCGGCCACGGGATATTGTGCCTGGGCTACCGCCATGCCGTATCCGGGGGTGATGATCACTGAGCTGGAGTTTTTCAGCAGCTCGGCCACATCCTCGGCTGTGGTTTCACGGTATTCGCCCATCTCTTCATCACCGCTGGAAACGGCGCCATCGGTACCGAAACCACCGGCAATTACAGAGATAAAGGAACGGTTCATCGCCTTACACATGATGTAAGACAGGATGGCACCGGAAGACCCCACCAGGGCACCTGTAACGATCAGCAGGTCGTTGGACAACATAAAGCCCGCCGCTGCGGCCGCCCAGCCAGAGTAGGAGTTGAGCATGGATACCACAACCGGCATGTCGGCGCCGCCTATGCTGGCTACCAGGTGCCAGCCAAAGGCAAAGGCTATCAGTGTCATGATCAGCAGAGGCCAGATGCTGCCACCTACGTTGACGAAGTAAATCATCAGCAGCAGGGATACCACAACCGCCAGCAGGTTGAGCTTGTGGCGATGAGGTAACATCATCGGCTTGGAGGAGATAATGCCTCTGAGCTTGCCGAATGCCACCACAGAGCCGGTGAAGGTCACGGCACCGATGAAGATCCCCAAGAAGACTTCCACCAGGTGGATGTTGAGCATGGCACCCGTCATGGGTTCATGCGCTGCCGAGGCGGCGGCTTGCTCTATGGCTGCCCTGGCGGCTTCCAGAGTGGCATTGAGGTCATTACCGACAGTGACTATTACTTCGTTCATCGCCTGTGGGTGCAGGCCGAGGAAAGAGTTGAAACCCACCAATACGGCGGCCATACCCACAAAGCTGTGGAGAATGGCGACCAGCTCAGGCATTTCTGTCATCTCAACCTTGAGCGCCAGACGAATACCTATGGCACCGCCTATCACCATGGCGAGAATGATCCAGTGAACACCATTGGTTTCGGGATTCAGTATGGTAGCGATCAAAGCGATCGACATCCCTATGATCCCAAACAGGTTTCCATTTTTTGCAGACTCCTGCTTCGATAAGCCGGCGAGGCTTAAGATGAAGAACAGGGCCGCTATGATATAGGCTGCTGTTACCAGTCCTTGAGACACGATATACCCCCTTAATCCTTACGGAACATCTTCAGCATGCGCTGGGTGACGGTAAAGCCACCAAAGATGTTGATACTGGCAATCAGCACGGCGATAAATGCCAGTGCGGTCATCAGGGCCGAGCCCTGGCCAACCTGCAGCAGTGCACCTACCACAATAATGCCGGAAATAGCGTTGGTGACTGACATCAATGGCGTATGCAGCGCATGAGTCACGTTCCAAACCACGTAGTAACCCACCACACAGGCGAGCACGAATACAGTAAAGTGCGACAGGAACTCAGCCGGAGCCACCGAGGCTACGGCACCGAAGGCGGCCACACCCAGAGCGCCCAAAATATACTTGAGCTTGGATGGCGCTTTCTCTTCTGCTTTTTTCGGCTCGACTTTGGCAGCCGGTTTCTTAGGCGCCGCGGTCACAGAGATCTGTGGTGGCGGGAAGGTGACTTCACCTGCCTTGACGACCGTCATGTTGCGCATCACCACGTCTTCAAAGTCTATGTTGGCGTTGCCGTCTTTCTCCTTGCACATCAGCTTCATCAGGTTCACCAAGTTGGTGCCGTAAAGCTGGGATGACTGTGCCGGTAAACGCCCTGGCAGATCTGTGTAACCTATGACTTTAACGCCATTGTCGGTCACAAAGAGTTCGCCGCTTTGGGTGTATTCGCAGTTGCCACCGGTAGCGGCCGCCAGATCCACTATCACAGAGCCAGGCTTCATGGAGTCGACCATCTCTTTGGTGATGAGCTTGGGCGCAGGTTTGCCTGGAATAAGTGCTGTGGTGATGATGATATCCACTTCCTTGGCTTGCTCGGCGAACAGCGCCATTTCAGCCTTGATGAATTCATCAGACATCACTTTGGCATAGCCATCGCTGGAAGAACCGTCTTCCCCGCCGAAGTCCAGCTTGAGGAACTCACCGCCCATGGACTCGATCTGCTCGGCCACTTCCAGACGGGTATCGAAGGCGCGCACTATGGCGCCCAATGAACCGGCGGCACCAATGGCGGCAAGACCGGCAACCCCGGCACCTATCACCAACACCTTGGCCGGTGGGACTTTACCCGCGGCAGTGATTTGGCCGGTAAAGAAGCGGCCAAACTCGTGGGCAGCTTCCACCACGGCGCGATAACCGCCGATATTGGCCATGGAGGAGAGGGCGTCGAGGGACTGGGCACGGGAGATCCGCGGCACCATGTCCATCGCCATCACGTTGATGTTGCGTTGTGACAGCTTTTCCACCAATTCAGGATTCTGGGCCGGCCAGATAAAACTTACCAGGGTGGCACCATCTTTGATTTGGCTGATTTCATCTTCGGTTGGCGCGTTGACCTTAAAGATCAAGTCGGCCTGCCATACATTCGGTACCACACTGGCACCGGCGGCTTCGAAGGCGGCATCACTGAAGCTGGACAGCGCACCCGCGTCTGCTTCCACTGCCACTTCAAAGCCGAGTTTTTTAAGTTGCTCTACCGTTGCCGGGGTCGCAGCGACCCGGGTTTCACCGGCGAGACTCTCTCTCGGTATTCCAATCTGCATGACTATTCCCTGATGGTTGATAAACAAAATTCACCCCGCCAAAACTCCGCTGGCAGAGTGAAAGAATGCAAGTCTGTTGACCTGGACTCGGGGACTGGTCTTTCCCTTCCATTGGGGACTTCCTGAAATATTCTCAGGAACCAAGCCCGCTCATGAATGAAATCCTGGGTGTGGGGTACAGATATTCCCTTCATGGCACCTAGCGTGCTTTTGGCATTGTCGCAAGTCTTTCAATGGAAACAAGCTCATATTCTTCATGTGGTGTGTTTCTCCACTGGTCAGAGCAAATTCTTTGCGCCAGGCCACACTTTTGTAGCTTAATTTTTATACCATGCATATTCCTTATTGATATAAAAAATTAAATATTATTCTTTTTTGCTTTTCGATGGCGGGGCTAAGCTTGCTGACATTACTCTGTCACCGGGCCGTCTCAATGTTACTGAAAGAACTCTCTTCACTGGCTTCGCCACTATCAGCGCCACAAGTGGATAAGCTTAAACAACTCACCGCCGAGCTCAGCCCGCTGCAGCTGGCATGGGTCAGTGGTTATCTGGCCGCCAGCGCTCAGGGGCAGGAGGGCGCTCCCACCCAAAGCCAGAGCGGGCAAACTCTGACCATACTCTATGGCAGTCAGACGGGCAATGGCCGGGGTATCGCCAAGGCGTTGGCCGCCAAGGCTCAGAGTCCGGGCTATGGCGTTAACCTGGCATCTATGGGCGAATACAATGTCCGTAACCTCAAGCAGGAAACCCTGCTGGTGGCCGTAGTGAGTACCCATGGTGAAGGTGAAGCCCCCGATGATGCCATTGAGCTGCACAAGTTTCTCGGCTCCAAACGCGCCCCCAAGCTGGATAAGCTTCAGTATGCGGTTCTCTCTCTGGGAGATTCCTCCTATGAGTTTTTCTGCCAGACAGGCAAAGACTTCGATGCTCGCCTGAGTGCCCTCGGGGCCAAGCCTTTACTGCCGAGAGTGGACTGTGATGTGGACTATCAGTCACAGAGCGACAGCTGGCAAACCGAACTCCTCGAGCGGGTTAAGCCTCTGCTGCAGGCGGCCGATGGCGCAGCGACCAATGTGGTGTCCATCAATGCCGCCAATCTTGGTATCAATAGCAATACCGGCCAGGAGTATGACAAGCAAAACCCTTACAGCGCCGAAGTGATAGTCAGCCAGAAACTAACGGGCCGCGATTCACTCAAGGATATCCGTCATCTGGAAATCGATTTGGGCGAGTCGGCCATCAGCTATCAGGCGGGTGATGCGCTGGGGGTCTATTTCCATAACGATGAGGCTCTGGTGGCTGAAATTCTCGAGGCGCTGGCGCTGGAGCCGGATACCCGGGTCCAGCTTGGCGCCGAGTCTTTGGCGTTGCGTGATGCCCTGATTGAGCACAAAGAGCTGACCCAGCTCTATCCCGGTCTGGTGCAGTTTTGGGCCGAAACCGTAGAAAGCGGCGAGCTGCTTACTATCAGTCAAGACAAGGAGCAGACCCGGCAGTTTATTCTCTGCCACCAACTGGTGGACTTGGTGAAACGTTACCCTCTCAATGGTGCCAAGCTGGATTCGGCCCAGGCTCTGGTGGACAAGCTGCGCCCCATCACCCCAAGGCTTTACTCCATCGCCTCGAGTCAGAGCGAAGTGGAGTCCGAAGTGCATCTCACCGTGGCGCTGGTGGAAGAGGTGCGTGACGGCCAACGCCGTTTCGGCGCCGCGTCTCACTTCCTGGCCCGGGCCGAGGAGGGGGCTCAGGTGCGGGTGTATGTGGAACCCAACAAGCACTTCCGCCTGCCCGAAGACCCACAGACGCCTGTGATCATGATAGGCCCGGGAACCGGTGTCGCGCCATTTCGGGCCTTCATGCAACAAAGAGTGGCCGAGGGCTTGGCCGGCGACAGCTGGCTGTTCTTCGGTAATCCCCATTTCGAGCAGGATTTTCTCTATCAGACCGAGTGGCAACAGTATCTCAAGAGTGGCGCCCTGAGCCGGATCTCGCTGGCCTTCTCCCGGGATCAAACGGAGAAAGTCTATGTTCAGCACAAGATTAAACAACAGGCCAAAGAGCTGTGGCAGTGGCTTGAGCGCGGGGCTCATATCTACCTGTGCGGCGATGCCGAGCGAATGGCCAAAGATGTGCACCAGGCACTGCTGGAAGTGGCCATGGAGCAAGGCGGTTTGACGAGCGAGGCCGCCGAAGCGTTTCTCGATGAATTGCGCAGCGCCAAGCGTTACCAGAAAGATGTCTACTGAGCTGAAGAACCTAGGAATAAAGAGATAAGGCCATGAGTGAGCAGAAATTATCCGCCAACGAGCATATCAAGACCGACAGTGACTATCTGCGCGGCACCATACGTGAGGGCCTGGGCACGGAAGTGACAGGCGCCTTCAGCGACGACGATCAACAGTTGATCAAGTTTCACGGTTTCTATCAGCAGGACGACAGGGATCTGCGCAACGAACGTAAGGAGCAAAAGCTCGAGCCGCTGTACAGCTTTATGCTGCGAGCCCGGGTGCCGGGTGGTGTCTGTACTCCAGAGCAGTGGCTGGGTGTGGACAAGATAGCCTCGGAGCTTACCAGCTCCAACAGCATACGTTTGACGACCCGGCAGACATTCCAGTACCACGGTATCCCCAAGCGCAACCTGAAAACCATTATTCAGGGGCTGGACAGGGAAGCGCTGGACTCGATTGCCGCCTGTGGTGATGTGAACCGCAACGTCATGTGTAACCCCAACCCGGTAGAGTCCAAGCTACATCAGCAGGCTTATTTCTGGGCCAAGAAGTTGTCGGATCATCTGCTTCCACACACCCGTGCCTATGCCGAAATTTGGCTCGATGAGGAGAAGCTGCTCAGCACAGAGGACGAGCAGCCAGCCAAGGTCGAGCCTGTGTACGGCAAGACCTACCTGCCGCGTAAGTTCAAGATGGCGGTAGCTGTGCCACCGGACAACGACGTGGATGTTTACACCAATGACCTGGGTTTTATTGCCGTGGCGCAAGAGGGCGAGCTGGTGGGCTTCAATCTGGTGGCCGGTGGCGGTATGGGCTCGACCCATGGTGAAGTGGAAACCTTCCCGCGGCTGGCCGATGACTTTGGTTTTATCAAGGCCGAGGACACCATTAAGTTTGCCGAGGCCGTGATGACGGTGCAGCGCGATTGGGGTAACCGCAGCAATCGTAAACGCTCCCGTCTCAAATACACCATAGTGGATCACGGCTTTGAGGCCTTTAAGGCCGAGGTTGAGAAGCGCGCCGGGGTTAAGTTCGCCCCCAAGCGTGAGGTGGTCATAGGGGATCGCGGCGACAGATACGGTTGGGTTAAAGGCATAGACAACCACTGGCATCTGACCCTGTTTATCGAAGGTGGCCGGGTGAAGGATACCCAGGGTAAGTTGTTGCAGACCGGGCTTCGGGAAATCGCCAAGATACATAAGGGCGATTTTCGGATGACTTCCAACCAGAACATCATCATCGCCAAAGTGGCGGATGAGGATAAGGCTGAAATCGAAGCACTGGCACGTAAGCATGGCCTGATGGGGCAGGTGATCACCGCAACCCGTGGCCATTCTATCGCCTGTGTGGCGCTGCCGACTTGCGCCCTGGCCATGGCCGAAGCCGAGCGTTATTTCCCCGAGTTTATCGACCATGTGGATGCGCTGCAGGCCAAGCACGCCATAAGCGAACAGGCGATAGTAGTGCGCATGACGGGCTGCCCCAATGGCTGTGCCCGCCCCTTTGCCGCCGAAATCGGTTTTGTGGGCAAGGCCCCTGGGCGCTACAACATGTATCTGGGCGCCAGCTTCGAAGGCACCCGATTGAACAAGATGTACCGTGAAAATATTCAGGAAGCCGAAATCCTCAGCGAGCTGGATAACCTGTTTGGTCGCTATGCCGCCGAGCGCAAAACCGGCGAGAGCTTCGGTGATTTCACGGTGCGCGCCGGAATAGTAAAACCTGTATTGGACGCAGCGAGGGACTTTCATGGCTGATACCACAAGTTTATTGCACAGCGCCGAGGCGCTGCTGGCCTTGCTGGATGCGCCGGCCGCTGAGCAGCAAAGCGCCCTGGCTGCCATCAATGGCTATCTTGGCGGATTGAGTGCCGAGGCGCGGATCCAATGGGCCCTGGCCCATTTGCCTGGGAGCCATGCCTTGTCGTCCAGCTTTGGCATTCAGGCGGCAGTGATGTTGCATCTGGTGAACTCGGTGCAGCAAGACACGCAAGTGATCTTGACCGACACCGGCTACCTGTTTCCCGAGACCTACCGTTTTATCGATCAACTGACAGAACGACTCGGACTCAATCTCAAGGTCTATCGGGCCGAGACGAGCGCCGCCTGGCAGGAGGCCAGATTCGGTAAGCTTTGGCAGCAGGGGCTTGAGGGGCTGGAGCAATACAATCGCATCAACAAGGTGGAACCGATGCAGCGGGCACTGGCTGAGCTGGAAGTTGGCACCTGGTTTGCCGGTTTGCGCCGTTCCCAGGCATCGACCCGGGAAGGGTTGCCGATTTTGGCCATCCACGGCAAGCGCTACAAGATGCTGCCGATTATTGAGTGGAACAACAAACAGGTGCATGACTATCTCAAGCGCTATGACTTGCCCTATCACCCCCTCTGGGAGCAGGGTTATGTCTCTGTGGGTGATACCCATTCGAGCAAACCCCTGGAGCTGGGGATGACAGAGGAAGAGACACGTTTCAACGGGCTAAAACGCGAATGTGGATTGCACTACGAGATCTGATTTGTGGCCGCTGTCGTCAGCGGCTTTTTTCTGCCTGTGGACAAGTTGGAAGGATTGTCATCTTGTGGTCATCTTGGAGTGTTAGGGAAGGTGCAAACAAGTCCCATGTGTGCTCTGCGTCGGCTTACGGGCCTGGATGCAAGGCGTGGTTCGCAGCAAATGGCCTAGTCCTTTGCAAGAAGCACAGCACAGCAGACAGGTCTGTAAGCCACGCCCTTCGGGGCTTTCACAGCAACCGGCTTTCTGCGTTATCCGACTTTGACAGGCCCCAGCATGCCTTCAGTCAGATGCCTTGAACGCCAATTGCTGTGCAAGCCAGAGTGCCACGAGGACTTATTCGCACCTTCCTTAGTCTTGGCAATTCTGATTGTTAGTGCCTTTGGATAATCGGAACTCATACTTTAGTACATATTTGTTCACAGGGTTATGCACAGGATGTTTTTCTGGTTTATAATCCAAAGTTCCCGCTGGGGAAAGTGTGATATGCCATTCTGTATCGGGTGTTTTTATGAAACATCGGCTTAGCGGCAGGCAGTGAAGTCGGCAATACACATTAAGACGGCTCGCCCTTATGGCATCGGTTGCCCAGGTTTTTCAGCAGTCGGTCGCGAGTGACCCCGAGCTTTGATTGGCTTGCTGGCGCAGCTTCAAAGCACTCTCCGTGTCCCGGATAGCCCGATCACCCTTTCATGGGGCTATCCGGGAATTGTTTCTTCCTTGCTTCAATCCTCTTTGACTCAATCTCCCGCAGGCTTTTATCCCTGCTGGGCTTGTTACTGCTGATCTTTTTCTGATTGATGGTCCTCTACTTGAGTGCTCTCTGCTTGAGTGTCTTTTGTCTGAGTGTCCTCCGCCTGAGTGTTCTTGGATTGCCCTTCTGCAGAATGCTGCAGGCTTTGCTCCGGAGAGATGAGAGACAGCAATCCCTGCCATTGCAAGGGTTCATCTGTTGGCAGTTGCAGATCCGGCTCTGTGCCGATGCCGGAAAGCAACTGGCCATAGCCGTCATAGCCAAGCGAGGCGCTGATACTCAGTTGCAGGCCACTGGCTGGCAGGGTGAAATGATGCAAACGCCCCAGATCGCCACGGGTCGGCTCGCCGACCAACAGCGCCCTGCGCCAACGTTTGGCTGCATAGGCAATCCATTCACACTCCTGGCGGCAATCCGGGCCAATAAGCAGTACCAGGCGTCCCGAGTCAGGCACAGGCGCAGCAGCCAGCTTGGGGATAGGGCGGGCATACCAGTTACTCAGGCTGGGCAGGGGCTGGTTGTCCAGCGCGGCCCGCACCGGCGGAAACGGCGCGAATTGGGCGAGCGGCTCAAAGTGCAGTGGCCGCAGAAAGTCGCGCCGTAGCTGCGGTGAGCGGCGGTAGCGGCCATAGCCCAGAGGTTGGCTGCTGAGCCCATTGTGATAGTTGCCGAGAAATTGCAGCAGGCTGTCGCTGAAGCCTCGGGCGTGGCGCAGATCCAGTACCAGGGTGTGATTGCTCATCGCGCGCAGCAGATCTTGTTGCAGCTGAGGATCTGTCTCTATTGCGTTGAGATCCGTCAGGCTAAACAGGGCTGTGTCAGGCGCCAATTGTTGCCAGCTGGCCAGAATGGACAAAGGGGCACTGCGAAACTGCAGCGGTACTTTCACCTCTATGTTTTGCGGCTGGAGATCGGCGCCATAGAGAGTCAGCAGCACCTCTTCTTTGACCCTGAGTCCCATCTCCCGCCTTAGCAGATCCAGCTGTTGCAGCCAGGGCATCTGCATCTGCACGCTATTTTGCTGCTCCGGTGGCAGGAAGCGATTGGCAATCTTCTGCCAATGGCTGATGGGTAGGCCGTCGATATGGCTGATAAAAGGCGTGTCACTTTGAAGGGGCTCGTCTCTGTCATTGAGGGCCAGCCACTTGTCTTCCATGGGCCTGAGCCTGAGGGGCAAGACGCCGGAAGGCAACGCCGCTTGGCTGAGTCGAATGCCCGGGTCTTTCAACTCTCCCAGCAGCTTGTTGACTTCGGCGGTAAAACGATTGATGGCAATGCTGTCTCGGTATTCCTGTTTCAGCCGTTGCAGCCGTTTCTCGAGCCGGGATTCAATGTCCGGATCCAGCACCATAAAGGCTGAGTGCTGCTGCAATTGTTTGAGCAACACAGTCAGATCGGCCTTCATCTGCCTTTGGCTAAGCTGCTCTTTTTTCGGTGGCTCCGGTAGCAGGAATCGTCCCAACTGCAGACTGGAAATCAGCAGCAGGAGAATAAAACAGCTAACCACTTCACGGAATCCCGGCTTCATATCACTCCCTGATATCAGCCTCTGAACCAAGAGATGGCGCAGAGGCAGTCATCGAGTTTGTTCTTGGCGGCTCAAAGAATATCGTTGATGGCGACACCTATGCCTATACGCTGGTTATGGGCGTTATAGTCGATAAGGCTTTCGCCGTAGCCATTGAAGTATTGTGCATACAGACGCAGGTTACCCAAGATGGGGTAACTCCAGGTAAATTCCACTGCGCCGCGGTTGGGGCTTTGCAGATTGTTACGCAACATCAGGCTGAATCTGTGGTCGTCTATGCCGTAGACACCTGTCAGCTCGAAGTGGCCGAGGTAATCACTGATATCCGGGTTGTCGTCGCCACGGGGATCGCCCTCATATTCTTTTTCACTTTCCGGGATCCGCCACCACACCTTGGCCGCCAGCGCTATAGGGCCCTTGTCGAACACCATGGTGCCGTAAATGCGGTTCCAACTGCGGGACAGATCGCCTGACTTGCCATTGGATTGATGCACGGCGCCAAAGCCCCAGAAGGAGTTGGTGAAGCCGGCTATTTTCCAGTCGTTGTTGAACAGCATAAAGAGTTCGGGTTCGTGGTTGGTTTCCCGAAACGGCGAGGAGATATCCTTGTTGTATACCTGCCACCAGGATTGGTTGGTATAGGCGAAAAACAGGTGACCATTGTCGCCAAACACGTTGTACATCAGCGGGAATTTAAAGCTTATCTGAAACTTGGCTTCATATTCGTCCAGGGTATAACCCTCTTCAGCCGCTTCCGCCGCAAAGGGGGTCATATTGGGTGACGGGTTATAGGTGACCGGCAGTATATAGTTGACCTTGTGTGGAGTGATCACAAAGGGCCGCTCTGAGGTTTCCAATTCCTCTTTTACCCTCTGATCGACCAGTGAAGGCTTGCTGTCTTCGGCGGCATAGAGTTGGCTGGTCGGCAGTATTGCCAGGGCCAAGGTCAGGCCGCTGAGGCTGGAACGGATTTTGGTATACATATTCTTCCCTGTTGTCTCTGAGGCTTGATGGAGTGCCCGGCAGTTGCTTTGGCTTGAGAGTGTAACATCCCGGCTTTACTGTGCACATTCCCATCCCAAGCCGTTGTCACCGAGATAAAACTATAATTTTTTGCCATAAGTTAGTGCCAAAAGCGGCAGTAGACAATAGGAAATTTCAGCAATCCACTTCCACTTTGATTTTGTAATCTATTGAAAATAAAAAGTAATGTTTTTTATTAACAGATTTCTCAGTCTCCGGGCGCTTTCTTGTTACCGCGATTCCTTTCTATATATCTAAAAGTAATAACAACTAATGATTCTCTATTTATAGTGGAATATAAGTAGCCGCTATATTGCTTACATCAGCAAGATGGGGAATAGCGCATGGAATTACTGACACTGCCCGGCAAGCGGGCCAAGGGCAAAGTTTATCTGCTTGGAGCCGGTCCCGGCGATCCTGAGCTATTGACCGTCAAGGCCTGGCACCTGCTGCAGCGCGCCGATGTGGTGCTGTTCGATGCCTTGGTCAGTCCCGAGATCCTGGCGCTGATCCCCGAAGGTGCCGAGCGCATCGCCGTGGGCAAACGGGCCGGTGAGCACAGTGCTTCTCAGAGTGAAATCAACCGTTTGTTGCTGACCAAGGCTTTTACCCGCCAAACCGTGGTCAGGCTCAAAGGGGGCGATCCCTTTATCTTCGGTCGCGGCGGCGAGGAGTTGCAGACTCTGGCACAGGCCGGCGTCGCCTTTGAAGTGGTGCCGGGCATCACGGCCGCCAGCGGTACTGCCGCCTATGCGGGTATTCCCTTGACCCACAGGGATTTTGCCCAAGGGGTCAGCTTTATTACCGGTCATTGCCAGCTGCAAAACCGCCCCATGGATTGGCAAGGCTACGCCAACCCGGCCAACACCCTGGTGGTGTACATGGGGATCCTCAATGCCGGGCTCATTCAGCAACAACTGATTGCCCATGGTCGCAGCCCGCAGACGCCGGTGGCCATTGTATCCAAGGCCACGACCAGACAGCAGCAGCGTGTTATCGGCACTCTGGAGCAGTTGCAAACCCTGGCTCAGGACTCGCGGGTAGTGATGCCGGCGCTGATGATCATAGGCGAAGTCGTCGCTCTGGCAGACAGCCTCAGCTGGTTTGAACCCGAGGCGGCGAATAATGACCAGCAACTACAACATGATGCTGCTACAGCACTTTGAATCAATTGGAGAAATAAGATGTCAGGGCCAGTGTTGAGTCACCTTGAACAGTTGGAAGCCGAGAGCATCCAGATCTTTCGCGAAGTTGCCGCCGAATTCGACAACCCGGTGATGTTGTACTCCATCGGCAAGGATTCTTCCGTGCTGTTGCATCTGGCACGCAAGGCCTTTTATCCGGGCAAGATCCCATTCCCCTTGCTGCATGTGGATACCGACTGGAAGTTTCGCGAGATGATACGTTTTCGTGATCAGGCGGCCGAGAAGTACGGCTTCGAGCTTCTGGTGCACAAGAATCCGCAAGGCCTGGCGATGGGCATGAATCCCTTTACCTTCGGCTCGGCCAAGCACACAGACGTGATGAAGACCGAAGGCCTGAAACAGGCCCTGGATAAATACGGTTTCGATGCCGCCTTTGGCGGTGCCCGCCGCGACGAGGAGAAGTCCCGCGCCAAGGAGCGTGTCTATTCCTTTCGCGATCGCCATCACCGCTGGGATCCCAAGAACCAGCGCCCCGAGCTGTGGCATACCTATAACGGCCAGGTCAACAAGGGGGAGAGCATCAGGGTCTTCCCGCTCTCCAACTGGACCGAGTTGGATATCTGGCAATACATCTATCAGGAAAACATCGACATAGTGCCGCTCTATTTTGCCGAGCAGCGCCCGGTGGTGGAGCGCGATGGCAGCCTGATCATGGTCGATGACGAGCGGATGCCGCTCAATGAAGGCGAAGTGCCCGAGTATCGCCGGGTGCGTTTTCGCACTCTGGGGTGTTATCCCCTGACCGGCGCCATAGAGTCCAGTGCCGCGACACTGGCAGAGATTATCGAAGAGATGTTGCTGTCCCGCTCCAGTGAGCGTCAGGGACGGGTCATCGACAGGGATTCGTCCGGGTCGATGGAAAAGAAAAAGCGTGAGGGGTATTTCTAATGTCGGTTGCACAACAAGTCAATGAGCTGGGTATAGAGCAATATCTTGAAAATCAGCAGCATAAATCGCTTTTGAAGTTTCTGACCTGTGGTTCCGTGGATGACGGCAAGTCAACACTGATAGGTCGTTTGCTGCACGACAGCGCCCAGATCTATGAAGATCAACTGGCGGCACTGCAAAAGGATTCCAAGAGCCATGGCACCACGGGCGAAGCCGTGGATCTGGCTTTGCTGGTGGATGGCCTGCAGGCCGAGCGCGAGCAGGGGATCACCATAGATGTGGCCTATCGTTACTTCTCTACCGAGAAGCGCAAGTTCATCATTGCCGACACTCCCGGGCATGAGCAGTACACCCGCAATATGGCGACCGGCGCTTCCAACTGCGATCTGGCGATTATCCTGATCGACGGTCGCTACGGGGTGCAGACCCAGACCCGCAGACACAGCTTTATCTGCTCACTCTTGGGGATCAAGCAGTTCATCGTGGCCGTCAACAAGATGGATCTGCTGGATTTCAGTGAGGAGCGTTTCGAGGCGATCAAGGCCGACTATCTGGCGTTTGCCGGCCAGTTACAGCTGGAAGAACTCCGCTTTGTACCGCTGTCGGCACTCGATGGCGACAACCTGGTGAACCGCTCGGCGCGTACCCCTTGGTATCAGGGCGAAACCCTGCTTGCCATGCTGGAGAGTGCGCCTGTGACCGGCTTTAACCACGCCTTCGATGCCCGCTTCCCGGTGCAGTATGTCAGCCGTCCCAACCTGGATTTCCGCGGTTTTGCCGGTACTTTGGCTTCCGGCAGTCTGCAAGTTGGTCAGAGGGTCAAGGTGCTGCCTTCGGGGAAAGAGTCGACTATCGCCTCGATTGTCACCTTCGATGGTGAGCTCAAGCAGGGCTATGCCGGCCAGGCACTGACCCTGACCCTGAGTGATGAGATTGATATCAGCCGCGGCGATGTGATAGTGCCGGCGGCGAGCCCTGTGGGCGTTTCCAACCGGCTGCAGGCCAAGGTGGTGTGGATGCACGAGCAGCCGCTGACACCCGGCAAGCAATACAACATCAAGCTGGGAACCAAAAAGGTGCCCGCCAGTGTCAGCCGCATACTGCACAGCATAGATGTGAATACCCTGGCACAGGACAGTGTTGCCGAGCTGAGCCTCAACACCATAGCCCTGGTTGAACTTGAGCTGAGCGAGGCCGTGGTGTTCGATGCCTATAATGACAATCGCGACACCGGCGGTTTTATCTTTATCGATCGCATCAGCAATGTCACTGTCGGTGCCGGTATGGTGCAGCAGGCGCTTGGGAAAACTGAAAAAACGACCCATTTCAGTGAGTTTGAATTGGAACTCAATGCCCTGATCCGCAAGCATTTCCCCCATTGGCAGGCGCTGGATATCCGCGCTCAGGGAGACTGAATTGTCTGAAACCTGGATCCTGGGGTTAATACTGCTCGCGCTGGTGGCCGGACTCGTCAGTGGTCTGGCATCACCGGCCATGCTGTTTACCATAGCGGCGCTGCTCAGTTACCTCTTGGGTATGCTGGAACTGGAGTCGCTGCTGGGCAGTTTTACCAACGCCAGTCTGGTGACTCTGGTGCTCCTGGTGCTGGCAACCACGGCACTGGAGAAGACGCCCTTGCTCGGTAGGCTCAGCCAGGTCATAGGCTCAGGCTCCTTGGGGCTGACCATGGCCAAGTTGGGGTTTTCCACTGCGTTGCTGTCGTCTTTTACCAACAATACCGCCGTTGTGGCCTCGCTGATTGGCGTGGTGCGTCGCAATCAGCAGCACGCACCGGCCAAGTTATTGCTGCCCTTATCCTACGCGGCGATTTTGGGCGGCACCCTGACCCTGATTGGCACCTCGACCAACCTGATAGTGAACTCCTTTGTTGAAAACGCCGGGCTGAAACCCCTGGGCTTTTTTGAGTTTTCCTTGATTGGCCTGGCCGTGGTGGTGGCCGGTATTGCGCTTTTGGTATTACTGTCACACCTGTTGCCCGATGGCGATGAGCAACACGGCGATGAAAGTCTGCCCTATCTGTTGGAAGCCAAAGTGCTGCCCGGCTCGACCCTGGTGGGCCGCAGCGTGCAGGACAACAGACTCAGAGCCCTGAAAAAGCTCTATCTGGCGGAGCTCGAGCGCAGCGGCATTCGCATCTGCCCTGTGCCGCCGCAACTCGTGTTGGCCGCGGGGGATGTGCTGCGCTTCAGCGGCGCGGTGGAGTCGGTGGAGTTGCTGCATCAATTCGATGGTTTGGAGTGGTTCGGCAAGCAGCAGGCCAGGGGCCAGAATTTGGTGGAAGCCGTGCTGGCGCCGTCTTCGGCTTTGGTGGGCTCTTCGCTCAAGGCCTCGCGATTTCGGGAGCAGTTTGATGCCGCCGTAATGGCGATTCGCCGTGGCCATCATCCACTCAAGGGCGGCTTGGGCGACATAGTGCTGCAAGCCGGAGATGTGTTGCTGTTGACCCCGGGTGATGGCTTTGGCCGTAATCCGCGTCTCAGTACCGACTTTGCCGCCGTCAGCGGCCTGGACTTGAGTGTCAGGCTGGACAGTCGCCGCAGTCAGTGGGTGCTGGCGGGCTTTGTGCTCACCATAGCTGCCAGTCTGCTGGGCTGGCTGCCGCTGGCCAAGGGGCTGGTGCTCTTGCTGCTCAGTTATCTGGCGATAGGTGCGGTGACCCTGGGCGAGCTCAAACGGCGGTTCCCGCTGGAGCTGGTGTTGATTGTCGGCAGCGCCCTGAGTCTGGCCAATCTGATGTTGGATACCGGCTTGGCCAAAGGGATGGCCGATACTCTGCTCGGCGCCTTTTCCGGCTTTGGGGTCTTTGGCGCCTTTGTCGGGGTTTATTTGTTGACCTTGCTGTTGACCGAACTCATAACCAATAACGCGGCGGCGGCCTTGGCTTTTCCCGTGGCCTATGCGATTGCGACCAGCTTCGGGGTCGACAGTCGGCCCTTTATTCTGGCAGTGGTGTTTGGTGCCAGCGCCAGCTTTATTTCGCCCTATGGTTACCAAACCAATCTGATGGTGTTCAATGCCGGTAATTACCGCTTTATTGATTTTGTGCGCTTGGGGCTGCCGCTGTCGCTGCTTTACTCGGCGATAGTTTTGTTTCTGGTGCCCATGCTGTTCCCCTTTGATGCGGGTCTTTAAGGAGTGACGATGAAGAATTCTACCCAGCCCAATGCCGATATCGTTTGGCATCAGCATGCTGTCGATCAGGCGGCCAGGGCAGCCCAGAAGGGCCAACAACCTGTGCTGCTCTGGTTCACCGGGCTGTCCGGCGCCGGCAAGTCGACCCTGGCAGGCGCCCTGGAGCGGGCACTGTTCGAGGCGGGGTTTCATACCTATCTGCTCGATGGCGACAATGTACGTCATGGTCTTTGCAAAGATCTCGGTTTCAGCGCCGCCGATAGGGATGAAAACCTGCGAAGAGTGGGCGAAGTGGCGCACCTGATGGTGGATGCCGGTTTGCTGGTACTGTCGGCCTTTATCTCGCCGACCCGGGCCGAGCGCGACGCCATTCGCTGCCGGTTTGCCGCGGGGCGTTTTATCGAAGTGCATGTTTCCACGCCGCTGGCTGTGTGTGAGGCCCGCGATCCCAAGGGCTTGTATCAGAAGGCGCGTAAGGGGGAGATCCGTGACTTTACCGGGATTTCGGCGCCCTACGAAGAGCCGCTGGCTGCCGAGTTGACCATAGATACCAGCAAGGGCGATCTCAATACTCAGGTGCAGGCATTGCTGGATTACCTCTCTGCCTTGGAAGTGATCCCATCGACGCGATTACAGGCCAGCGCCTGAGGCTCAGTTGATGCCTAGCTAATGCTGAAGTCTTTGGTAAACAAGGCCTTCAGCGCATTGATATAGGCTTCGTCTTCCCTTGGACGCACCAAGAGTGCCAGTTCATCGCCCACTGGGGTAAAGCGGTAGTAGCTGAACAGCAGGTGGCCTGATTTTGGGGTCAGCTTCAGGTGTTGCTGTTGGATCTGCAGTTGCAGCGGGCTCTTGCTGTCCAATATGCCGGTCTCGAACTCGCCCCTGTGCAGTATGCCGCCATCCACGAGGGTGAGTATGCTTGAGTAGGGCATGCCGAATTGCGACAACCCCAGGTTGACCGCGCTGTGTTTACGAAAATACTGGCCTATGCCGCCGCTGACTCTGTAACCACTGATAAGCTTGAATCGGCTCTCATTGTTGACCTTGACCGCCATCCCCAGCGCTTTTTCCAGTATGTGTGCCTCTCTCAAGGTCAGCTGTTTCAGGGTTGCAAGGGTACGCAGGCTGAAGTTGCCTGGATTGATGATTTCACTTGAGAGTATCCGAGCCCACAGATCCTGCATCTTGCGATTGTGGATCTGCTCGGCCATTTGGAAGAATTGATGTACCCAGTCGGGATCCAGCTCCACCCCGGTCACATCGGACGGGGTATAGCTCAGTGCCATGGCGTAGATGTTTTCCAGGTTGCGTTGGTACTGGGCTTGTTGTTTGTCGATGCGAAAGGCCGCCCGTTCGGCGACGCTGGCATTGGCGGGTTTATAGTCCTGCTCAGAGGCGAGTCCCAGCAGGCGCCCGAGGCGCAGCGCCTTCTTGCGGGCCGATGCCTGACCGGGCTCTTCTATTTCTCTGGGGAGTTTTTCCTCTGCCATTCTGATTATCTTCTCGCGAAAACTGTGCTTCTTTATGCATAATTTTCAGTTAGTTGTCCAGTAATTCAGCCTGCTTCCTGCTGTTGGGTTTCTGCAACTAGGGCCTTGTGCCAACTGAGTTCGCGTCCGGGGGCCGGGTCCTTGGGCACCAGGCGTGCCAGCAACAGCGAACAGGCGGCGAGTCCGGCACCGATATAAAACACTGCCGCAGGTGAACTGAGCCAGAGCACTCCGAGCAATACCGGGATCACCACGGCCGCGATATGATTGATGGTAAAGCTGACCGACATGGTGGCGGCAATGTCTTTGGGATCGGCAATTTTTTGGAAATAGGTCTTGATGGCAATAGCCATGGCAAACAGCAGGTGGTCTATCACATAGAGCGCCGCTGCCATGTGGCCGTCCTCCACCAGGGCATAGCTGATAAACAGCAGCACCAGGCCGATATATTCCAGGGTCAGGGCGTGCCTTTCTCCTATGCGGCCGATAAAGCGGCCTATGGCCGGGGCAAACAGCAGGTTGACTACATAGTTGATCAGAAACAGAGCCGTGATCTCACTGACGCTGTAACCGAACTTCTCCACCATCATAAAGCCGGCGAACACCATGAAGATTTGCCTTCTGGCTCCCGAGAAAAAGGTCAGCAGGTAATAGAGCCAGTAGCGTTTTCTGAGGATGATTTTCTTGTGCTGGACTTCGCCGGTATCGAACCTGGGGAAATAGCAGTAGAGAGTGATCACCATCAAAAGCCCCAAGGCGCCTATGAGGCTGTACATCCAGACATAGTCCAGCTTGAATACTGTCATCACCAACCAGATGCTGCCGTAACCTCCCAATGCGGCTGCGGCGCGCCATGACATGGCCTTTCCCATGAAACCGGCTGTCTGGGACTTGTCGACCCATTGCAGGGTCAGGGATTGATTGATGGTTTCAAAGTAGTGAAAACCGACCGACATTAAAATGGTCGTTAGGTAGAGCCCCAATACCTGGGGAAAGAAACCGGTAATGCCCACCCCGATACACAGCAGCGCCAGCGACAACAGGGCGAAGGCCTGTTCTTTGATCAATAGCAGCACAAAAATGGCGCTAAAGGCCAGAAACCCGGGAACCTCCCTGAGGCTTTGCAGCATGCCTATTTCGGCGCCGGTAAATTGTGCTCTTTCAATAACAAAGTTGTTCAGCAGGGCCTGCCAGACGGCAAATACCAAGGACATGACAAAGGTCATCCACAGTAGCAAGGCCTGGGGATTGCGGGTTGGTTGCTGCATCTTGTTTCGAACATGGCTGGAGAGTATCAGCTTATGCTAATGCCTGAACCTGGAGATAACCAGAAAACTTTGTTGAAAAATATTATCCGCCTGTAAAGCCACTGTAGCGCCAGGGTTCCACTGCCATAGCGGCCTCTTGAGGGGCGGTTACTCAAAGGGTCCCAAAGCGGTTATTTTTTGTGAACTACCCGGTATTTCCGCGGCTTGGACAGCGTTTCGCCCTTTAGCCGTGATCTGTTTCATGTAAATAAGCTAATGGATCACCTAAGATGACACCAGTACTAAGAGATTGAACTACTAGGGGTTAAGGTGAGCAAGACTCTTCTGCTGTATTCCAGCGTGCATGGTCAGACCCGCAAGATCTGTGACGTTATGGCAAAGCAACTTGGCGCTCTGGGGCAGCAAGTGACCATGGCGGCGATTGATGATGCGCCGGATCTGGCCGATTTTGATCGGGTTGCCATTGGAGCCAGTATTCGTCACGGCAAACACAATCCCGCGGTGTTCGACTATATCCGCCAACATCAGCAGCAGTTGGAAAGCAAGGCCAATGGTTTCTTTTCCGTGAGTCTGGTGGCGCGCAAGCCGGAAAAAAATACCCCTGAAACCAACCCTTACATGCAGGCGTTTCTTGCCAAGACTGAATGGAAGCCCAAGCAACTGGCTGTGTTCGGCGGTAATCTGGACTATCAGGGCTATGGGACCATGGACAGAAACATCATACGTTTCATCATGTGGATCACCAAGGGACCGACCGATCCCAATACCTGCATCGAATACACAGATTGGGGCAAGGTGCAGGAATTTGCCGAGCAATTGGCGGCGCAAACTCTGATCTCCAGGGCGGGTTAAAGCGAGGCTGAAATGGCTCTGTTGCAACGTCTTTGGCGCTTCTATAGTGCCCATCAACACTTGTTGTTAATCCTCTTGTGCCTGTTTCTGGTGCTGGGCAGTGGCAGTCTGATGATGATCCGCAGCATCAGGGCCGGCGCCGGTTTCTGGGATCTGAGCCATGTTTATCTCGGGCTCCTGTGCGTTCCTTTGTCGCTGACATTTCTTGTGAGCAACTGCACCTCGGGCCGCTGGCGCCAGTATTTCAGCCTGTTTATCGGTGATTGGCGTCAGATAGGCGCCGATATCGGCGGCTTGTTTAAAGGCAAGTTACCGGTCGCCGGAGGCAAGGGGCTGTTCAGCCTGATAGAAGGGCTGGGGATGTTGCTGCTGCTGGGTGTGGCCCTGACCGGCCTGCTCTGGTATTTGACCCAAGGCTCCAGTGATGCGCTGTTCTGGCGAGGCTGGCACAAACATCTGGCTCACGGTTTTATTGGCTTTTTGATAGTGCACGCCATCTGTGCCCTTAGTCACCTGCTTGACTTCTTTCGTCAGTAGGGCGCTTAAAGTAAAAAGCTTTGACAATAAAAATGCCGCTTAACAGCGGCATTTTTATCTGACTTATTTGCGCAGTTCACGCCTGAGTATCTTGCCGACCGTGCTCTTGGGCAGTTGGGCTACAAACTCTATCACCTTGGGCACCTTGTAGGCCGCGAGCTCCGCTCGGCAGTGTGCCTCTATGGCTGCTTGAGCTTTGGCGGCATCGACCTCAGGTTTGAGCACTATTACCGCCTTGACGGCTTCACCGCTGCGCTCATCTTCAACACCGATAACCGCGCATTCAAGTACCAACTCACAGCGGGCCAGCACGTTTTCGACTTCGTTGGGGTAAACATTGAAGCCGGAAACGATAATCAGATCTTTCTTGCGATCCACTATGCTGTGATAGCCATCTTCACTCTCAATGGCGATATCTCCTGTCTTGAAGAAGCCATCCTCTGTCATCACAGCCGCAGTTTCATCGGGCTTTTGCCAGTAACCACTCATCACCTGAGGGCCGCGCACCGCCAGTTCACCGGCTTGACCCGGTGGCAGCGGCTGGTCATTGCCATCGAGGATCTGCACTTGAGTCTCGATAACCGGCTTGCCTATGCTGCCCAGACGTTCCAGTCCTGGCGCGTTGAGGGAAATAACCGGCGAGGTTTCACTCAGGCCATAGCCTTCAGATATGGTGCAGCCAGTGGTTTGTTGCCAGAGTTTGGCCGCCGCTTCGGTGAGGGCGGTACCGCCGGAAATAGTGATCTTCAGATGGGAGAAGTCCAGTTCACGGAAGGCTTGCTGGTGGCACAGACCGACAAAAAGGGTGTTGAGCCCGGCAAATCCGGTAAAGGGATATTTGGCCAAGGTCTTGATCAACGAGGCTATGTCCCTCGGGTTGGGAATCAGTACCGTCAGAGCGCCGCGCTCGAAGTAAAGCACCAGATTCACCAAAAAGGCGTAAATATGGTAGATGGGTAGCGGGGCGACGAAGATCTCTTCCCCCTGTACCAGGTTGGCGCCGATACGGGATTCACATTGCAGGGCGTTGGCAATCAGGTTTCTGTGGCTGAGCATGGCCCCCTTGGAAAGGCCTGTGGTACCGCCCGTGTATTGCAGCGCCACCAAATCGTCCAGAGTCAGCTTTACTTCACTGAATTCCAGCTGACGTCCCAGCTCAAGGACCTTGGTGAATTCGATATTTTTCAGGCCGGTTCTGGGCTGAATTTGCGGCTCGATAAGATCCAGCGGGTGGGTGGAAATCACGGTTTCAATCGGGGTGCTGGCAACGACCTTGGCCAGAATGGGCAAGAGATCTGACAGTACTACCAGCGCCTTGGCGCCGGAGTCCTTGAACTGATGGATCAATTCCCGCTCGGTATACAGGGGGTTGGTATTCACCAGCACCAGGCCTGCGCGAATCGCGCCATAGGCGGCAATGACGAACTGGCTGATATTGGGTAGCTGGATGGCGATGCGATCGCCGACTTGCAACTGGGTGTTGTGTTGCAGGAAAGCGGCAAAGGCGCGTGAGTCCCTCTCCAGTTCCCGGAAGCTGATGGCCTTGCCGAGGCAGGCAAAGGCGCTCTTGTCGCCGTAACGCTCACAACTGCTGACTATCATATCTGCAAGAGAGTCATAGCGGGAAAAATCCAACTGAGTCTGGCTATCGTATACCTGATTCTGTATCACTCTTGTCATCACCTTTTCCTTTGGGATTTGTTATTGTTATTTGGTTTTGAATGCTTATTTAGCCCTGATATTAATTCTGGCCCCTGTCTCCCCCGAGACTTTCTGCGCTGTGCTGAATGCTGCGCCAAAAAGTTTTGCAACGATCTGGATTCAGGTTAGAGGCAAAGCGCAGCCAAGGCAATGGTGGCGAATGAAAAATCCTGTTCAATAAATGGGTTAATCGACTGTAATTAAGGATAAAAACATGCAGCAACTGCGGATAAAGTTTATTTCCGGTAGCCTGAGAAAGGGCTCGTTCAACACCCGTCTAGCCCATTATGCCGCCGCCGTGGCCGCCGAGCTGGGGCTGGAGTCTGAGGTGCTGGCACTGAATGCGTTTCCCATGCCCCTGCTCAATCAGGATGACGAGGCCGAATTTGGTGCCCCCGAAGCTGCCGTGGCACTCAAGGGCAAGCTGTTGCAGAGCGATTGTCTGGTGCTGGTGTGCCCCGAATACAATGGCTCCATAACTGCGGCCCTGAAAAATGCCATCGATTGGCTGTCCCGCCCGGCAACTCAACCCGCGGGCAATGTATTTGCCGGTAAATGGGTGGCCCTGATGGCGGCAAGCCCGGGAGCACTCGGGGGGCTCAGAGGCTTGACCCCGGTCCGCGAGCTGATGTTCAACCTGGGGGCGCTGGTATTGCCCGAGCAGTTGGCGCTTGCCAAGGCTCACGAAGCCTTTACCGAAGATGGTTCTCTGCTGGGAGATTACCAGCAGAGCAAGGTGAAAAGCATACTGCAGGGGCTGATTGCCCAGCAGAGTAAAGGATAAAAAAGCGGGCGGCGAAGCAGGGTGAAACACTTCGCCGCCCTGAGGCAACTCAAGGGACAAAAAATACCGACTTCTGGCTGACGCTATTATCTGGTGCATCGGCCTCAGTCACTTTAAACAGCAGATTGCTGCGGTTGTTGTCGATTTGCGTCACAGGCACAGTCAGGGTCAGCGGCAATTCATACTGCTCGCCGGCGGCGATGTGAACGCTATTGGTCGACAACTTATAGGGCATGGCGCCGCTGATCTCTATCTGGTAGTGCTTATCCTGCTGGGTCTTATTGCGTATTTTCAGCAGATAGCTGTTTTCTATGCCGTCATCCAGGGTTTCCCGGTACAGGCTCTGGCGGTCGCGGATCACATTGAGCGTGATGGGATCCCGCGAGTAGATATCCAGCCCCATGGTGCAGAGTATGACCAACAAGGCGGCGCCATAGCCAATAAAGCGTTTGCGCTGCCATAGTGGCGGAGTTTGCCCGGTCAGTGACTCTTCACTGGTATAGGAGATGAGCCCGGGGCGATAACCAAACTTGCTCATGGTCTGATCGCAGGCATCGACGCAGGCGCCACAGTTGATGCACTCATATTGCAGGCCGTTACGAATATCTATCCCGGTGGGACACACCTCGACGCAGAGATTACAGTCGACACAGTCGCCAAGCTCTGTGGCTTGCTTGCGCTTTCTTGGGCCACGGCTTTCACCTCGCTGGGCATCATAGGTCACTGTCTTGGTGAAGGAATCGAACATGGCTGATTGGAATCTGGCGTAGGGGCAGCAGTGCAGGCACATCTGCTCACGCATCCAACCGGCATTGAGATAGGTACACAGGGCGAAAAAGTACACCCAAGCGCTATCCCAAAAACCGGCGGAGAAGGTAAAAATCTCCGGATACAGCTGCTTGGCCGGTACAAAGTAGGCGATAAAGCCACAGCCGGTGATCAGAGACATTAAAATCCACAGCAGATGTTTGCCGCCGCGCTTGACGGCCTTACTGACCGTCATGGGCGAGGCATCCAGCTTGATCCTCTGGTTACGGCTGCCTTCCAGCTTCTCTTCTACCCAGGCAAAGCCGAACGTCCAGGCGGTTTGCGGGCAGAGATAACCACACCAGACCCGGCCCCAAAACAGGGTCACAAAAAACAGTGCAAAGGCGGCGGCGATAAAGAACCAGGCCAACAGGGTAAAATCCTGGGGCCAGAGGCTGCTGCCAAAAAAGTAAAACTGTTGATTGGCCAGATCGAACCAGATGGCCTGTCGTCCCTGCCAGTCGATAAAGGGCAGTAACAGAAACAGGGCTATCAACAGGGCGTTGAGGCCGCTGCGCCAACGTTGAAAATAACCGCGTTGGCTACGAAAGTGGATTTTGCCGCCCTTGTGGCTGCTTTTCTTGTCTTGGGGGGAGGGGATAAAAGTGACCGGAATCGCTTCCGATGACTGTCTTGCCTGTTGAACCATGCTACTTCCTGAATGACGACTGACACACGGCTAGGCAATGGCAAGAGGCGTGCCAGTTAAAATTCATGTTTAACTTATTGATTTATATCTAATATTATTTCATTGGGATAAATAAAAGCTCACGACATAGCGTGAGTTGGCGATATATCGTGACTTTTGTGGTTTTTGGTTTTCAGCCTCGGCTTCAACTGCCCTGGCGGCGGATCCCCAGCTTTTGCATCCGTGATCTCAAGGTGCTGGGGGGCAACCCAAGACTGCTGGCCGCGCCCCTTGGACCGGATATTCGCCATTGGCAGGCGTCCAGTGTCGCCTTGATATGGGCCGCTTCCACTTCGGCCAGGGTCTGACCCACGGCTGGCAGCGGCGTATCACTGGGCAAGGGAGCGAGATGCAGTATCGGCTCACGGGCAAGAATGGCTTCCCGTTCCAGCAGGTTTTGCAATTCACGCACATTCCCCGGCCATTGATACTGCATCATCCGCCGCAGACTATCGCCATCAACGCCCGCCAGTGGTTTACCCAGTTTCAATGATAGGCTCTTGAGCAGCTGTTGCACCAGCTCAGGGATATCTTCCCGCCGCTGTCTCAGTGCCGGAACCTTGAGCGGAAAGACATTGAGCCGGTAGAAGAGATCCATCCGGAACAGGCCTTGCTCCACCCGCTGCTGCAGATCGTGATGAGTGGCGGCGATCAGCCGAATGTCCACCTTGATACTGTCACTGCCGCCGACGCGCTCAAACTCCTGCTCCTGAATAACCCGTAGCAGCTTGGACTGAGCCTCGAGACTGAGCTCGGCCACTTCATCGAGGAACAGGGTGCCTCTATGGGCCAGTTCGAAGCGTCCCTTGCGCCGCTGGCTGGCGCCGGTAAAGGCACCTTTCTCATGGCCGAACAGCTCACTCTCCAAGAGTCCGGCAGAGAAGGCGGCGCAGTTGACCGAGATCATAGGTTTGTCTTTGCGGCTGCTGAGCCGGTGCAACTGGCGGGCGACCAGCTCCTTGCCTGTGCCGTTTTCCCCTTGGATCAATACGGTACTGTCGGTATTAGCCACCAGGCGCAACTGTTTGAGCAGGGTTTGGATCATCGGGCTGTTACCGGCAATCTCCTGGGTGCCCGTCTTGTCTTCCAGCTCGGCCTGCAGCCAGGAGTTTTCCGAGGCCAGTTGTTCCGATAGCGCCTGTACCTGTTCCAGCGCCTGACGCAGCGACAACTCAGTCTGCTTTTGCAGACTAATGTCGCGAAATATCGCTACTACGCCCTTGAGCTTACCGTCCTGCCAAACTGGGGTGGAACTATAGTGTACGGGAAAGCAGCTGCCGTCCTTGCGCCAGAAGACTTCCGTGGTTATTTCTCTGGCTTTGCCATCTTTGAGTGTCTGATAGATGGGGCAATCTTCGTGGGGATAGACACTGCCATCGGCGTGGCTGTGATGGTGAAAGTCGTGGATCTTGCGCCCCAAGAGTTCGGCGGCGCTCCAGCCGGTCATCTTCTCGGCCGCCGGGTTAATAAAGACGGCATTACCTTTAAGATCAAAACCATAAATGCCTTCACTGACGGCATTGAGCAAGAGGCGGTTTTCGGGCAAAAAGCTGTTTGAGTCAGACAAGGGCGGCTCCTTCGGCACTGATGACTGCGCCAGTATAGAGCCGTTTACAGGGCTTGTCAGTACAGATGCACGATATATCGTGCCTTACTGGCTGGCTTGAACATGAGCCAGTACCTTGAGCAGATCGTTGACCGTCAGGACACTGGGCATCATGATCCCCTCGGGGACAGCCGGGCCATGGACGCGGTTGTAGGGGGTTCCCACAACGCCTTGGGATCTCAGGTAACTTTCCACAGCCGGATTGGGCGTGCTGAGGTCGCCGCGCATCAGCACTATATTGGGCTCGGCCAGCGCCCTGACTATCTGCTCCCTATGGAGCACATTGGCCTTGTTGGCCTGGCAAATCAGGCACCAATCGGCACTCACATCGACGACGACTGTCTTGCCTTCGGCCACCAGAGCCGGGATTGCCTGGCTGTCTAGGACTTGCCAGCGCAGCTCCCGGTAAGCTTCATAATCTTCGCCGCGATACACAAAACTGACCACGGCGGCGACACAAAAAGCCATTCCCCCCAATACCAGGATCACCGCCATGGGGATCTTGGCGCCGCGGCGTTTTTTGATTAGCAGCAGCACAATCACCGCTATCAGGCTGAGCAGAGCCAATATGCTGAGAGTAAGTATCATCCGGGCCTCAATGGGTTTAGGGAGCTATATGGGCGCTCAGTATAGTCAGCAAGCCTTAAAACTAATTGAAAATTGGCGGCTCGAAAGCGTTGGCTTCATAGAGTATATTGACCAACCTGTTGCGAAAGGTGCTTGTTCTATATGAGGCGGGTGTTTGCACAAGACAGGGCAAAATGGTGTGTTTCATTGAGGGGGAACAATGAATTGGAGTGATTGGTTGGGACTGGTGGCTATCTCGTGTTTGGGGGCCATGTCACCCGGGCCGAGTCTGGCCATGGTGGTGCGTCACACCTTGGGTGGCGGTCGCAGTCGCGGCATTACCTGCGCCTGGGCGCATTCTTTGGGGATAGGTGTTTACGCCTTTATCACTCTGCTGGGTTTGGCTGTGGTACTGAAACACACCCCCTTGCTGTTTAACGGCATCGCCTTATTGGGGGCGCTTTATCTTGCCTGGCTTGGGATTCAGGCACTGCAATCCAAGGGCGGCATGCAGCAAAAACTCAGTGCTGGCAAGCCGACGAGCATGATGACAGCCGCCCGTGACGGCATTGCCATTTCGTTGTTTAACCCGAAAATTTTGCTGTTTTTCCTGGCCTTGTTCAGCCAGTTTGTCGCCGCCGCAGACAGCCTGCTGGGGCGAGGCATCATAGTCTTGACCCCTATGCTGGTGGATGGCCTCTGGTACACCCTGATAGCTTTCCTCTTGTCTCAGCCCAAGGTGTTGCCCAAGCTGAGAGAAAAGGCGCAGTTGATTGACCGCCTCAGCGGCCTGGTGCTTATCCTGTTGGCCGGGCGGGTGATTTATTCACTGCTGTGATTGCAATGCCTGCTCGAGATGTTCCCTGAGGGCGATAACCAAAGGACTGAGCTGACGTCTGTCGGCACAGAGCATATTGAGCGGTGCTTCTTCACCGCGCCACTCGGGGCAGAGTTGCAGCAGTTGACCATTTTTCAGCTCTTCACTGATATCGAGCCGTGACTTGTAGGCTATGCCTTTGCCGGCCACGGCCCAGCGCCGCACCAACTCGCCATCATCGGCGACTCTATCGCCTTTGACCTGCACAGTGATTTGGCCCGACTGTGACTGAAAATGCCACTTGCTGTGAGTCGCATCGGCCAGCATAAAGCACAGGCAGTTGTGCTTTGCCAGTTCCTCCGGGCTGTCCGGCGCACCGAACCTGGCAATATAGTCGGGAGAAGCGCACAACACCCTGTCATTTTGGCGGCAAAGCGGCAGGGCGATAAGCGCCGAGTCGGCCGGAAGCCCGTAGCGGAACGCTATGTCGACGGGTTGGCGGTAGATATCCGTCAGGCGATCGCTTATCTGCACCCTGATACTCACCTGCGGGTGGCGTTCCATAAATTCATCCAATATCGGCAACAAACGGTTGCGACCGAGATCCGATGGCAATGACAACTGTAACTTGCCCTTGAGCAGGCTCTGACCTCGTTGGATCGCTTGAAAGCCGTCGTCGAGAATATGCAGGGCTTCATTGCAGTGCTGCAGAAAGATTTCACCTTCCTGTGTCAGACGCAGGCTGCGGGTAGAGCGAACAAAGAGTACAGTGTAGAGTTGGGCTTCGAGGCGCTTGATGGCGGCGCTGGTAGCGGCCGGAGTCAGATCAAGCAGTTGTGCCACCCGCGACAGGCTGCCCTGTCTGGCGGTTTCGCTGAATATTTTCAAGTCCTGCAATGCTCGTATCATGCGCGCTTACCGAGAATAGTCCTGTTGATGACTCTGGTATTTATGCCTGTAATTGGCAGATATTCAAATAAATTTTGAAAGTGTCGCGGAAGAAACAGAGACAGTGATGCGGCTGACGGGATCGAGAAGGACAGAGCCGGAATGGTGTAATAGTGCGGGGACACAGGCCCCGCAGCGGCAATAAACGGAACTCAGACTTTGAATTGCTGCACGGCATTATCGGCCGGTTCGGCAGCTTCTTCGCTGTTGACCACAGGAGGATTGGCAATGTGATCTTCCAGGTTGTCATCCAACATGTCGCGATATTCGGCGGTAAACCACTCCAGGGCATTGGCTTTTTCGGCGCCCAGATCGGCAGACTTGATCGAGGCTTCAAAGGCGTTGAAGCGGGCGGCGGCAAATCTCAGGGCGGTGCCAACCTTGCCGACGTCGCCTTCTTGCTGGGTCAGTTCATTGGCGAGGGCGATAAACTGATCTGCTAACTGGAATATGGTGGTTTGGTTGCTGGCATCTGACATACTATATTCGCTCTTGCTAAGCCAAAGATTGAGGGCCGATTCTAACCTAAAAAGGCGCTGTGCCAAGGAAAAATATTGGCGATTGGGATCTGAATCCCCGCGCCTGCTTGCCAAGATCCTGGCATTTGGGCAAAAAGTTGCTTCAATAGTGGCTGCAGTTGTTGTCACTGAAGTCTGTGTTCGTGGGTTATCTTGGCTTACTCCTCAAGAGGTTGGCTTACAAAATTAACTCAGGTTCCTTCGAATACAGGCCTCAAAGCCGATGCTCGGCGCTTGTATCCCGCAGTCGGCGCTCTTAAGCTATGGCCTCTTTTACACAGAGGATTATCACCATGGCGCTTTCCACTGACTGGCAGGCATTTATCGCCGCTGAACAACAGGCCCCTTATTTTCAGCAACTCAGTGAGTTTGTCGCCGCAGAGCGCGCCGCCGGCAAGGCCATCTTTCCATCCGAGGAAGAGGTGTTCAGCGCCTTTGAGCTGACACCGCTGGATAAGGTGAGAGTGGTACTTATAGGTCAGGACCCTTACCATGGCCCAGGTCAGGCTCATGGCCTGTGTTTCTCGGTTAAACCCGGGGTGAAGACGCCACCTTCGCTGGTCAATATGTATAAGGAACTGGCGACCGACATCCCAGGATTCTCAATCCCGGATCATGGCAATCTGCTGAGCTGGGCCAAGCAAGGGGTCTTGATGCTCAATACTGTGCTGACGGTGGAGAAGGGCAAGGCGCACTCCCATGCCAAAGCGGGCTGGGAAACCTTCACCGACAGGGCTCTGCAGCTGCTAGATCAGCGTGACGAGCCGATTATTTTTGTGCTCTGGGGCAGTCATGCCATTAAGAAAGGCAAGCTTATCAAGGCGCCGCAGCACAAAATCTTAAGCGGCCCGCATCCTTCGCCTCTGTCAGCCTATCGCGGCTTCTTTGGCTGCGGCCATTTCTCGGCCATCAATCAGCAGTTGAAACAGTGGCAGCAAGCCGAAATAGATTGGCAGGTTTAGAGAAGGGGCTTATTTCGCACTTTCTTCGCACTTTCCTTAGCTAGAGGGATAGCGGCTATTTCACAGTATCAAGCAGAAACCTGGGTTGCTGCTCGATACTGTGGATTGAATTGCCTCAGACCTTGAACTGAGCTGTGGTGACACCAAGCTGATTCGCCAGTCCCAGCAAGCTGCGGGTGCTTATGGCCACTTGGCTGATGGCGGTGCTGTTTTCCTCGGCCGCGGCACTGAGGCCGGAAATCCCTTTGGCCAGGGTTGCCGATACCGTCGTTTGTTCCTCGGCTGCCGTAGCCGTTTGGCTCATCAAGGACTTGAGTGTCTGCAGCCGGTTACTGATATCATCGACCGCTTCACGCATGCCTTCGGCTTTCTCGGCGGTAGAGGCGGCTTCATCGCTGCAGGTTTGACTGTGGCTGACCAAAGAACCGGATTGGCGCTGGATCCCTTGCAGTACATTGCCTATATCCTGGGTGGCTTCCTGCACCTTGACCGCCAACTGACGCACCTCGTCGGCAACCACGGCAAAACCGCGACCGTGTTCACCGGCTCGGGCCGCCTCAATGGCAGCATTGAGCGCCAGCAGATTGGTCTGTTCGGCAATGCTGTCTATCACTTCAAGCACAGTGCCTATTTTCTGGCTGTCCTGTTCCAACGAGTTAACCTCTTTGTGGATCTCGGCAAAGTTGTTGAGGGTGACTTCCAAACTGGCGCGGGTATGATCCAGGTTTTGCCTCAAGGTTTCACTGGCGACCTGACAGGCGTTCACTTCATCGGCCGCGTGGGCAGTATTCTGGCCCACTTCGGCGGCGGCATAGCTCATCTCTTCCACCGCAGTTGCCAGCATGTCGGTTTCCTTGGCCTGAAGTTGAATGCTGCAATCGGCCTGGGTGATGGCGGCTGAATTTTGCTCTGCTGCTGATTCCAGCTCCTGTCCCATACCTATGAGCTGGGCGATGATCTCCCTGAGCTTGCTCTGCATTCTGGCCAACCAGCTCATTAGATGGCTGTCGCTCTGTGCTACTTGCAGCGTGCTGGTGAGATCGCCGGATGCTATCACTGAGGTGAGTTGACACATGTCGGCAGGCTCGCCTCCCAAGGGGCGCAGTACAAAGTTGCTGACCAGCTTGGCTGCCAGCAGTGCCAGCACTATGGCGCCGAGGCACACCATGGCACCGACATAAACCATATGCAGCGCCGGTGCTGCGACTTCGGCCTGATCGATTTCAGCTAAGAGCGCCCAACGAACCCCGAAGGCATCTATGGGAGCATAGGATGAAACCACTGGATTGCCTTTGTAATCCTTGAGCTGCGTGACACCGCTTTGACCCTTGAGCGCCTGTTCCACCGCTTGGGTATCTATGCCATTTTGCCTGACTGTACCGGCAAAAGAGGCTTTGACTGTGCGATTGACCGGGTCGAGAAAAGAGTCGGAGCGCATGCGCTTGTCGGCACCCACCAGATAAGTTTCACCGCTTTGGCCCATACCCTCGCGAATTTGCATCACCCCATTGATCCTGTCGATGGAGAGCTGGGCGGCAACCACCAAGGGGCGGCCCTGATATTGAATGCTCTTGCCGATAAAGGCTGCCGCTTCATTGCCCGAGGGGGCATAAGGGCTGAAATCGGCCATCACAGTTGCGCCGTTGCTGTTGATAGCGCTTCTGAACAGACGGCCAAGACCTGAATCTGCATAAGGCCCGGTTCGCAGGTTACTGCCCCAGTCGGCTTCATGGGTCACAGTGTCTTTCACCAAGCCTGAGTCTTCGATGATGAAAATATCGTAGAAGCCCAACTCTTTGTTGAGGGCTTCCAGCATGGGGCGGGACTGGCTGAGACTGTTGAGTGATTCACTGTTTTGGATCACGGCCGCGATTGCATCCAGATTGTTGCCGAAGTTGGCAAACATGGCATCGAGCTGGCGCTCTTTGATCTCTCTGACGGCCAGCAGCCTTTCTTCGGCCTGATTATAGAGCTCATCTTTGGCGAGCCAACTGACCAATGCCGTTGCCAGCACTAAAGGAACCAGCACGATAAGCAGACTGATAAGCTTGATTTTGGTGGTAAAGCGCATAGGTTGACTCCCTGTCAAACGGCTGAGAGAAACAGCATCCAATTCCATTCGATGTGACACAGCACAAAAGTTTTTGGCTGCTTAAAATTTAGAACAGGAGTGAGCAAGCGGCCAAAAATTTATTGTGTAAATTTTCGCCTTGGGAGTAACGCTATCCTGCCAGTCGCTGATCGCCTTTAAGCAATTGCTGTTGCAAATCTTTTAATTGTGATCTCCATCCATTGCCAAAGTGGGTGGAGAAAGGTAATTTTTAGCGTTATATAATTTTGTATATAACGATTGGCGGCGAGGAAAAACAAGATTGGATAGAAGGAGTGTTATCAAGGCCGGCTTGAGTCTTGGGTTGTTGGTTTGTTTCCCCGCGCTGGCCAATCCTGTGCCGGCCTATGGGACTGAGCCGAATTCAAACGGGCAATTGGCGCTGCCGCCGGCTGCAGATATCAAGCGGGTGGTCAGTGCCGGAGGGCCGGCGGACCTGCTGTTGTTGGCCTTGAGTCCGGAAAAGCTGCTCGGTTATGCCCACCTCAAGCCGGCCTTGTTACAACAGCATGGCTTTGCTCTAAGCCTGTGGCAAAAGCCGAGACTGGGCCGTTTGGTGGGCCGCAATGCCAGCCTTTCGCTGGAAAAGCTGATGACTCTGGATGCGGATCTTGTCGTCGACTATGGCAACCTCAGCCAAAACTACTTATCTATGGCGCAAAAGGTGGAACGCATCAGCGGCGTGCCGTTTCTGCTGCTCGATGGTTCACTCACAGGCACCCCGGCGCAATTGAGAAAACTGGGGCAGGTACTGGGAGCTAACGAACGGGCAGATTTTCTTGCAAAGCGCACGGCCGAAATACTCAGTGATGCCAGAGAGTTTGGCCTTAGCCAGGAAGAGCCCATCTCTTTTTATTTCGGCCGCGGTGCGACGGGTCTTGAAACCGGGGTCACAGGTTCCATTCACACCGAAGCCATAGAGCAACTTGGGCTTAAGAATGTCGCCAAGGCCGGTGACTATCGCGGTTTGGCCAAAGTTTCTTTGGAGCAATTGATGGCCTGGGAGCCTGAGCTAATCATCAGCCAGGATCCCGCCTTTATCCGCCATATTCGCCAAGATCCTGTCTGGGGCACGCTGGCGGCTGTACGCAACAAGCGGGTCTATTGGTTGCCGAACAAGCCCTTTGGTTGGATTGACTCGCCGCCGGGAATAAACCGGCTGCTGGGCATGAGTTACCTTAGGTTGCTGTTGTCCGGCGCTGATGAGCAGGCCAAGCAAGCATTGGTGAAGGATTTCTACCGCGATTTTTACCACAGTGAGCTTAGCGAGGAGCAGACGGCCAATCTGCTGCGCCCCGAATGAACGACAGAATCAAATACCCACTGGCGACCGGAATTTGTCTCAGCATTCTCTGTTTTGCCGCAGCCAGTGGCCAGTATCCTCTCAGTCTGGCGCAGCAGGGGCAGGCGCTTTGGCATGCCATCGGTGGCGATGTGGCCGCTCTGGACAGCAAGAGCATCAGTGTCTTTTGGCATTTGCGGCTGCCCAGAATTTTGGCGGCGCTTATGATAGGAGCCGGTCTGGCCGCCAGCGGCGCCGCTTATCAGGGAATGTTCCGTAACCCTCTGGTATCACCTGATATTCTGGGCGTTTCTGCCGGCGCCGGTCTGGGCGCCGTATTGGGCATTTATCTGGACTTATCGGTTTACAACATCCAGCTGTTTGCCTTTCTCGGTGGTTTGCTGGTGGTGGCTCTGGTTTGTCTGCTGGCGCGGCTCAGTCGTCAGGGCGATCCTGTGTTGTCTTTGGTTCTGGTGGGCATAGCTATTGGCGCCTTGTGCGGCGCCGGTATTTCATTGATGAAATTGTTGGCCGATCCCTACAGCCAACTGCCTTCCATTACTTTCTGGCTGATGGGCGGGTTGTCGGATATTACTCTGGAAGATCTCAAGTCCAGCCTGCTGCCCATGATACTGGGATTGGTGCCGTTAATGCTGTTGCGCTGGCGTATGAATCTGTTAAGCCTGGCCGACGATGAGGCCAGCAGCCTAGGGCTCAACATAGCGAAAACCCGGCTGATATTTATTCTGGCGGCCACACTGCTGACTGCGGCGGCGGTATCCATCGCCGGCATTATAGGTTGGCTCGGGCTGGTGGTGCCGCATATCGCTCGTATGCTGGTGGGCGCCGATTTCAGAAGGCTGTTGCCCATGTCCATGCTGCTGGGCGCCTTTATGTTGCTGCTGACCGACACCCTGGCCCGCACTCTGGCGCCGATTGAGCTGCCGCTGGGGATTTTGACCGCCTGCATAGGCGCGCCTTTCTTTATGTTTTTACTGTTAAGAGGCGGAGGCCGTGGCCAATGATAGCCAGCATGCAAGGCGTCACAGTGGGCTATGCCGGTAAGCCTTTGCTGGCTAATGTAGAGCTTTGCTTACCGGAAGCTGAAATCGTTTGTTTGCTCGGCTGTAATGGCAGCGGCAAGACCAGCTTATTGAAAACATTGCTTGGCTTGCTGGTGCCGCTTGCCGGTGAGATAAAGATAGCCGGCAGGCAAATTCATCAATGGTCGCAGCGCGAGCTGGCACAACAGATGGCCTATGTGCCACAGGCACAGTTGAGCCGTTTTTCCTTTCGGGTGTTGGAAATGGTGCTCATGGGCTGCCAGTCGCGGCTGGGACTGTTTGCCGTGCCCGGCGCGAATGAGCAGAAGCGGGCGCTGGCGGTCTTGAAACAACTGGATATAGCTCACCTGGCCGATTGCGCCATGGATCAGATAAGCGGCGGCGAGCGCCAGCTGGTGTTGATTGCCAGGGCCTTGCTGCAATCTCCAAGATTGCTGGTGATGGATGAACCGGCCGCCAGCCTGGATTTCGGCAATCAAATCAAGTTGCTGGCTCAGGTTAAACGACTCAAACAGCAGGGAATCGCAGTCTTGATGTCGACTCACCATCCACGCCATGCCGAGCTGTTGGCCGATAGCGTGGCCTTGGTGGAACCCGGTCATGGCCTGAGACAAGGCGCAGTGGCCGGGCAGTTACAGGTATCAGGACTGGCGCAGCTCTATGGCGTCAGTGAGTCTGCGATTGCCGAGCACCTTTAAGGTGCCGGCTGAGGGTTAAATTTTAAGCAAGGTGATTTCATGATAATAGAAGAGCTGGACTTTGCCGCCATGTACCGCGAGCACCTGCAAAGGGCCGAACGTAGCCACAAGAGTGCCGAACACTGGGATAAACGGGCCGAGAAGATGGCCGAAAACTGCGCCAGACCCAAGGACAGTTACTTGGAGGGCTTTTTCAAGCTGATGGATTTGAGTGATTGCGACACTCTTTTGGATATGGGCTGTGGCCCGGGCTCTGTGTGTCTGGGGCTGGCCGACAAGATGCGTGCCGTCTATGGCCTGGATTACAGCAGCGGCATGTTGGAAGTGGCCAAGCGCCGCGCAGATGCGGAAGGCTTGAGTAATGTCACTCTTATCCAAAGAGCCTGGGAAGATGATTGGAGCGACATCCCCGTGTGTGATATCGCAGTGGCGTCGCGCTCGACTCTGGTGGGCTGCCTCAAGAGTGCCCTGGAAAAGCTCAATCGCCAGGCCCGCAAGCGGGTTTATACCACTCATACCGTCAGCTCAACCTTTATCGATCCCGCCATTATTCAGGTCATAGGCCGTAAGCTAGTGACTCTGCCGAACTATCTGTATGCGGTGAATATTTTGCAGCAGATGGGCATTAAGCCCAAGGTGGACTTCATCGAGTCCAGTGGTTGTATGAACCAAGCCGAGAGTTACGCCCAGTTTGAAGACAACGTTGCCTGGTCGCTGGGGCCTCTGGATGACGCCGAAAAACTGCGGTTGCAGGAGTATTACCAGAGTCATAAGCAACAGGGCAAACCTCTGCGAACCGGCGATCGCAGTTGGGCCATGGTTTATTGGGATGTGATACCCCAGGCCTGAGTCAGAGTCTGATTAGTTATTGCCCGGACTCGCATCGAGCTCCGGGTATTTTTTTAATAATCGATATATAAAAAATTATACATCGATTGAATGTTGAAGGTCTGTAGTATGAAACCAAAGCACTATTACTCTATTCTGCCGCTGATGCTGGCTTCTCCGCTGGCGCTTGCCGATGGCAGCGTGGCTGAGTCTGAGAGTAAAAACGAAACCAAAATAGAAAGGATCAGTGTCTGGGGCAGCCCGGTTGCCGCCAATCAGGACAGCGTCAATCAAGACACCATCAAGATGCTGAACAAGCAAAACGTGGCCGAGGCGCTGAATATTATTCCCGGGGTCAGCCTGCAAAAATCCGGTCGTCGTAACGAGGTTCAGGTTAAGGTTCGGGGCTTTGACAGCAAACAGGTGCCGCTGTTTTTTGATGGGATCCCGATTTACATCCCTTATGACGGCAATCTGGACTTGGGGCGTTTTCTGGCGTCGGATCTGGCTTCGGTGGAAGTCTCCAAGGGGTATGCCTCTTTGCTGCAGGGGCCGAACATGATGGGCGGTGCCATCAACCTGACGACCCGCAGACCCAAGAAGAGCTTTGAAGCACAACTGAGCGCCTCCCAAGGCTGGGCCCGCGGAGAGGACAACGGTTATAGCCTGGATGCCAGTCTGGCCGGCGGCAATGATTGGGGCTTTATCCAATTGAGCGGCAACAAGCTGGACAAAGACTTTGTCGGCCTGTCCCACGACAACGACAACCCGATCGCCGGCAGCGACGGCAAACGCGTCAACTCGGCTTACAGCGATAGCCGCGGTACCGCCAAATTTGGTCTGACTCCCAATGAAACAGACGAGTACATCTTTACCTATATCCGCCAGGAAGGGGAAAAGAACAGTCCGCCATATGCCGGCACTGAAGCCGATATTCGCCCTACATATTGGCAATGGCCGCAGTACGACAAACAGAGCTTTTACTACAGCGGCTATACAGAGTTCAGCCCTGGGGTTGTGCTGCACAGTCGCCTCTATCGCGATGAATTTGAAAACACCCTGAGGATATACAAGAGCCTGGAAAACCTGCAGCAACAAAAAGGCCCCTACAGTCATTATGACGATGCCAGCAATGGTGCCGGCCTGCAGCTCAGTATCGATATGCGCAAAGACGACATCTTGTCGTTTGCCGCTCACTGGAAGGAAGACCTGCACAAGGAGCAAGGGGAGCCTGACGGGGAGTTTGACAAGTACAAGGATAGAACCCTGTCGGCGGCAGTGGAGTATCAATGGGCACTGAGAGATAACCTGGATCTGGTAGGGGGCATCAGCTACGACTCCCGCAAGAGCCTTGAAGGCTACAAGCATGAAAAGGATGGCAGCCTGACCCGCTATGAAGACAACTCGCAGCACGCCTTCAACTGGCAAGTGATGGCCCGCTATGAATTGGCAAACCTGGATACACTGCAACTGTCTCTATCCCAGCGCAGCCGCTTTCCGACGCTGAAAGAACGCTACACCACTTTCAGGCCCGCCTATGGCCAAACCGCCATAGTCAACCCGCATTTGGAGCCTGAACGGGCGACCAACCTGGAGCTTAGTTATCAAGCGACATTGGCGACTAACTGGCAGTTGGACAGCAGTGTCTACTATAACCGGGTGTCCGATGCGATTTTGACCCATAACATCACCCCGACACTTATCCAAAACCGCAACAGCGGCAGGGTAGATTACAGCGGGCTGGATCTGGGGATTTATGGTGATCTCAGCGATTGGGCCAGTGTTGGCCTGAGCTACAGCTATATTCACGCCGATGTTGAGGATGAACAGCTTGATGTTACCGGCCTGCCGGATCATCAGCTCTTTGCCTGGGTTAAGCTGACTCCGCTGGAGGAGCTGGACATCATTCTGAGTCAGGAAGCTCGCAGCGACAGCCTCAGCAATTCAAATGGCAATCAGGTCGCCAGTGGTTTCGGAGTGACCGGCATTCGCTTCGACCACCGCATCTGGCAGGGACTGAGCATTAATGCCTCGGTCAACAATCTGTTTGACCGCAACTACGCCTATAGTGAGGGCTTTCCCGAGGAGGGACGTAACTATTGGCTGGGGGTGGAATACCGTTTCGGTCACTAAGCCTTTCAAGGAGGCAGAAAACAGAAGAACCCGGCCATGACCGGGTTCTTTGTTATCTGATAGCGTTTTTGCTCAAAGTGCGTTAACGCAGCAGAATAAACAGCAAAGGCAGCAGGACGCCTGTGAGTGTCAGCCAGGTCTTGCGGCTCTTGAGCAGGTTGCTGCTACGCAACATCACCAGCGCCGATAGCGCCAAAAACAACAGCATGGCGGCATAGATGTCGGCAATCCAGGTCCAGGCGTCACGGGCATGGTTAAGATGCAGATAGTTGAGTGCCTGCAGTAATGGCCTGCTGTTTACCATCTCGGCCGAGACTGTGCCGGATAACAGGTTAGCGCTCAGTTGGCTGCCATCTTTGAGAAAGACTTGGTACTCATTGACGCTGGCACGATAACCGCTGCGGATATTATCCTGCAGCGAAAAGTGGCGGCTCAACAGGCTTTGAATGTCACTGTTACCCAGTGAAGTATTCAACCCTTCGACACGGCTCTCACTCTGGGTTATCTGGTAGTTGGGGTTCCAGTCATTGATGTGATTGACGGCAATCCCCGAAATGGCATACACCAGAGTCATGCCTATGCACAGATACCCTATGTCTCTGTGCAATAAACGGATCCTTTTGCGCAGCTTGTTACTCAGCGTCACGGATTTCGACTCCGTATGGATGCAACTGATAGAAAGTCACTGCTTGAGTTACGGACTCAGGATCGAAGGGCTTGTTGTGTTGCTGGGCCTGATGCCCGAGATAAGCGCGGGTCTGTTCGAGATCCAGCTCAATTGCCTCTAACGCTCCGGTAGCATAGGCTTTTTGCCCACGGGCACTGACGGGAAAGACCATCTCGCCATCGCGAACCTTGACTCTCAATCGATCAAAGCTGTCGTCGGTTGCCAGTTCCATCCAGCAGCCCCGCTTGCTGCACACTGAGACTATGGTGCCTTCTACCGTGAGCTCCTTACCCACATAGTCATTCGGCGATGCCATCAATGTGGAAATGGGCACGAAGATATTCAGATCGACCGGTTCGCCGAACTTGTTGTCGGCACTAAAGGCCAGAGGGGTAAACAGGGCTGCCAACAGGATTAACTGATTGATACGCATGGGAGTAACCTTTGTAGTTGAATATGATTTATTGAGAATGGTTATTATTTAATGTTGCGATATTATTGAAGCCTGAAGCGATATTCAAGTATTCAGGGCATTGAAATCCCAATATGCGAGCTGGTCGGCATTTTGCCGATTAATCAAGATTATCTGTCTATTTTCAATAGGGTTTCCAAGAGGTGATACTCAGCTGTTGGGCCCCGGATGGCGAGACTGGCCAGAGTGCGGCCGAACGTGAAACAATAGCGTGACGGACAAATGGAAGGAAAACACATGCAGCCTATTTTGATCACCGGCGTCGGAAAGCGTCTGGGACTGGCAATGGCCAGGGACTTGATGGCTCAGGGCTATCCACTCATCGGCACCTATCGCAGCCATTACGCTGCCATCGACGAGCTCAAGGCCGCGGGCGCCGAGTTGCATCGAGTGGATCTCTTGCAAAATAGCGAGATCAAAGCCTTTATTGCCGATGTAAAAAGCAAGCATGAGTCTCTGCGGGCAATCATTCACAACGCCTCGGATTGGATGCCGGAGCGGCCAGATACAGATGCCGCAGAGGTTTTTGACAGCATGATGCAGATCCACGCCTCCGTGCCCTATCAGTTGAATCTGGCACTGGCGCCGCTACTGGAAACAGATGAGATAGGCAGCCGGGATATCATTCATATCAGCGACTATGTGGCGCAGAAGGGCAGTAAGAAGCACATAGCCTATGCCGCCAGTAAGGCGGCGCTGGATAATTTGACCCTGTCATTTGCCGCCAAGTTGGCGCCGGGCGTCAAGGTCAACGGCATAGCGCCGGCACTGATGCTGTTCAATGAGCAGGATGATAGCGCCTACCGGCAAAAGGCGCTTGCCAAGGCATTATTGCCCAAAGAGGGTGGCGAGCAGGAGATGCTGGCCGCCGTGAAGTATTTGATGACCAGCCGCTACATGACGGGCCGCACTCTGTCACTCGATGGTGGGCGGCCGCTTAAGTGATTCAATGCAGCAAGGGACAACTGGGCTTTAAGGCCAGCACATCGCACTGTAGTTGATTGAGCATCTGCTCAGAGGCGTGGCCGTTGAGTTCGCTCAGCAACCCTCTGTGCTCTGCCGCGCCCATGATGACTATGTTGCTGTGCCATTTGTGGGCGGCCTCCGGTACCACATGATCCGGCATGCCGCTGGCCAGATGCAACTGCTCGTCACTCAAGGCCAAAGGTCTGGCGACCTGCCGCAGTTTTTGCCACTGATTGTCTTTCTGAGAGCGACAGCCGGGTTGCTGGTTATCGAAGGCCATACTGATGTCCGCTTCCTGATAGCAGTTGAGCAGATGCAGCCTTTGTTGCAGCAAACCGGCAAACTCAAAGGCCTGTTGCAGCAATCTGTGATTGAAATGGGAATGATCTTCCGTGTCTTCATCCAGCTCCAAAGCCGCCAGTAACGACCCTTGCTGCTCCCAGGGAGAGTCGCTGACAAACATCACCGGCAGGGACACCCGTTGCAGCAGTTGCCAGTCATCTGTATGACCCAATTCACACTGCAGGGCTGAGTAGCTGTGATGTTCTACCAACAGCAGATCGTAATGCGCCTGTTTTAGCTCGGTGAGAATGGCGGTCGGCAGATCCTTGGCCTGACACTGCTTCAAGCAAAGGTTCAGTTCCCTCGATGGGTAATGTGGACGCTTTTCCCTTAGATGGGAAACCAAGGGCTGTGGATGTACTTTTTGCTGTAGCCACTGACCAATACCCTGATATTTAGGGGTTTTGACTCTGAGCAGTGTGAGCTCGGCATGGCTGGCATTGGCCAGTTGCACCGCTTTTCTCAGGGCCAGTTTTCCTCTGTTACTGTCGTCCGAAACGGCCAGCAAGCGTGTAAATACACTCATGACTCTATCCTCGAGGCCAAGACTATTATTGGCTTCGTATAAGTCTAGCCATACCGCGCCACGCCATCAGATCCTTTTGCTCTTGAAATGTCCGTCAATAGCGGCTTTTGGTCTGTTTGGCCGCAGAGTTTTACATCAGTCTTTGCCCTGTAGCAGTGACTCCAACATATGGTATTTACGGCAGGCAAAATGGCGGAACGATTCGCTGATAAAGCTGATTAACCAGTCGGATTCCAGCGAGCCATAGCGGGCGGAAGATATGTAAAGCTTGTAGGTAAACTCCACGTCGGAAAGGCAGGATGGCGCCTCCAGCACACTGAGTTCAGTACCTATTTCCTCTAACGGGAAAGCCAGAGCCGAGGTGTATACCAGAGCGTTGCTGCTCTTGAGTACTTCGATGATCTCGCTGATGCTGTCTATTTTGGCTCTGATCTTGAAGTCCGGGAACTTGAGCTTCATGGTTTTTTCTATCAGGGACTGGCCATAGGAGTTGAAGCCGCACAGGTCGTGCAATACCACAGGGAAGTCCTGCAGATCTCTCAGACAGATACTGCCCTTCTTGGCCAGGTAATGGTCATGGCGCATAAAGAAGTATCTGCGACAGGGCAATAGATCTACCTTATAGAGGGAGTTGAGCGAAGTTTGGTTGACGTGAATGCCGTAGTCGATTGATCCTGTGAGGATTTCATTGAAACTATTTTGGTTCCAATTACGGGTACAGAGCACCATTCTGGGGGCTATTTGACTGGCCTGTTCTATTAGTTCAGGGAACCAGTTGCAGATAGTGTTATCGGCCACAAGCCATACTTCCTTGTCAATATTCATAGGCGAAAAATCACTGCTGTTCAACAGATCATCTTCAATCCTTAAAATAATATCCTGAATCGTACTTTTAATTCGTTTGCACTTTTCTGTTGGGGTAAAACCGTACTTGGTTCTGACAAACATTTCATCGTTGAATATTTGTCGTATCTTTTTCATGTGATAACTGATGCCGGATTGAGTTAATCCCAATTCTTGAGCAGTAACACTGGCATTTCCATGCTCCAGGATCAGCCTTATCAGCTGCAAATGAATTAGCGACAGATTGTTTATATCGGCTTTGTTCATGGCCTGCTCCCCTTTTTTATAAGGTAATATATTAAAGGCGAATTTTCTGTGACCAGTATCAGTCAGCGGCAGTGCTTTTGTTAAAGTATTTAAAGGTAATAATGTGATCACTATTACCTTTACAATAGGTTATGTGTTTTCTCGCTGATTATTTTTAAAACTGATACCCTAGTTCGAATAATAGTTCGCCTCCATGATGAATTGAGCCGCCCCAGGCATCACGATACTTATATGCCAATGAAGCCGAGGCTTGAGGCAGGAATTGATAATCCAATCCCAGAATCGCTTGATAACCTGAATCCCGGTACAGGAAAGTTGCCACTTGTTCATCACTGCGGTCGAATTGGGTCTCAAAGTAGAATTTACCCAGTAATTCCTGAGTCACAGGATAAGCCAATTGCACCATGGCGGCATAACCACTGCTGCCATTAAAATCTTGCTGGGAGGCGTCCATGTCACCCCAGGCGTAGTGGGCGCCTATCGCCATGGTTCCTTTGAGCTTCTGCCATTGGATGTCGTAAGACAGGCCATAGTAGAAGTTTTCTTCGGTACGGTTTTTATTGTTGGCCGTAAAAGACTGTAGCCAAAGATTAAAGGGGATATCGCCCAGGTTATAGTCCAGTTTTAGCCAGGACTTGACTGTAGCACCGGCCTTATTGCCTTGCTGATTGTCGTTGTCGTCCAAGGGGTTTTCCAGTGTCAGCCAAGCTGCAAAATCGCCCCAACTGGCGCGGGTAGTGTTGGTAAAACTGAGATAACTCTGGCTGTAGAGATTGGGGTTATTGTCTTTGGCATCCAACAGATGCTCATAGCCGACTTTGATGCCATTTTGTTGTTGGAACACCTCGGCTTGGGCCGTGGGGATCAGCAACAGCAATGGCAATAGCCCGAGTAATGAAGTCCTTATTAACATGGTGTCACCTTAGGCCGGGATGGTCCCGGCCGTTAGAGTCAAATCAACGACCGAACATCTTTGCCGGCTCGATAAACAGGCCGCGGTAATGGGGCTGACCAGCCTTATCGGAGAGGACATCGATTTCCAGTTTCACTTCCTTGGTGCGGTAATCAATCTCATTGAATTTGCCCGTGACTCTGCCGGGCTCAAATAGATTGATAGAGCCACCAAAACCAAAGATGGTGTTGTGGTCGGCAACGTATTCCACGTTGGAAGTGATAGGGCTATACCACTCGTAGCCCCGCTCTTTGCCGTATTCCCAGATTTGCTGCACAGTCATATTGTTTTCGTCGATTTTGTATTCCACGAAGCGACTGTATTTTTGAGTCGGTAGGGCGGGTTGGGTGTAGTGGCGACCATCTCCATTATCAAATACGGTCAAAGTGCCTTTGCTGCTCAGCCAAGCTGTGTGCTGGGTATAGGTGAAGTCAAAGTCACCTTGGCAGTCACCTTGTTCAGAGCAGGAGATGGCTTTGCCTTTGGCATCGACAGGTTTAAGGAGCTTTTTGGCCAGCTCTCCCTTCCAACCTATGCTGGGAGTGAGGATCCATTTGACCTGTTTGTCGCGGGTGATCTTCACAACCCCTTGGTGGCGCAGCGATAGAATGATGCCGTCATCTTTGGGATCATAGGAGATGGAGTTGACGTGAGCCCAGTTCCGGCCGGCCGCTACCCCCGGAATATCGCCATAGGGCGCATCTATCTTCATTTCACCGGCAGCTTGACCTGCATGGTCGAGATCCACGTTGACGCAAACGGCCCCCATATCCAAAGCCTTAAGGAGGGCATCGCGGTAGGGATCGAGAATTTTATTGAGATCCCAGACATCGAGCAGGTTACCCTGTTGGTCTACCTCGAGGATATGATCCCTGACAGTATGGACCTTGTCCCCTTGCGGGTTGACATAGTTGGTTTTGGCGCCCCTGAGCAATAGGTTGCCATTGGGCATGGTCACGCTCTCATGGGATAAGTCTTGATAGCCCCTGGGGATCTTGAAGTCGACAATCTTGCCCATTAAGTCCAGATATCCGAAGTGCTGGCCTTGGACAAAACTCAGATTACCGCGACCATCCTTTCGCAACCCCATCAGGTAACCACGTTTATTGACGTCGATATTCCGACCATTGTAGGTGGCATCCTGATCCAACCACCAACGAGTTTCACCTTGTGTATCAATGATATAAGTTAGTGGTGCCATGTCGAAGGTCATGGAGCCCAACGCCGGGGTAGACTCGAAAATCCCGGCGTTTTTGCCCTTGACCCCGGACCAGTGCAGATCAGAACCCTGGAACAGCATAGTGTGGGAGTTCACCAGCAGCAGCCTGTCTTTAAAATCCTTATCGACTTTCTTGACCTTCACTTCCTGCATTGAGGTGATGTTACGGTTATCTATGTACTTGTTTTCGAGGGCACTGGTAAGAATTTCATATTTATCTGTGTATTTTTTGCCATCGAGAGTGAAGTCGACACTGACCTGATTCTTGTAGTCGGCATACAGGCCAAAAATAGGAATACCGTCGTGTCGGTTGATGGTTTTGGGGCCGACCGGATAGGAGATACTGACTCCATTCTTGCCTTTCCCTGCCACGGTAACGGTAACATTGGACACTCGCTTGCTACCCAAATCGACCAGAGCAGTGAGTGGCGAATTACCATATGGGTTGACAAAAATACCTCCCAAATGCCCGGCCGGAGGTGCAGGGTAAAAACCTGCGGCAGAGACAGAAGTTGATAAGCCAATACCTAATATTACAGCCAATGAAGTGAGTGACTTTTTCATATCATATCCTTTGTTTTTAATAGACGCTTATTAATTAAGTTGAATAGTGGAATTTAATTTGGGGGCAGAGTCACATTTGATGTTTTTAATTTTTAGTTAATGTTTTGTTTGTGTTCTTGTTTGCAGCTTAATTTGGGATTTCAAAAATTTTGATTTGCCTTATTGGCTTGTTTGTATTCTAAAGTTCTTGAAATCAATATCAGTTTATTTGAACTCTGTTCTCTATATCGTTGTTATTCACAGTATCGTTAATAATCTGGGTTCGCTTATTGTTATTGATTTTTATCTTGGCATGATTGAATCGAATCTGATTGATGGATAAGAGGTCCAAAATGAAATTTATTAAAAGAATTGTAGTGGGTGCTTTTTTACTGGGAAGCTGTAATGCAATGGCATTGGATTTGGAGGAGGGGAATCATTACCAAGTTCTACCGGAAAGTGTTCAGTTTCAGGCTGATAAACAGGTAACCAAGATATTTTCTGTCAACTGCCCATTCTGCTACAAGTATGAAAAGTCTGTCATTCCCGGAATGGTTAAAAACCTGCCATCCACGATAAATTACGATGCTTATCATATATCGAGTAAATCTCCTTTTGGTGCTGAAGCTTCTGAGGTCTTGGCGGTAGCCAAGACTGTGGGAGAGGCCAAGTACAAAGCCGCCAAAATGGCTCTATACGCCAAGATCCACGATGAAAAGACCAAGTTTGCCACTGGTGATGAGTTAATCCGCTTTGGCCTGAGTCAAGCCGGGATCTCACAAGAAGAGTTCAACCGTCTCAAAGGTAATCCCGAAGTGAAGCAACTCCTGGCCAAGTGGGACCAAGGGATTGCCATCGCCAAAATCCAGGGGATCCCGGCGCTGGTGGTCAATGGCAAGTATCTGATCAACACCAAGTCGATTCGCAGTATGCCTATGCTGGACGAAATGATCCTTGAATTGTCCAAGAAGTGAGGATAATGAAGATGAATCTTGTGAGCCGTTTGTTCGCTGAATTCAAGCAAGCTCCTCTGCCTGCTTTGGGCCGCTGGCAGGCCCAGAGAGGTGTGTGGTTGCTGATGGCCGGAGCTGCGCTGTTTCTGTTGTTGTCGGCAATGGGGTATTTCCAGTGGTTTTTGGCCATGGATCCCTGTGAGCTCTGCGTTTATATCCGTTTCAGTCAGTGCTGTATCTTGATTGCCGGTATCGCCATGGCGATCAAGCCTTCCAGTCAATGGCTCAAGGTCTTGGGGTTGGTGCTGGCCTGGTATGGCGTGATCCAGGGGATGCTCTGGTCAGTTGAGCTGCAACAGATACATGCCGCGGCGCACATGCTGGATGGCGGCGATATCTTTGCTACCGGCGGCGGTGGTGCCGCTTGCTCCACCGAGCCGCATTTCCCCTTGGGGTTGCCGTTGCATGAATGGCTACCCTATGAGTTTGCACCGACAGGGGGCTGTGGAGAAGATGATTGGTCACTGCTGGGAATGAATATGGCTGACTACTGCATCATAGCCTACAGCATTTTCAGCCTGGCGCTGGGTGCCGTCACCCTGGGCTGGTTGTACAGTCTGTTTGCCAAGAAGTGAATCAAGGCGGCTCCCCCACCCAGTGAGCGAAGGCGAGGGAGCCTGTAAGGTTATTTATGACAGCCCTTAGCTTGGGCGATTGCGCTGTTTTGGCAGGTCGCTCAGGTACTGGACAAACTCCACTTCAAACCCGGCCGGGTCGATAAAGTACACATTGCGGCGCCAGGGCTCGTCGGCACCGTCTTTATCTATGCTATAGCCTGCGTCCAGCAGGCGCTTGATCACCCCGTCAATGTCTGCAGTGACAAAGGCGAAGTGGGCCAGCCCGGGTTGATGACCGCTCAAGTCGCGGTTATTGCCTTCACCGTTATCGCTGAAAGCCAGGTATTGATAGTCATCACCGAAGTGGAGCCATTTTCGTGGCTTGCCATACCAGCTTCCTTCTCCTTGGCAGCGGATCTGCCAGTGAGGAAAGGCGGCGCGGTAAAAATCCAGGGTCTTGGGGAGGTCTGCGACCACCAGGTTCAGATGTTCCAGTTGTATCATTTGCGTTCTCCTTGGGAAGGTGCGAATAAGTCCTCGTGGCACTCTGGCTTGCACAGCAATTGGCATTCAAGGCATCTGACTGAAGGCATGCCGGGGCCTGTCGAAGTCGGATAACGCAGAGAGCCGGTTGCTGTGAAAGCCCCGAAGGGCGTGGCTTACGGGCCTGCCTGCGGTGTTGTGCTTCTTGCAAAGGACTAGGGCCATTTGCTGCGAACCACGCCTTGCATCCAGGCCTGTAAGCCGACGCAGAGCACACATGGGACTTGTTCGCACCTTCCATTGATATTTGTCCCTTTTACGCTTGTTTGGGCCTTTGTTTACATGCCGTAGCAATATTCCTGTTGTTTGGGAAAGGGGGCGTCCCTGTGGGCAAAACGTATCTGTGCCAGTGCTGCTGCATACTGGGCCAACATATGCAGGCTATAACCTATCCTTTCTCTTAATCTGGCATCGCGGATGCTGTCGCATTCGGGGTTGAGCATTTTCTCGACATCGCGGACGATCAAATGATCCGGAACGGCCACCAGTTTGTTGTTTTTCATGGCGTTCATTCTCAATTCACTGATGGGATAGGCACCGCTTATGCCTGAGACAACTGCAACCAGCAGTGCGGGCTTATGGGCCGTATGTTGGCTGTCACACATCAGCAGAAAGTTCTTCAACAAAGGTGTCGCCATGCCGCCCCATTCCGGAGTGATAAGCACCAGAGCATCGGCTGCTGTCACCTTGGCTTCTATCCGTTGCCAGTCGGCGCCCTTGTTTTGTTGCTCACCATCCCAGAAGGGAAGATTGAAACCGCAGAGCTCCAAATGCTCCGCCTCTGCGAGTTGCTTGGTCTTTATTTCCCGGGTGATGAATTCTGCGACCTTGGCACTCTGGGATTGGAAACGTTGGCTGGCGCTGACGACTAGGTATTTCATGTTAAGTAAACCTTTTTGTTTATTTATTGTTTTATAAGGTATGTGCTTTACTTAATAATGTAAAGATAAAATAAACAAAAAAGTTTATTTATTCTGGATGCGGCGTCCTGAACCGGGCATAATCAGCGCTGGAGGTGCCATGAAGACCACAGACAAGATAGTCGACATTCTCAAGTTGAACGGAGCCCAGACGGCCCAGAGCTTGGCCGCAGAGCTGGGGCTGACCAGTATGGGGGTGCGTCAACATCTGCAAGCCCTTGAAGCCGAGGGGCTGGTGCGGACTGAAGACAGGGCCGAAGGCCGCGGCAGACCTGCGCGTTATTGGACGCTGACCGAGCAGAGTCGCTCGCTGTTTGCCGACCGTCACGATGAGCTGAGCCTGCAACTGATAACTTCAGTGCGTCAGGTCTTTGGTGACGAGGGCTTGGATAAACTCATCAGTCACAGGGAGCAGCAAAGCCTCGAGAGCTATTCGAGCCAGATGGCCGCTGCCGCTTCCCTGGCCGATAAGCTGGAATGCCTGGCCGAGATCCGAAGCCGTGAAGGCTATATGGCGCAGATTGAAGTGGACAGTACCGGCTTTTGGCTGCTGGAAAACCATTGTCCTATTTGTGCGGCGGCCACGAGTTGCCAGAACTTTTGTCGCTCTGAGCTGGCATTGTTCCGGCAGCTGCTGGGGCCTGAGGTGGAAGTCAGTCGCCGCGAACACATTCTGGATGGTTCACGTCGCTGTGCTTATCGGATTGAAGCTAAAGGCGCCTTAAACGATGCGCAGTAAGAGGGGGCGACTGGACAGGTTTCTCGCCGGGCAGCTGAATATTCCCCGCAAACAGGCCAGGCAATTACTTGCCGATGGCCGGGTTTGGCTCGATGACGAGCAGGTGTTTGCCGCAGACAGACTTATCCATGAGTTCAGTCATATTCGTCTCGATGAGCAATGGCTGCAGCGGCAAAACCCTGTCTACTGGATGTTGAACAAGCCTGCCGGAGTAGTGAGCGCCACCCAAGATCCCGAGCATAAAACCGTGCTCGACTGCCTGCCCCCGGCGGCATTGGTGCCGGGGCTGCATATCGCCGGCCGCCTGGATAAGCAGAGTACCGGGCTGGTGCTGCTCAGTAATGACAGCCGCTGGACCCAGGCGTTGACCCTGCCTTCATCGAGTAAAGCCAAGCGTTATCGGGTGCGTCTGGCCAATCCGCTGGATGACACTTATATCGAGGCTTTCAGGGACGGATTTTTCTTTGAGTTTGAAAACGTCATCACAGCGCCGGCCGAACTGAGAATTTTGGCAAGCCATGAGGCCGAGGTGATACTCACTGAGGGCAAATATCACCAGATAAAACGCATGTTCGGCCGCTTTCGTAACCCTGTGCTGGCGCTGCATCGCAGCCAGATAGGTCAAATAGTGCTGGATGACTCTCTGGCCGAGGGCGAAGCCAGAGAGTTGACCCGGGAAGAGGTGGAGTCGGTCGCTTACTGACGGCTACTGAACTGCGGCGATAATGCTATCTATGGCCTGCACCACCTGCATACTGGCATCTTCCATCCGCTGCAGCGCCATTACCTGCTCTGTGGTGGCGCCGGCTGCGGCGTGCTCCAGCGCCAGGCGGCCACTCTCGTGCACCAATGCATGCGGCGCTTCCAACTCGCGGAACCCCGGGAGTGAGCTATAGAGGCTGGCGCCTTGTCCTTCGTAGTACCACTTACCCAAACGGCAGTCATGGTGGCTGTTTACCGGCTGATCAAAACACTGGTTTTGCAGCAGTTCATAGATATTCTGCTTCCATACCGCATGATCCAGCTTGGTGGTGTTGAGGAAAGACACAGTCGCGGCATGGCTGATCACCTGCTGCATCTGCGCCGATTGCGCCAATACCTGAGTGACCACAGTGTCTATCTGCACCGCTGAGCTGGCCACTTCATCGGCGCAGCCTTGGTTGTCATCTGTCAGGGTTCGTATGCTTTCCGACTGAGTGATGATCTGCTGCACCAACTGCTCTATCTGTTGGCTGGCGTCACTGGCCTTGGCCGCCAACTGCCGGACTTCATCGGCCACCACGGCAAAGCCGCGACCAGCCTCTCCGGCGCGGGCGGCTTCGATGGCTGCATTGAGCGCCAATAGGTTGGTCTGTGCCGAAATACCCTGAATGGCGCTGACAAACTGGCTGATGCTTTGGGTACTGGTATCCAACTGCGCCACTGTCCCCAGACTATGCTGTGACTGTGAACTGAGCAGATGGGCTCGCTCTCCCAGCCTGGCAACGGCGCTGCGGGTTTGCTCGAACAGGGCGTTGAGCTGCTCCAGCTTACCTTGTTCCTCAAGCAGACGTCCGGCGTCTTCGGCCATGGCCTCGCGTACCGATTGCAACATGAGCCCGCCCTGGTTCTGGCAGGCCAGCATGGCGGCGAAGTCGCGGTTTTGCGCCAGTGCCTGGTCCCTTTCCTGTTTGAGCTGCCCCAGTTGCAACTGCAATTGCTCCAGTGTCGCCTGGTGCTGCTGGCCCTGTTTCTCGAGCCGTTGTTTCAATGAATCTATCTGCCGGTGAAGACGATGGTTAAAAAGCATAAAACTTCCTTGGATACAAATAGTTGCATTCTATTTATGGCTATTTTAAGCATAGACTTTGGCCCGTTCCCTTGGCGGGATCAAGCTCTCATTTACAATCAATATATAAAAACGCCACCCTGAGGTGGCGTATTAAATCAGGCTTGGGCCTGCTGCATTCTCAGCAGCCACTTACCGTAGATATAGATGCCGACGGCGGAAATGGTGCCTATGGCGCCTATGATGTACCAGGCCATGCCTATGTTGTGGCTCTGGTAGAGGATCTCGGTCAGCTCGCGGCCACTTTGGCCGGTGAACTCAACCAGTTTATGAAAGGCTTCCCCCTGCGGAATGGCGGCCACGTCGTTCTGTGACATACCCTTATCCAGCAGCATCTCACGGGAGAAGATCTCTTTGGAGGCAAAGATTTCATAGAGTTTGGGGCCGAAATAGCCTTCCAGCCCCCAGCCTATGCCCTGTGGCAGCATTACAAAGCCGAGGTACATGGCCTTCTTGCCTTCGGGGGCGATATTGCCCATAAACTCATTCTTCTTGGGACTTATCATCATTTCGCCGAGGGAGAACATGGCGATAGCCAACACGATAAACCAGGCCGCATGGGTGGCACCGATCAACACAAAGGCAAATATAGACAGCAGACAGCCGGCCAGCATGGCGCTGGTGATGCGGTACTTGGCGGTCAGGGCGGCTATCAGGAAGCAGCTGGTCATAATCAGGCCCGCGTTGAGGTTGAGCATGCCTTCCGGCATGACCTTGGTGCCTTCGTTGTTCAGCCCGAGCCAGAATTGCAGTATGCCGTTGCTGGTGCCTTCAGGACCAAACAGGCTGGTGACAATCACGCTGGTATCCACCCATTCGGCGATATGAATAGGCAGCACGTCAAACAGGGAGTTGAACAGGAACCAGAAGCCGGAGAACACCAGCATATAGTAAATGACTACCGGCTTTTTCAGCTCGCTCCAGGCATCTTTCCATAGCATTTCCTGCTTGAGTTCGCCGGACTTGATCTTACGTTGCCGCTCCAGGCGTTGCTCTTTACCCGGCTCTTTGTACGTCAGCAGGAACAGGAAGTTGAGCGAGATAATGGCGGCACAGGCGTAGAACACATTGTCCCAGGACAGCTGCCGCATATGCACTGCCACCAAGGGACCAAGGAAGCCACCGATATTCACCACCTGATAGAAGATACCCCAGGCCATGGAGGTGTTGTTACGGTTGGTGGACAGCACCAGCGTTCCCTGGATGCCGGGCTTGAAGATGCCGGTACCGGCCGCCAGCAACATGGCGCCGAACAAAAAGCCCCAGAAGCTGGGGAAGAAGGCCATACAGAGGTAGCCACAGATCTTGATAACGGTTGAGGCAAAGATGGTCTCTTTGTAGCCCACCCTATCTGAGATCCCGCCGGTAAATACCGGCACAAAGGTCTGCAGTAAGGCCCAGACTGAAATAATGATACCGTAATCGCTGAGGCTGATACCCAGGCCACCTTCGGAAGCCGGTGCCTTGGCATAGAGTCCGGCACTGGCCTTAACGCCGTAGTAGGCGATACGTTCAACCAGTTCCATGCCGCCGACCAGCCAGAAGATATAGCTTAAACTGGCGATGGAAGCCCACATCCCCAGTTGCTTGACTTCGCGCAGGTCATTGCCCGCACAGGAGTTGGAGTCGCTCATACTCTTCCCTTGTCTGTATTATTATGTTTGTAGGTCTTTTATCAATTGCAGGCTAATGCCTTGTATCAAAAAAGGTGATAACCGCGACACTTTACCCGCTTTACTGTCAAACACCAAAAAACAAGCCTGATCAAATTGGAAAAATCACGATCTGCTTGGCAAAAATTGCTGCTTACTTTTAACAATATTCATAACTTTCAAATCATTAACTTGGATAAGTGACTCATTCGCTTGCAGACCTTGCTATCTCCTTGTAGCTTGGAGTTTGTTTGAGCTGAAACTGGAAAGTCTGCGGCGGCAATTGAGCGCGCCCAAGGGACTGAGTAAGGAGCCAAGATGCGAGTATTAACGGTAATGACTGTGGGCACTCTGTTGCTGTTGGCGGGCTGCTCTGAAGAGGCGGCAAAAACCGAGTCCGAGAGTCTGAAAGATACTGTGGGAAGCCCTAATCCGGCATCGGTATTTTGTGTCGAATCCGGCGGTAAGCTGGAGCTGGTTCAGGAACAAAAGGGCACTGTAGGCTATTGTCACCTGCCGGATGGCAGCATTGTGGAAGAGTGGACCTATTTTCGGGCCAATCATCCGGTAAATTGATTGGCCCGACTCCCTAAAAGGGGGGTTAGAAGCGGTAGCTGTAGGCCAGGTTGACAAAGTCGAGCCCTGGGTTGGGCTTGCTGAAGCCGGCATTGGAATAATACAGGTAGGTGATGGAGACAGTCTGTTTGCGCTGACGACCAAATTTGAAGGCAAAGCCCAATCTGTCTTCAAACTGATAGTGTGAGCCGACATCCTTACCGGCAAATTGGCTGTCATCCAAGAGGGCAAAGCCGATCCCGGCCTCGAGATAAAAGTCCAGCCATTGCCCCCTCATCAGCGGGTATCTCAATATGGGTGACATGGCCAGCACATGATTGACATCATGCTGGTTATCCTCGCCGTATTCCCAAAAGTTGATACTGGCTTCCAGGGTCAGTTCCAAATCTTCACTGATAGGTTTCAGGGTATCCAGATACAGCTGATAAGCCAGTTTGATACCGTTGGCCTGGCCTTCGCCATGGATATAGTTGATTGCCATGCCCTGTTCGGCGGCGTTGGCATCTCCCGGCAATAAACAGCCCGGCAATATCAAGCTGAGCATGAGTGTCAGCAGGGGGAATAGTTTCTGTGAGAGGCTCAGCCAAGTGCCGGGCTTATAGACTCTTGGCTGAGTGAACAATCGTTTAGCGAAGCAGATTAAGCCCGATGGCAGCTTTGACATCTTGCAGTACGGCATCACTGATGGCTCTGGCTTCTTCCGTACCTTTTTGCAGTATCGCCAGTAGTTGCCCTTTGTCTGCCAGGGCTTGCCTGCGCCGTTCACGCATGGGCGCGAGTAACTCCTGCAGGCAGTCATTGAGTATCCGTTTGCACTTCATGTCCCCGAGGCCTCCTCGGCGATAATGGGCCTTGAGCTCGGCTACCAGCGCCTTGTCCGGGTGGAAAGCATCGAGATAACTGAACACCGTATTGCCCTCGACTCTGCCCGGATCTTCCACCCTCAGATGGTTGGGATCCGTATACATGGAAAACACCGCTTGCTTGAGTTCGTCACTGCTCATTCCCAGTTCTATGGTGTTGCCAAGGGATTTGGACATCTTGGCCTTGCCGTCGAGGCCTGGGAGGCGGCCTGTGTCACTGAGAATTGCCTGACACTCCTTGAGCACTTCAGCCCCCACCAGATTGTTGAAGCGACGGACGATTTCATTGCTTTGCTCCAGCATGGGCAACTGATCTTCACCCACAGGCACATGAGTGGCGCGAAAGGCGGTAATATCGGCGGTCTGACTGACGGGGTAGACCAGAAAACCCGCCGGTAGGGTGCGCTCAAAGCCTTTTTGCTGGATCTCCGCCTTGACTGTGGGATTGCGCTCAAGCCGGGCAACCGTCACCAAGTTCAAGTAGATACAGGTGAGTTCCGACAGCGCCGGTAGCGCGCTTTGCAGGCAAAAACGTGTCTTGGCCGGATCCAACCCGGCCGCCAGGTAGTCGGCCATGACTTCGAGAATATTGTCGGTCACCTTGGCCGGGTTATGGCCGTTGTCGGTCAAAGCCTGATAGTCGGCGATCATTACGTTCTGATCGAATTCGTCCTGAACCTGGACTCTTTGCCTGAGCGAACCGACATAGTGGCCGATATGCAGTTTGCCTGTGGGTCTGTCGCCTGTGAGTATGATCTGTTTCATCTTGTTCTCCTTGAAATTGCCGGAGCCATAAGACGTACAGATACACAAAGGCCGCCTTATGGCGGCCCGGAAGATATGATTTTACCTATGTTTAATCCTGACACCGCCGGTTTGGGCTGCGCCACCAAGTCTGTTGCATGAGCAATGAGTCGATTGGGGAATACATAGGATTAATCAAAAATACATTTAAAGACCCAAGGATAGTAAGTCCTGAGTCTGTGTTATGCAAGTCAATTAAAGGTCGGTTTTTTGTCAGGAATTTGTGCCAGGTCAAGCATTTTTTTACCGTAAGGTATAAGGTTAAAGCGTAGTCACTCGGCAAGTGAGAGGTGCTTATGATGCGGTCCTTGTTTGCTGGCAGATCTTGGCTGTTCCTGGGTATTGGCGCCAGTCTGCTGTTGTCGCTGGGGGTTGTGGGACGCTTTCCCGAGCAGGTGATGCAACTCAACCCTCTGATGCTGGTAGCCAGTCTGCTGGTGGCCGTTGGCGTCGGCGTCTGGTCGGCGCAGCTTGGCGGTAAAGCCTTGTGGGCGGTGCCGCTATCGTTTGTGCTGGTGATGTTGGCCGGTACCCTGATGGCGCAAACCTCGATGGCGCTTATCGTCAGTAAATCCTTTGTTCTCCTGTCCATGTTTGTGCTCGGCATGTTGATTGCCGGTAATATCTGTTTTGCTACTCATGTTGCTGCGGCCATGGTCGCCATGTTGGCATTCGCCCATGGCTACACCCTGGGCAGCGCCAATCTGGGCGTGGCCGACTGGACCCTCAGTGGTTCCAATTTGTTTTTGGGCTATCTGGTGGGAATAGGCGCAACGGTATTGATCCTCAGCATGGTGGGGGAGGTAACCTGTAAAGTGCTGGCCAAGAAGCAGCTGCAATACGTGCTCGGCACTTGTTTGTTGCTGGCCGGCTTGATGATGGTTGTGGCAGTGTGACGGGGCAGAAACAACAAGGGCAAGTTCAATGAACCTGCCCTTGAGTCTTTATGCCGCTTGGGTAGCGGTCTGATTGGTCGGAGCGACAAGATTCGAACTTGCGACCCCTGCCTCCCGAAGACAGCGCTCTACCGGGCTGAGCTACGCTCCGACTCTGGAATCAGATGGTAAGTGAAGCTTAATTGGAAAAATGCCAACCAGGCCGCAAAATTATTCTCCGATGTGAGCTGGACTGTTGAAGCGCTGAAAAAAGCAGCATGGCATTACCCTCGGCTGAGCTCGATGATTCTGCTTATCAGGGCATAGAGGCCGTTGCTGCGGGATGGGCTCAGTTGCCCCTCCAAACCCAGTTGTTTCAGATAAGTCTTGGGCTCAAATTGCGCCAGGGTTTGGCTGTCGCTGTTATTCACCGCATGCAGCAACAAGGCGATCAGCCCCTTGACGATACGGGCCTCACTGTCGGCAATAAACAGATGCTTACCATCGACTTGGCAGTGGTAGAGCCAGGCGGCGCTTTCACAGCCGCGTACCCGGGCGGCTTCAGTCTGCAATTCGGGTGGCAGGGCCGGCAACAGCTTGGCGCCTTGCATCAACTGGCGGTATCTGTCCTGCCAATTATTGGCCGAGGAGACGGCTTCAAATAAGTCGGCCAGGGGCGCCTGGGTTTGCTTGGCAAATTGAATAAAGTCGGCAGCAGTGAGTGTTTCTGTCATGGTTCAATATCCCAGTAGCTCGGCGCTTGCCCTCAGGGCATCGAGAAAACGTTTGATATCTTGCTCATCAGTGTAGATCCCCACAGAGGCCCGGCAGCAGCCCTTGATACCCATCAGCGACATCAGTGGCATGGCACAATGATGGCCGCAGCGTACCGCTATGCCTTGTTGATCCAGCAGTATGCCTACATCCTGGTGATGCTCACCCTTGAGGTTAAAGGCCACGGCGCCCAGATTATCCCCGTGGGCGGCGTAAAGTTCGACCCCGGCAATGGCGGATAACCCCTGTTGCAGCTTGTTCAGCAGTTTTTGTTCGGCAAGTGCCAGGGCTTGTCTGTCCTGCTGTTCGAGAAAGGCAACGGCCTCTCCCAGACCTATGACCTCGGCTATCGGCGGGGTGCCGGCCTCGAGGCGGTTGGGCAAGTCGCCAAATGTACTGTCTTGGAAACTGACGGTTTTTATCATCTCACCGCCGGTTAGCAGTGGCTCCAAGGTGTCGAGCAATTCATAGCGGCCCCAGAGTACGCCTATGCCGCTGGGGCCATACATCTTGTGGCCGGAAAAAGCATAAAAGTCGCACCCCAGTTGCTGCATATCCAACTGCAGATGGGCGACGGCCTGGGCACCATCCACCACACTGATGGCGCCGGCGGCGCGAATATCCTGACACAAGGCTTGTATGTCATTGACCGTACCCAATACATTGGAAACATGGCTGAGGGCCACCAATTTGGGCTTTTGCTGGAGCAGCAGACTAAAGGCCGCCTTATCGAGGCGCAGATCTTTATCCAGCGGAATGGGTTCCAGCCTGGCACCACTGCGTTTGACCAGTTGTTGCCAGGGCAGCAGATTGGCGTGATGAGCGCAGCTGTCGACCAGAATGAGGTCATCCTTGCCAAAGCGCTCGCCAAGGCCCCAGGCCAGCAGGTTGATGGCTTCGGTGGTGCCGTGGGTGAAGATGATCTCTTCCCGCCGGGCGGCATGGATAAAATGTTGCAAGGCATCACGCACAGCTTCGTAGGCCTGGGTCGCCCGGGCGGAAAGCTGATGGGCCGCTCTGTGCACATTGGCGCAATCTTCACGGTAAAAACGCGCCATAGCTTCCAGCACCCGCCGGGGTTTTTGGCTGGTGGCGGCCGTGTCGAGATAGACCAGGGGATAATCCCCCAACATCTGGGTGAGCGCGGGAAACTGGGCGCGCAACTGTGGAGTGCTCATTGCTGTGGATCTTCAATCAAAAGGGCGCACAGATCTTTATGGATTTGTGCGCCCAATGCAAGGCGAAATATCTCAGCCCTTAAGGACAGGGCAGGCGAAAGCGGCTCGACAGCGAGTTGAGTTCACCGAGCAGTTCATCACTCAGCTTAAGCTGCGAGGCGGCAATGTTCTCCTTTAACTGCTCCAGATTGGTGGCGCCTATGATATTGCTGCCCACAAAGGGACGGGAGTTGACGAATGCCAGTGCCATCTGTGCCGGGCTCAGGTGGAATTTTTGGGCCAGCTTGACGTAGGCCTCGGTGGCCTCAAGCGCCAACTCGGTGCCGGTATAGCGGGCGAAGCGCTTGAACAGGGTCAACCTGGCGCCTGCTGGCCATTGGCCATTTAAGTACTTGCCTGTGAGGGTACCGAAGGCCAATGGCGAGTAGGCCAGCAGCGGTAACTCTTCGCGGTGGCTTATTTCACTCATGCCCACTTCAAAGCTGCGATTCAGCAGGTTATAGGGGTTCTGCACGCTGACAATCCGCGGCAGGCCATGTTTCTCTGCCAGTTGCAGGTATTTCATCAGGCCCCATGGGGTTTCGTTGGAAACCCCGATATAGCGCACCTTACCGGCGCGGATCACTTCGCTCAAGGCTTCTAGGGTATCCAGGATGGGGGTCATCGACTCCTGCTCCTGCTGCTCATAGAAGAGTTCGCCGAAGAAGTTACAGTTTCTGTGGGGCCAGTGGATTTGGTAGAGGTCGATACAGTCTACGCCCAGGCGCTGCAATGATGCATCCACCGCCAGCTGGATATTGCGCCAGTCCAGTGCCATCTTGCTGCGGATATAGTCACTCTTGCCGCCGGGAGCCGCCACCTTGGTGGCAATCACCAGGTTGTCTCTGTTGCCGCGGGCCTTGAGATAGGCGCCAAGGATGCGTTCGGTCTCACCCTGAGTCTCGGGTTTTGGCGGCACCGGATACATCTCTGCAGTGTCGATAAAGTTAATCCCTTCGGTTAGGGCCATATCCAACTGGGCGAAGGCGTCGGCCTGGCTGTTTTGCTCGCCCCAGGTCATGGTGCCGAGGCACAGTTTGCTCACTTCCAGAGTGGAGTGGGGGATACGTCTGTATTCCATTGAAAGCTCCCGCTAATTTCCTTATCTGCAAGCTAACAAGTGACAGAGGTTGATTGTCAATAAATAAAACCGTTTTCGTGTCACTTTTGTTGTTTTTCAGTTTGTTGAGCGGGAAGTGCAGGAATGGGAAGTATGGACTGTTCTCAACCAGTCTTTTTTAAAGTTTTTCTAGTAATTTCTAGAAATCTAGTTTTTGAGGGTGTAGTTTATATTATGTCCTGATAAATATTGGAGATTACTATGCCTAGCTATCATGTCGACGAAAAAGTAGCATCAAGGATTGAGTTGTTAGTTAAAAAACAACCTTTTGAAAATATTACATTTAATGAAGCACTTATTCGCTTGTTGGAACTGATCCCATCTGAAGGGCCAAATGCTGACAAAATTCTAGAAAGCTTATTGGAGTCATTACCTGATAAGTCGAAAGTTAAATCCTCTCCTAGACCATCAGAGTGGATTAAGGAAGTCCCCGAATTAAATATGAGAGGTAGATTCTCCACATGGAAATCTATCTGTGATTTCCTAGATATTGATGTAGGAACCGATTCTGCAAGGCGGAAGTTACAGGCTTGGGTTGCTCGTAATAAACCCAACTGGCCCAAGGTGCCGGAGGTATAAAACTCTGCAAATGGCCGTAGCAATCACAGCGGCATTGCATCTATTGTGTTGGTGCGCTTTTTAGGCGAGGGCCGTAGCTGCCACCAGAGCCTCCGGTGGCTGCGGCTTGCTTGGTTAGAGGCTTGCTCGGCTAGAGTGTCAGCAACATGGGAATTTCACAGGCGCTGTGGCCGGTATTGCCAAGGGGCTTGGGCAGGACAGTAAAGCCCAGACTGGCGTAGAGGCCGAGCGCTTCCGGCAACAGTTTGGTGGTTTCCAGATAACAGGCCTTATATCCCTGCTCGCGGGCAAAGCTGAGACATTGCAGTGCCAAACGGCGGGAGAGGCCCAGGCCTCGCAGTGCGGGCATAAAGTACATCTTCTGCAACTCACATACGCCCTTTTCGCCGGGCAAGGGGGCTATGCCGGCACCGCCAAGCAGTTGCTGCTGTTTTTCAATTACCCAATACCGGCTGCCTGGCTGGCCATATTGGCGACTCAGGTGATCCAGGGTCGGGTCGGCCACACTGTAACCCTTATCGGGAGTCAGACCATATTCGGCCGATACAGCACGTATCACGGCGGCCAGCCCGGCATCGTCTGCCGCCTGAAGTGGCCTGATTACCACCCCCTGTTGGCTCTTGGCTTTGGTAATCGCCTTGTTGTAGCAGCGCAGGCTGGCTTCTAGTTGGGTCACTTCGTTCGGTGCCAATTGGGCAAGAATGTCAGCAAATTGATTATCCTGCTGGTTATCCAGCTGTTTCAACATCTTATGCCCGGCCTGAGTCAGACTGACCTGCAGACAACGATTGTCTCTGGGATTGGCCTTGGTTTGGGCCAGTTGTTTGTTGACCAGATGACTGACGGCACGACTGGCATTGGATTTATCGATATTGAGCAGGTTACTCAGTTCTTTAATGCTGAGATCTTGCTGTCCCAGCTCCAGCAGTGTGTGTGCCTGCACAGGTGTCAGCGGCAGTTGCCCGCAGGCACCGGACAACATACCCAGCTGCCGTACCAGATGACGAGACAGGTGTCTGAGCACAGGGCTGACCTGGGCCAGTTCATCCTGAGATGCTTCCTGGCGATTACCCGGCTCTTTAACATCAGGCTTGGATGAGCCCGAATTTAGCGGTTTTGTACTGAGGGACATCTAAGGGGATACCTCGCAAAAAGATAAAATGGTTGCGACAAGCAACTAATTCTGAATTCAAGTTAGCTCAGTCTGTATCTATTTGCAACAGCTGGGTTTGGTAATTATCCCGTATTTACACAGGTCGCTTGGGAAAGATTGAGGTGGGGCGGTCAACAACACCGCCGTTATTAATAACAGCGGTGACTGGTATCAGTAAAGCTCCGGGTAACGCAGTGGCGCCGATGCGAGCAGCAAGGCCGAGTGATAAATACTCTCGCGAGTAGCATGCCCCTGGGTCAAGAGCCCTATGGCGCCACCTGCCTGTTTGACATTGACGGTATTGAACAGCGAATCCATCACATCCCCCAGTTCTTCACCGGCCTTGAGCGCGGCATAAACCTTGGGCGGCAGGGGCAGGTGAGCACTGCGGCCGACGCAGAGGCGTTCTTTGGTGGCTATGACGACATAGGCAAAGGTGGCCGGCCCCTGGGGGAAATCATCCACCCCACCTTCCATTGCCAGATAGTAATCGGCATCTGCATTCGCCTTGCACCATTCCACCCTGTTGATGGCTCCCTGGCGGGTATCGGCATCTGTCATGGGTTGCTCCGCCACACCGGATGGCGCCTTCATGGCTTGGCAGTGGATTTCGGCGTCGGGATGCAGGGCGCGAACCGCATTCTCGGCGGCTTTGAGTTTTACCGGGTTGGTAGAACCCACCACTATCTGTAACTGTTTTTGTTTCATATTTGTTTATTTGGTGGATCTTTAATGTGGACGACCGTTTAAATCATTGTTTAAATGGTCGGAGGTGCGGCCTTGAGTTGGGCGTCATTGTGACGCGCCGAAAATCACAACGCAAGGTACACCGAGGGACACGACATAAGCGCCACGACAGACCCGTATGGCTTTTGGGGAGTTGTATTGTTCAAGGGGCTGGGCCTTGTCGGATAAATGGCATTAAAAAAGAGATAATTATAATGAAATTCAACAAACTCATGTACGCCATGGGGCTGGCAGGCACCCTGGCACTCGTTGGCTGTTCGGATGACGACAATGATCAGAACCCGCCTCCGGTCGACAACACACTGCAGGCATTTGCACCGGACGGAAAGCTCTCGGTCAGCGTTCGGCGCACCAGTTTCGGTGTACCTCACATTCAAGCCGACAATTTGGAAAGCCTGGGATTCGGTAACGGCTATGTGCAGGCGCAGGACAATCTGTGCATCCTGGCCGATGGCTTTGTTAAGGCCAACTCAGAGCGTTCCATGTATTTCGGCCCCCATGCCAGCCTGGACTTCACCACAGGGATCCCGGCCCGGGAAGACAATGGTAACCTGATCTCCGACTTTGCCTACAAGGCGCTCAAGGTCAGAGCTCAGGCCGAGGCCAAATGGCCTGAATTCAGCGAAAACTCCCGGGCACTGATCAGCGGGTTTGTCGCCGGCTATAACCGGTATTTGAGCGATGTGGCCGAAGGCAAGCAACAGGCTGAGCCCTTCTGTGCCGGGCAGCCTTGGGTCAAGCCTATTGAAGCTGAAGATGTGGTGACCTACCTGTTTTCAATTGCCCTGCTACCGGGGGCGGCCAACTTCCTGGATCTGATCTTTTACGCCAATCCGGGTGATGGTGATGAATATTTGCCGCGAATAGTCGGCCCGGCTCCTGCCTCTGCCGCCCAGACCGCTTTTGTCAATGACATCAACAGCAAGCTGATTGCCAGAGCCGCCAATATTGCCACCCCGGAGACCAACCCGGGTGAACTGGGCTCCAACGGCTGGGGCCTTGGCAAAGACAAGACGGAAAACGGCAAGGGCATGGTGCTGGGGAACCCGCACTTCCCGCATACGGGTAACCTGAGGTTCTGGCAGTCCCATGCCACCATTCCCGGACACCTGGATGTGATGGGCGGCTCTCTGGTCGGCATGCCGGGCCCAATCAATATTGGTTTCAACAAAGATCTCGCCTGGACCCATACTTTCTCCACCGCCGAACATTTTGTGGTCTATAACCTGGAGCTGGTTTCCGGCGACCGAATGCAGTATCTGTTTGACGGTGAGCCTATGCCTATCAGCAAGGAAACCGTGCAGGTGCTGGTCAATGCCGGTCCGGCGGGTATGTTGGTAGCCGAAAAAGATATCTATACCACTCCCAAGGGACCTATAGTCGAAGCGCCTGCCACCCAGGCACCTTTTGGTTGGGATGATGGCCAGGCCTTTATGTTGCAGGATGCCAACATGGCGACCATGGATCCCGTGGATCACTGGCTGGCGATGAACATGGCCGCCAACAAACAGGAGTTTGTGCAGGCATTTAAAGACTATGACGGCATGATCTTCAATAACACCATGTATGCCGACAGGGAAGGCAACGCCTTCTATATCGATGACTCTACCGTGCCGGGATTATCCGAGGCGGCTGTGGTATTGCTGAAGACTTCCCCTGAGATCAAGGCGGCCAAGGCGCAGGCTGGCTTTACCATATTGCCGGGCAATACCTCACTGTTTGCCTTCGATGGCCCCACGCCTTTCGAGCGGGCGCCTAAGTTGGAACGCACAGACTTTGTGCAAAACTCCAATAACTCCTTCTGGTCTACCAACCCGGCCGAGCCGCTGGAGTATTTCTCCCCCATGTATGGCCCGGAGCGTGGCCAACTGAGCATGAGAACCCGCATGGGGCTCAAGCTGCTTGGTGATGCCGCCGGTAGTGATGGCAAGTTCAACCTGGATGAACTGGAGGCGGCAGTGCTCAACAACCGCAGCTATCTGGCCGAAATGGTTTTGGATGATCTGATTGCCCAGTGTGAGGCCAAGGGCAGTGAACCTGTAATGGTCGGTACCCTTGCCAAGGATATCAGCGCTGCCTGCGCGGCGCTCAAGGCCTGGAATGGTCATCAGGACAACGACAGTAAAGGCGGCGCTTTGCTTCGGGAATTCGCCCACCTGTTCAATGACAAAACCATGTTGACCCAAGGCTTTGATTATCTGCAGCCGGCGACCACTCCCACAGGGCTGAGTTCTGACGGTTCGGCGCTCACTGCGCTGGCACATGCCGCGCTCAACCTGGAAGCGGCCGGTTTTGCCGTCGATGCGCCCCTTGGCAGTGTGCAGTTTGTCGAGCGTTCATTGCCGGATGGCAGTGCCAGTGGCGTGCGTTTGCCCTGGCCCGGCAGTCATCATGCCGAGGGTGGTTTCAACGTATTTTCCACCAAGACCAGTGGTGACGACACGCTTATCCCGCAGCACTCTTACGCTCCGGCAACCGATATTCTGAGCGGCAAAGCGCTGGATTCCGGTCTGAGCGCCAAGGGCTATCAGGTTCGTTATGGCTCCAGCTGGATGATGGCGGTGAGCTTTACCTATGAGGGCCCGGAGGCGAGAGGGATACTGACCTACTCAGAGACCAGCAATATTCTGCGTCCCGAGTTTGCCGATCAGACAGCGCTCTACTCCAGTGAGAAACGTTTCCGCCCCTTGCTGTTCAAAGAAGCGGATATTGATGCGGCAACCGTATCCAAGATGGAACTGACGCTCGAGCGTTAAGCGCTATTCTTTCAGCTTCAATGCCGCTCAGGTCGAAGAGCGGCATTTTCTTGCCTGTGATTGCCAACTCAGTCAAAGTGGTCTGGCTAACATGACAATCTATATCTGCGCTGAACTTAGGCAGGCTTTTCCTCGTACATGAGGTAGTGGCTCTGACTCATGCCCAGTGATTGGTAAGTTTGTTGGGCACGGGTGTTTTCCTGCTCCACATAGAGCCTGAAGCTGGCAGCCCCACCTTGCTTTTCGGCCAGCGCCTTGACCTCCTGATACAGGGCGCGATAGATGCCTTTTTGTCTGTGCTCCGGCTTGATATAGACGCTCTGGATCCAGTAGTAGTCTGCGGCGCGCCAGTCACTCCACTCGAAGGTAACCATCAAGGAGCCTGCGATCTCACCTTCGATTTCTGCTACCAGATAAAAACCTTTGGCGGGGTTTTCCAGCAGGGTGCTGACGCCCCGGCTCAGGGTGTCACTGTCCAGTGCCAATCCTTCGGTTTCCTGAGCCATCGCCTGGTTGAAAGCCACCAGGGCCTCGGTGTCTTTTGGGGTACCTTTTCTTATTAGCATAGTTATTCCTTTGAGTTCTGTTTGCTTGCATGCTCGTAGGGGCGGGCACAATTTATCAGCAGTCCTATGTTGGTGCAAAGGGGGACTGGATTAAAAGTCGTCATTTCCGGTTTTACCTGGATTACCCTGGCTCGGCTCAAGGTAACTCAAACCTGCAACCGGGCAGCGTGATACAGATCATCCTTGCTGCAGGCGAGCTGTGCTAAACTCGCGCACCGGCCTTGATGTCTGATCTCGGCCATCCGCCAAGGATATGGCCCCTCTCTTTTTCAAATATCAAGGTTTACACATGTCAAAACACCAACCTTCACTTGTCGGCCGTCTATGGTCACGCTGGTCGGGGCTGCCGCTGTGGCTGAAAATACTGATAGGTATGGTTCTGGGGATGAGTACCGGACTGATACTGGGTAAAGATGCCATCTATCTCAAGCCCATAGGGACTCTGTTCGTCAACACCATCAAGATGCTGATAGTGCCATTGGTGTTCTGCTCGCTGATAGTGGGTGTGACCTCAATGCAGGATACCGCCAAGATGGGGCGGATAGGTTTCAAATCTTTTGCCTTCTATCTGGGGACCACTTCCATTGCCATCAGCCTGGGGTTGATAGTCGGTTCAGTCATACGTCCGGGCTCAGGGCTGAATATGACCCCTGAGGTCGGTACCGAAAAGGCTACCCAGGCGCCTTCTGTAATGGAAACCCTGATCAACATAGTGCCCACCAACCCGGTATCGGCTCTGGCCGAAGGGCAGATACTGCAGGTGATAGTATTCGCCGTGGCACTGGGAATAGCCCTGGTGTTGATTGGTGAGCATGGCAGGCCAGCGATTCGTGTATTCGAGAGCTTGGCGGAAGCCATGTACAAGCTGACCGATATGGTAATGAGTCTGGCGCCCTATGGGGTGTTTGGCTTGATGGCCTGGGTGGCCGGTGAGTACGGCATGGAGATGCTGCTGCCGCTCATTAAGGTGATTGTTGCCGTTTATATCGGTTGTTTCCTGCATATTGTCGGCTTCTACAGCCTGGTATTGAGTGTGTTTGCCCGCCTCAATCCACTGCAGTTCTTCAAGGGGATCAGCAATGCCATGGCGGTCGCCTTCACCACATCCAGCTCGGCGGGAAGTCTGCCTGCCAGTATGAAGTGTGCCAGCGAATACCTGGGAGTGAACAAGAAGATTTCCAGCTTTGTGCTACCGCTGGGCACCACTATCAACATGGATGGTACCGCCCTCTATCAAGGGGTGACCGCGCTGTTTGTGGCTCAGGCCTTTGGGATGGATCTTACCTGGGTCGATTACATTACCATTATTCTGACCGCGACCTTGGCTTCCATAGGTACTGCGGGTGTGCCCGGTGCCGGCTTGGTGATGCTGACGCTGGTGCTGACCACTGTAGGCTTACCGCTGGAAGGGGTGGCGATTATTGCCGGTATCGACCGTATTCTGGATATGGCCCGAACTGTCGTGAATGTGTCCGGCGACTTGGTGGCAACCACTGTGATTGCCAAGTCGGAAAATGAGCTGGATATAGAGCACTATAACGCCGATATGCAGCAGAGTGCTCTGATAGCCGAGCAGAATGCCGTCAGCGCTGCAGAGGAAGGGCGCAGCTGAATTTTGCAATATGAGCGCGACTGAGAGTGTGTTGCAGTCATAAAAAAACCGCCGGAGGGCTAATGCCGTTCACTTAGTGTGAACGGCATTTTTCTTAGGCTTAATGGGGTACTTGTTTTTACTCATTTTTAACGCACGTGGATAGGCTCTATCCCGTTTCCCATCAAGCTTGAACTGCCTCGCATTACGCACTATGTCCAAGAC
>NZ_JBKORJ010000060.1:0-74738 GCF_047314585.1 Shewanella sp. BJSY2023SW005
AAAGGTTAATGACGCAGGTAATTGTTTGGCTGACAAAGCCGTGACGAGCGAGCCGCGCAGTGTACTGAAGTACATGAGCAGCGTAGCGAGGAAACAATACCGTCAGACGGACAATTAACCAGTAAGAATATGTCTGGTGACAATAGCATTGTGGTCCCACCTGATCCCATCCCGAACTCAGAAGTGAAACGCAATCGCGCCGATGGTAGTGTGGGGTCTCCCCATGTGAGAGTAGGTCATCGCCAGACGCCTAACAAACAGAAAAGCCCTAGCATTTAGCTAGGGCTTTTCTGTTTGTCTCGCTTCCAGCGAGAACGACTTAACATGCAGCCCAAAGCTGCTTACGCAGTGCGGGCCCCTCAGCTCGCAGCCAAGCTGCTTCGCGCTACAGCCATCTATCAAGCTGTGCTTGATGAGCAGATGTCTTTCGCCCCCATGTGAGATGGTGCTGTGGAGATATTGAGAATAGATTGACCCGCTTGTCTGGGCAGATTTATCCAGTCTCTGGAGCACAAAGACTTCACCCAACCGGTATCCTCAATAAAGGTACTCGAGGCTTAAGTAAAGAAGCCACCTGAACAAGGTGGCTTTTTTGCGTTTGGAACCTGTGAATTTTGCATTAATCCAGCTCTAGATGTCTGGCGCTGTATGGTGATGACTCACCTATCTTGCTAACCTATCATCGTTCACCTTTCCATTATTCCCTCAATTACTATTTGATGCCGCTTGGATGACAGTTACCGGACTCCCAGGAAATGAATCGATCACAGCTTGTGCTTCTTTTGGGGTTGTTTATGATCTTGGGATTGCCAGAAAAAGGAGTCAGGCATGAAGCAGACCAATTCCCAAAAGAAACTCACGGTTGAACGCTTGCTGAGAGTCGATAGCACTGAGGCTAATCTATACCGGGGGGAAGAGAACATCTTTTTCTTAGCGGATGATAAGGGTTGCCTGTTGCCGATTAAAGATAAGGAAGGAGCCACTATCTATGGCATAGATACTAAGGCTTTTGCCCATCTTGGCGGCCACTTCTACGGCGATAAGACTCATCTCTATATACGTCCTGAGCGCAGCGGTCGCTGGGGTGTCTTTCCTCTGGTCCACGGTCACTTGAGAATATTGAATGAATGGTATGCATTTGATGAGCGCTATCTTTACTCCGGGATGTTTGGCGCTCGTAGGCGTATTGAGGGGGAACTCAGGATACCTCCGGGAAAGGGATACTATGCTGTCGATAGTAAACATGCCTACATAAATTCGACCAGAATAAACAATAGCTGCGCTGTCAGTTTCATCGGCCTGGAGTGCGATTATGCCCGAGATGCGAGTCAGGTGTATTTTCGTGGCAAGGCCATTGAAGGCGCTGACCCTGATAGTTTTCTGAGCTTTAACTTCAACGAACGCACGGGATTAGGCTTCGATGCCATCGACAAATACAGGGGCTACAATCTGGGGAAGGCCGACTTGAATAGTGCGGAGATAAAAGATCTTCAACTTTTCTTCAGTCTCTATCCGGGAAGTGAAAAGACATACTCCTGGCTGTTAAACAGCAAAAGCAGTACCGACGAAACGGAACCCAGCTGGCAGTTTTTGGGTGATGGTTTTGCCGTTACTGAGCAGGCGGTTTATTTCACGCTACCGCCTTTTGCCTTGGCGGGAGAAAGTCTGCAAGGAAACCATGCAGGACGACTGCAGGATAAGGACAAGTATCAATGCTTGACTGAACTGGCACCGGGCAAGTTCCAATATTTACAGCAGGGTTATTATCTGTATGACTGCCAACTCTACTGGCGAGACCTTGAAGACAGGTACCATTTTTGTGCGTTAAAGCTCAGTAAGGTCAATACCGCGACGTTTACTTGTATTGGTGGTGAGTATTTCACTGATGGGAGCAAAGTCATCTGTCGTGGCAAGATATTGAAAGGTGTTCAGCCAGACGTTGTACAGCTTTACTCTGAATACCTATTGAGTGACGGCCTGTCGCTCTATTATCGGGGCAAGAAATTGAGTCGTGTGATGCTGGAGAACTTTGAATACCTCGGACACCATTATTTCAGTATTGCAGGACAGCTTTATCGTCATGACCGCGAGTTGAAAAACGCCAAGTCTCAATCGGTTTACCAAAGCAATTGCCGCTTTATCTCCGCTGAGTGTCTTGCCCTGAATAATGGCAGGGTGATTTATCGTAATCTTTTGCAAAACAAACAATTGGATGGTGCAAGTTTGGTAGTTTTCAATCACTACTTTGCCAAGGATGGTAATCATGTATATTGCATCGACTGGAATGACAGGTTTCATGTAATAGCTGAGGCTGATCCGAAAACCTTTCAAGCTCCAGATTTCAGACAAGATGTTAAGTTGCAGCAAAAAGGGCATGATAAGCAACGGACTTTTGATTGGCGGCAGTTGTTACCTGAGCCCGAATATTCCTGAGTCTTTGGCTTATGTTCTGGGCTGGTTCGCTGTTTACGGCTGCTTGGTTTTGTCTAGAGAAAACCCTGGATGCCCACCACGGCTTGGCTTTGCCTGAAAAAGCTGCAATCAGAGGTGTTTGTGCCAAAAAGTCCTTTACCTTTAGGAAGGCTTTTTGCATAATGCCCCTCGTTCCACAGGGGTGTAGTTCCAATTGGTAGAACAGCGGTCTCCAAAACCGACGGTTGCGGGTTCGAGTCCTGCCACCCCTGCCACATTCCAGACGGCCTGCATAGCAATATGCGGGCCGTTTTCCTTTATGGCTGCATTCAAAGTTTCTCTGTTCTCGATATAAAAACAGCAGCCCTACAGGCTGCTGTTTGAGCTACCACTTTGCTTACTGAACCATGAGCAAGCAGGGATTACCAGGTGTAGTTGATACTCAGCTCCAGGCTTCTCGGTTCACCAAAGAAACCCTGGTTGTAAAAGTCGATGCTGGAATAATACTTCTTGTCGAACAGGTTCCGGACATTTAACCTGGCAACTAGATTGTCCTGTATTTGATAGCTGGCCATCAGATTAGCCAGGAAATAGCTATCCTGCCTGGAAGAAGCTTTGTTAGGGCCTACCTGGTCTTTGTAGGTTTTACTTTGCCAGCTGATGTTGCCTCCCAGAGTCAGATCGCTCAGCGCCCCGTCGAAGTGATACAGGCTGGAAATACGCAGCAGATGCTTGGGCAAATGAGTCCCGAAGGGGCTGCCATCGGCCTTTTCTGATTCGCTATAGGTATAGCTGAAGAACACGTCCAAGTCGTCGCTGGGGTGGCCGCTAAGCTCCAATTCAAAACCTTTATTGTTGGTGCCTTTCACCGCTCGTTGAGGGAAGCTGCCATCCGGTAGCGGTGGTTGCCCGGGATCGGCTTCGGCGACATTATCTTTTTGCACCTTGAATACCGCCAGGCTTGCTGTCAGCGCTTCGTTGAAGAAGTCCCCCTTGGCCCCCAACTCTATGTTGTCGCCTGTGACGGGATCCAGGTACTGGTTATTAACGTCTTTGGCATTCTGGGGTTGAAAGATTTCGGTATAGCTGGCGTAAAGCGACAGGGTATCGTTGAGCTTGTATACCAGTCCGGCGTAAGGCGTGAAAACATCATCATGTTTATAATCCTTGTTGTCCTGGTTTACCTCCATTTCATATTTACTCAATCTGGCACCCAAGATAAGAGTGACATCGTCATGCAGAGATAATTGGCTAGCCAGATAGGCACCCTGCTGGGTTTCGGTCGATTCGCTGCGCTGGGGAGTTTGTGTGTAGGTGGGTTCATTGATGCTGCCATCCCACTCAAAGAAATTACCCACTTGCAGAGTGTCGCTGCTGTAATATGAATCGGCGTCCACTTCCTGTTTGGAATAGAGCAGACCTGCAGTCAACCTGTGGCTACGACCAAAGAGTTCGAAGGGACCCGAAACAAACAGCCTGGCTGCATCTTGATCGCGCCAGGATTGGTAAATCATGGGAAGAGCCCCCATTCCCAGGCCGGTTGTTTTATCGGGATAACCGGACAAGTACAGCAGATGGCCATCCATTTCATCTTCTCTGTGCTCCAAGTCGATTCTCAGATCCCAGTCGCTATCGAAGCTGTGCTCAACTGAAGCGAAAACATTGGTGCCTTCCCGTTCCCAACGGGACCAGGATGCGGCAGTGGTACTGGAGGTGGACAGATCGTCTGCCAGGCTCCCATCGGCATAAAACAGTGGTAACCCACCCCAAGTTGAGCCTTTGGGATCGCGTTTACTATGATCGGCTCCGATCAACAGTTTGGTTTGGTCACTGAGAGCGGCGCTGAACACAGCATAGAGTTGTAGATTTTGCTCTTCCGAGAGATTAACGTAGCTTTCTTTATCCTCGTAGGCTGCAGCAACCCGCGCCTGGTACTTACCATCCTGGTCCAGATCAAATGAGCCGTCACCCTCGACTCGATAACTATTCCAGGAGCCTAGCTTGGCACTCAGATAACCTGATGGATAGGCCTTGGGGCGTTTGCGGATCAGGTTGATGGCGGCCGAGGGTTCACCTGCACCTGTCAGGAGCCCTGTGGCACCACGGACTATCTCCACTCGGTCAAAGATGATGGTATCTGTAACCGCATCGTTGAAGAAGCTGCTGTAGTTGACCGGCACCCCATCAAACTGAAAGTTGGTGATAGGATTGCCTCTGGCATTGAAAAAGTAACGATTGGTTTCAGCCTGCTGGGCATAGATCCCTGGGCTAAGGGTCATGATCTCGGCAATATTATTCAAAGAGAAACTCTGAATAAATTCCTGATCTATGATGGACACAGATTGCGGCGTTTCCCTGAGTGTCAGTGGCAGTCCAGTTGCCGTGGCAGCCTTGTCCAGGCGACTGCCCTTGATCTGTATTACTTCAATATCGCTTGAGTCTGTTGTGGTTTCCTGGTCCTTTGCGTATGCCTGCGGTACCAGACTGATGCCCGCCAACAGGCTGGCAGTGACGACTCTGTGCATATTTCCCCTCTCAATATGATGGCTTGTGTTAGCTGAACTTGGTTTTTCTGTAGTTATTATTGCGATATTGATAATGATTTCTATTGTATTTACAATTCAGCTTTATTTTTTAGCCATGAGAAACTATGCCGAAGATAAGTAATCGCATGTGGTTCCTGTTTCACGGATGGTGTTCATTGCCTATCTGGTTGCTGTTCTGCTTCGTATGTTTGACCGGGACAGTGGCTGTTTTGAGCCATGAGATTACCTGGCTGACGAATCCCGCGGCCAGGGCATTGAATCCGGATGCTTTACCGGAAAAGAGCGTTGCCGAGTTGGTGGAGAATGTGCAGCGTGCTTACCCTGATGCCGATGTCAGCAATGTGATGCTGTTTGAGCCTTATCTGGTGAATGCCGTGGTGTTCTCCGATGTCGACAAGCCCTTTGCTATCGCTTATGTGAACCAGTACAGCGGAGAGATCCAGGAGGTGAACAGTGGTATTACCTTCATAGGATTTATGCGCTCATTGCATGGTTGGTTGCTGTTTCCCTGGCAAAACGGTTTTAGTGTCGGGTATTACCTGGTCAGTGGTTTATCACTATTGATGTTGGGGTCTGTGATATCCGGGATGGTTATATACAAGCGTTTCTGGCGTAGTTTCTTCAGCCCCAAATTAAGATTCAACCAAGGTAAGAGAACCCTGGTGACAGATTTGCATCGCCTGCTGGGTGTCTGGTCTATCTGGTTTATTGTCCTGATGAGTCTTACCGGTCTTTGGTATCTGGCACAAGGAATAATGTGGCATGCCGATGTCGATATCGAGCCCCACACGCCTCTGGTTGATATCGCCGATGTGCCAATGGGCGAAGCCAGACCTCAGCCCTCTTTGAGTCTTAAACAGGCTCTGTTACAGGCCAAAGAGCAGTTTCCCGACTTTCATCCCAGTTATATCAGTTTGCCGGAGCACAACCGGGACCTCTATCGTTTGCAGGGCAGTGGCGATTTCCTGTTTTATGACCAGTATGCCTACGGACTGGAACTGGATCCCTGGAGCGGCGCAATCGTCAGTAGCAAGTCACCACAAACCATGACCCCATTGCAAACTATGATGCATATTGCCGATCCCTTGCATTACGGCACTTTGGCTGGCGTTTGGACCAAGATAATATGGTTCCTGTTTGGCTTATTACTCAGTGGTATGTCTATCACCGGATTTATGATCTGGAGCAGTCGCATATTCAAGGCGAGCAGGCGTCAACAAGAGGTGCCATTAGTGGCAGAGCAACAGGAGAGTTATTGATGAAGAAACGGCTTTCTTTTTGGCAGCGCAATAAATTCAAGCTCAACGGAGTGTTGTTATTGCTGCCCATCTGGTTTCTCTATCGCTCCTTGACGCCTGAATTACCTGTGAGCTGGTCATCAGTAAGTGCCGGGCCGTTCGAGGTAGAGGCCACTCCGGCCGATATGGCGCCGGCTTATCTGCACCATGGTGAATATGTGAAGGACTTTGCCCTGAGGTTTATTGCAGGAGAAGTGAGTGATATTCGCCAGGGATACCTGAATATTGGTCCTGAGCCACTGGCGCTGGAGGTGTTGCAGCAAGGTGAGAGTGGCATCTTGCACGGAAGTCGCCACGGCCAACATGTACACGCCATAGCTCCGGCCGCGTTTGGCGCGGCCGATAAGTTATGGCTAACTCTCGAAGACTGGCACGGACGGTGTTATGTCGCTCATTGGCCTTTGCCGTCGGCTTGGGTGTTAGTGCAGTAATTACTGCACTAACAAGCTGCGAAGCATCCAGGCGGTCTTTTCATGTAACTGAATACGCTGGGTCAGCAGATCTGCCGTTGCTTCGTCATTGGCCTGGTTCACCAGAGGGTAGAGTGCCCGGGCGTTTCGAATAATGATCTCCTGGCCTTCCAGCAGTTCCTCAAGCATCTGTTTGGCATCTGTGATGCCTGAGTCTTCTTTTATTTCGGTCTGAGCGGCGTAGGCGCTGTAGGATCCCAAGGCTCTTTCACCCAGGGCTCTGACCCGCTCTGCTATGACATCCACCGCGGCAGCCAATTCGGTGTACTGCTCTTCAAACAGTTGGTGTAGGCTGGTGAACATGGGACCTGTCACGTTCCAGTGGAAGCTGTGAGTCTTAAGATAAAGGCTGTAGGTGTCAGCAAGTAAGCGATTCAAACCGTTGGCTATTTCCAGGCGATCGGCTTGGTTGATCCCGATATTGATATTCATAATATAACCTCCGTAAATGATCTGTTTTCTATATTACTCCGGAGGCTAATTAGTTAAAGTGGATAAAGTAGATGTCTGCAATCGATTTTGTTTAAGTAAATTGCCGGGGGATTTGCTCTCAGGTCACAGACAGTTGCTGAGCAAGCTGGTATTCTAAAGCGCTTAACTTGGAAGCTCTGTTGCGGGTTTCTTTCAGTCATTTTTTGCCCTTCTTGTTCGTCCCTCGGCTATGGGTTTTGGGCGACATTTTCAAACTGCGTTAAAGCGGAGCGCAATCACCATGAATAAATATCTGCACGCCATGGGAATAGAGCTGTGGCGCAGTAGACAAGACTCTCCCTCCCAGGTGCCTTTCATGCTGTTGGTGCCTGATGCTGACGAGAGCGTATTGCAACATCCTCTGGTGCTCAAGGTGTTGACGTTATTGGGACTGGAGGCCGGGCAGTGCAGCGTCGGTAATCGGCCTGTGGCTGGGCAAGAGGTGATATGGAATATGTTCCCTGAACCTGTTGAAGGGGCCTGGCTGAATTCATCGCAGCCGGCGCAATTAATGTCAGGCAGTGAGGGCAAGCGCGGCCTATGGCAACAGATTTGGCACAGGTTGGAGGCGAAGTGACAGAGGTTATTGCAATCAGAGCCTTGGAGGCCGATGACCTCGACGAGATGATGAAAATTGAACAACTGGCCCATGAGTTTCCCTGGAGTGAGGCGACTCTGGGCAGTTGCTTTGGCCGTTTTTACCGGGCTCTGGGGTTATATCTAGGACCGGAGCTTCAAGGCTTTTGCTTGCTGCAGGTCTTGTTCGAGGAAGCGACCCTGATGAATATCTGTATCGCTCCTGCCGCACAAGGTCAGGGGGTGGGGCGGCAATTATTACAGGCGGCAATCGAGCTGCTTAAAGAGACTGGTGTGGAGAGATTATTGCTGGAAGTCAGGGTGGGTAATGCCGCGGCTATCGCCTTGTACCGGCGCCTGGGCTTTATTGAGACCGGCTCCAGGGCCGATTACTATCAGGCCAAAGAGGGCCGGGAAGATGCTCTGTTGATGGAGTTGTCTCTTCACTCATCTTAGTCTCTTGGTTCTTCTTCGCTCATCCCGGCTAATATGGACAGAGACTGCTATGTCAGAGCCTTTGCCGCTAATCTTTAGGCCCATCATTGTACCTATGAATAGAAAAACAGCGCCTTTGGGCGCTGTTTCTTTAGGTGCTTGGGCTTGGTCTATTTGACCTCTTTCCCCTGGGCCTGAAGGTCTGCATGGTAGCTTGAGCGAACCAGCGGGCCACAGGCGGCGTGGGTAAAGCCAAGTTCGGTTGCCAGGTTGTGGAAGTCGTCAAACTCCTTGGGAGTCACGTAACGCTCCACCGGCAAGTGGAACTTGGATGGCTGCAGATACTGGCCCAGAGTCAGCATGTTGACATTGTGAGCGCGCAGATCTCTGAGCACCTGTTCAATCTCTTCATTGCTTTCACCCAGTCCGAGCATGATCCCCGACTTGGTCGGGATATCCGGATGGCGTTCTTTAAAGCGTTTGAGCAGATCCAATGACCACTGATAGTTGGCACCGGGACGGGCCTTACGATAGTGAGCCGGAGCCGTTTCCAGGTTGTGGTTGAATACATCCGGTGGCTCGGTCGCCAGAATATCCAGTGCCTGATCGATACGGCCGCGGAAGTCAGGCACCAATATCTCTATCTTGATCTCAGGGTTGAGTTTGCGGATCTCACGGATACAGTCGGCGAAGTGCTGGGCGCCGCCGTCACGCAGATCGTCACGATCCACAGAGGTGATCACCACATACTTGAGCTTCATATCCCTGATGGTCTGTGCCAGCTTGAGTGGCTCTTCGGCGTCAGGCTTGAGTGGACGGCCATGGGCTACGTCACAGAAGGGACAACGCCGGGTACAAATGGCGCCGAGGATCATAAAGGTGGCAGTACCATGGTTGAAGCACTCGGCCAGGTTCGGGCAGGAGGCTTCTTCACACACTGAGTGCAAACCATTTTTACGCAGTGCCTGTTTGATATCCAGGATCCGCTGATTGGAAGATGGCAGCTTAACCCGCAACCAATCGGGCTTGCGCAGCATGGTGTCGCGCTCTGATGGCACAACTTTGACCGGTATTCGGGCGACCTTTTCGGCGTCCCGCAATTTCACACCGGGCTGTAATCTTTCTGGCCTATTCATATGACTCTGCTAATCCTTGGTGATGCACTGTTTGCTCATAGCCCAAACGTTGGCTAAAAGTTTCAATCAGGTGTTGGCCTGCCTCCTCGACACTCTGGGGGCCACCGAGTGCTTTGCACTGGGCCATTTCGAGTCCGGCATAACCACAGGGGTTGATACGACGAAAAGGGGCGAGATCCATGTCGACATTCAGCGCCAAGCCGTGGAATGAGCATCCCTTACGGATCCTCAGCCCCAAAGAGGCGATTTTACGCTCCTCGACATAGACACCCGGCGCATCGGCCTTGGCGTAGGCTGGAATATCGAAGCGCTTGAGCAGCTCCACCAGGCTTTGTTCTATGTCGGTAACCAGCTGTCTTACCCCAAGCTTGCGCCGTTTGATGTTGATAAGAGGGTAGGCGACCAACTGCCCCGGGCCATGGTAAGTTACCTGGCCACCGCGATCCACCTGGATCACCGGGATATCGCCGGTGTTGAGTAGATGCTCACTCTTACCGGCCTGGCCTTGGGTGAAAACCGGTGGATGCTCCACCAGCCAGAGTTCATCTGGGCTGTGTTCGTCACGGGTGTCGGTATAGTGCTGCATGGCATGCCATACAGTCTCATAATCCATGTTACCCAAGTGGCGGATATGCAATGTATTGTCTGGCAAGGGCAACGTCTCCCCCTCTGTTTGAGATGATACCAATCAGTATCAAGCTGTGCTCACTCTTTGATACCGGCAGGTATTATACGCTTCGGCAGGTAAAATGTAATCCAGATCACACTTTCTCTGCCGAGTGCCAGGTATCAGAGTACTCGGCGAACGCCTTCAATAGCGGCAAGTTCAGTGTACAAGGTTTCGATATGTTCCTTGCTGGTCACTCTCACATTTATAGTCACCGAGATATAGGTGCCTTTGCTGGAGGCCTTGGTGGTGGGGCTGTAATCGCCGGGGGCGTGCTTCTGGACGACTTCGACTACGCGGTCGGCCAGGGTATCGCTGGCATCGCCAACCACTTTAAATGGGAAGGAGGTTGGAAACTCCAGATACTGATCAAAGGTGGTACTTATCATGGGATTGAGATTCTCATGGCAAAATAATAACGGCTATATGGCGGCTATTATATCCCAATTCAAGGGGCGGATCTTCTCGCGAATAGCTCAGAGAGTTTGACAAAGGGCGCCGGCCATTGACGGCGCCCTTGGGCGTTACAGCGGCGAGGTGGCCTGTTCGAGCCAGGCCAGTGATTCGCCACTCATCAGCGGTGACAGGGTCTGATAAACGCGGCTGTGATAGTCATTGAACCAATTGAGCTCAGCTTCAGTAAGCAGACTCTTGTTTATCAAGCGTTTATCCATGGGGATCAGAGTCAGAGCGTCGAACTCGAATATCTCCCGCTCGGCCCCTTTGAGCGCTTCACAGGGGCGTACTTCCACCAGGTTTTCCAGACGGATACCGAAGGCATCTGTACGGTAATAGCCGGGCTCGTTGGAAAGCACCATTCCGGGCAGCAAGGGGATGGCATTGAGGTTCTTGCCTATTCTTTGTGGGCCTTCATGAACGCTGAGGAAGTGGCCAACACCATGGCCCGTGCCGTGGTCGTAGTCAAAACCGTGCTGCCACAAGTATTGACGGGCGAAGGCATCCAGTTGTTGTCCCGTAGTGCCCCGTGGGAAGCGGGCCTGATCCAGGGCGATATGCCCCTTGAGCACCAAGGTCACCATCTTTTTCTGCTCGGCGCTGACTTCACCTATGGCTATGGTGCGGGTAACGTCCGTGGTGCCGTCCAAATACTGGGCGCCAGAGTCCACCAGATAGATGCTGTTCATCTCCATCATGGCCGGAGTGCCGTTGAGATGGTTATAGTGGCACATGGCCGCATTGCCGCCGGTGGCGGAAATAGTGTCAAAGCTTGGCTCGCGGTAGAGCGGATCCTCAAGGCGATAGCTCTCGAGCTTATCCGCCAGAGTGCCTTCATCATAGAGTCGGCCAGCAGCCACTTCGGCATCCAGCCAAGCCAGGAAACGGCTCACGGCAACGCCGTCACGGATATGGCTGGCGCGCATTCCCTGCAGTTCGGCACTGTTTTTACAGGCCTTGGGTAGTGCCACAGGATCGAGTCCGGCGATCAGTTTGGCGCCAGCGGCTTTGGCCTGTAATTGGCTGAAGGCGTTGGCATTATTGGGATCGGCTAAAAGCTTTCTGCCTTCAAGCGCTTGCAACGCTTCGGCGAGCTCCGACTCGGCGCGGAAGCTGACACCGGCCCCTACGTGGGCTTCAATCCCCTGGGGTAATTTGGCAAGCTCGGTAAACAGTGTCATCTCACCATTGGCTTCCAGCAGGGCACAGCCCAGTACCACGGGCAACCTGGGCACGTCCTGACCGCGGATATTGAGTAACCAGCAGAAGGAGTCCAGCGCCGCTATCAGCGCTACATCGGCCCCGGCCTTTTTCACCAGGGCGCCGATTTCACTGCGCTTCTGTTCGCTGCTCTTGCCGGCAGACTCGGCATTGAAGAGGATAATGGGCTTGTTTTCCGGCACGGGTCTGCCTTGCCAGTGCAAATCCACCGGGTTGTCGTCAAGCGCCACCAGTGTCATACCCGCCTTGCTCAGTGTGGCTTCGGCATCTTGCTGCCAGGCCAGGGTATGCAACCTGGGATCGTAGCCAATGCGGCAACCGGCCGGCAGCTTTTCCGCCAACCATTGTGCCTGGGGCATATCTGTCAGGCTCTCATAACTGAACAGGGTCGAGTCCACCTGTTGCCTCACCTGCACTGTGTAGCGACCATCAGTAAAAATGGCGGCGCTGTCCTTCATCACAATCGCCATCCCCGCCGAGCCGGTAAAGTCGGTCAGCCAATGCAAACGCTCGTTGTGCGCCGGCACATACTCGCCGAGATACTCGTCGGCACGGGGCTGGATAAAGGCATCGAGTTGGTGTTTGGCCATTTCGCTGCGCACGGCATTAAGCCGTGATGCGATATGGGGGCTCTTGGGCGATTGTGATTGCAACATAGGGGCTCCGCTGATGGTCGGCTTGGGTACCCTTGGCCGACCTTGTCTTTATGAGTGATAGCGGATTATGGCAAGCCCTGAAGTCGCTTCGCAAGGGTGGGCATGTTGAAAAAACTTTAACTGCTGTAAAGGGGGCCAAGTTAATTGCTGCCAAACAGAGTCGCTATGCCGACCAAAAAGGAGCTAACCAGAGTAGCCATCACTCCCTTGCTGACATCTTCACTGCGTACTCTGTCATCGCTTGGTTGTTGATCCCGCGCCAGCTTTTCATTGCGCTGCTCGACATTGTCGGCCACGTTGTCATAGAGATCCTGAGAAGGAGAGTATGGCTGGTTGCTGCAGCCTGCTCCGATGCCCAGAAGCAAGGTCAACAGTAGCACTCTGATACAGTTTCGCTTTCCCACAGTGTTCTTCCTTGAATGAAAATGTTAAAACTGATTGGCTTAGGTTAACTCTATGTATGTTTGTTGACCTGTTCAAGGTTTTTATCTGTCTCGACTTTTATTCAAGGATGCCTTTATGCCGCTAAATGTTTGGGTGTTGATGTTGGCGCAGGCCTTTGCCATGAGTGCCACACCTATCATGGTATTGCTCGGAGGCATCATAGGGGCAGAGCTGAGCCCGGTTCCCTCGCTGTCGACACTGCCTATCGCCATGATGGTAGTCGGAGTCGCTGTAGCGATTGTGCCCATCAATATCTTGATGCAGCGTTTGGGTCGGCGACGGGTATTTATCGGTGGCGCCCTGCTGACCAGTGTGGCCGGCGCTATGGCGGCGCTTAGTGTTTGGTATGCCCAGTTCTGGGGATTTTGTGGCAGTGGTCTGCTGCTCGGATGCGGCGGCGCCATTATTCAGCAATACCGTTTTGCCGCCATGGAGTCAGTGGCGCCGACTCTGTCTGCCAAGGCAGCCAGCCGGGTGTTGCTTGGTGGTTTACTCGCCGCCTTCCTCGGGCCAGAACTGGCCTTGCTGGCCAAGGATATTTTGCCGGTAACCTACACAGGTGCATTTTTGATGGTGACTCTGGTCGGTGTGCTGGCGTTGGCCTGCCTGCTGTTTTATCAAGATGAAGACCCAGAGCTCAAAGCCTCCAAGGTTGAGAGTATGGATATTCGGCCATTGCCAATTATTTTGCGTCAAAGCCGACTCTGGTTGCCTGCGGCGCCGCAGTTATAGGCTACGCCTTGATGAGTTTTATCATGACGGCGACCCCGGTACATATGCATCACATAGAGCATCACAGCCTGGAGGATACCAAGTGGGTGATCCAGAGTCATGTGATTGCCATGTATCTGCCCTCGCTGATAAGTGGCTACCTGATAGCCCGCTTGGGTCACACCCGCATCATGTTGGCCGGGCTGGCGCTTTACTGCCTGACCTTGGCTCTGGCGCTGGCGGGGCGTGACCTGCTCAACTATTGGAGTGCGCTGGTGATGTTGGGTGTGGGTTGGAACTTCCTGTTTGTTGCCGGCACTTCGCTGCTGCCTGGCTGTTATCGCCCCGAAGAGAGATTCACTGTGCAGTCTTTCAACGATTCTCTGGTATTTGGCTCTCAAGCATTGGCGTCTCTGGGGGCCGGCTGGGTCATTTATCAGCTCGGCTGGCAATTGCTGCTGGTGATCTGTATTCCCGCCATTGCGACCCAACTTATCCTGATAGCATGGTGGAAGTTAAGTAAAAGCAAAGCGTTACAAATAACAGAACCTTGATGATTAGGTGCGGTGCCGGCAGCACTGTGCTAACATCTTAGGCCGTCTACCGCCTCTGGCGGTACGGTAAAAAGGGGTTTATTGATGTCGACATTAACGATCGAAGTGGGGACTGAAACCGCGCTGTTTCAGCTGCGGCAAGGGGAAACAACAGAACAATATAAAATCCCCACCGGAGAGAGTTTCACCATAGCAGATCTCAATCGGCAATTGGCTGAACTTGAATCTGATTATGGGCTTGCAAACTACCGTCTGGCTCTGGCCTTCCCCGGCATGGTGCGAGACAACCAACTAATATCCTGTCGTGCCTTGCCGGCGCTGGTGGGGCTCAACCCGGAAAAACTCAGCAGCCGTGGTGAACTGGTGGCTATCAGCAATGATATCCACGCCGGTCTGCACGCCATTGCCAGCGTAAAACACCAGTGCGAACTCTTGGTGATGTGTGGCACAGGGATCGGCATGTCACTGGCGCTCAACGGCCGGGTGTTCAGTGGTGCCAATGGCCTGGCCGGTGAGCTTGGGGCTTGCCGGGTGATGACGGAGTCGGGGGAATTCAGCCTCGAACAGTTGGCCAGTGGCGAGTCGGTGCGGCGTCGACGCTTGCGCAACCCGGTAGAACTCTACCGCGCCGGGGCCTATCTGGGAATGGGCATTGCCTGGGCGGTCAATCTACTCAACCCGCAAAAACTCTGGCTCGCCGGTAACATGTTGGCCAATGCCGACTACTACAAGGGCTGTGTCAGCGGTGTTAAAGACTTGGCGGTTCCTGCCACTGTCAGTCAGTGTCAGATAAGTCGGGTCGACGATATGGAGACCTTGGTCTGCCGTGGTCTGCAAGTAATGCTGATGCAACAGGCCTGATAGTCTGATTCAAGGGGGAGACATCCCCCTTCAAGCCGGTTCCTGGCAGGCCTGACGCATCTTCAACCAGAAGGCCCTTTGGCACAGGTTGCTGAAGGCTTTTTGTTTTGGGCTGATATCGTTTCCTTTCAGCACCCGATAACGGGTCCAGTTATCTTCACAAAGCTCGCCGATATTGGACTGGCTTGGCTCCTGTTCCAGCTCCTGCTGTTTTTCTATAATGGCGCCATCGGCAAAGTGATATTGCCATAAACCTTCATCGTCCGTGGTGTGAATTTGCACCGACTCCAACAGTTCAGCGCTGCTTGTCCGTCCTTCTATGGCCAGAATATAGTTGGCAAGATCCTGCATATTGTACTCCCGCGTTTGGCGCAAGCAGCATACCAGCGGTCGCCGGAAATTGGCAATTTCGTTTGCCGCTTTAAAATTTGCATACAATATGCTAAAACTCTCGAGCACATTAATACCCAAGCAAATAACGACTAAAAGTAATCAAGCAGGAGAATTCTATGAGCACAGGCGTTGGTGGCTCAACCCCGGAGCAGGAGTTGGCAAAGCTGGTGGATATGACCCGGGATGTCACAGCGGTGGAAGCCGCCGAATTCAAAACCAGGCAACAAAATGCCCAGACGCTGATGCAAGAGTTGGGGATAGATGCCCTCTATCTCAATGCCGGCACCAATCTCTATTATTTCTCCGGCCTGCGTTGGTATGCCAGTGAGCGTATGGTAGGAGCGATTTTGCCCTGTCGTGGTGAGCTGGAATACCTGGCGCCGGCATTTGAGCTCGACACCCTCAAGGGCTTTATGTTGCAGCCTGGACGGGTTAACACATGGCATGAGCACCAGATTCCCTATGAGCTGTGCCGCAATGTGCTTGAGCGCATGGGCTGTCTGCGTGCGGGCGCCGTTCTGGCTATAGATGAATCTGCCCCTTTCTTTTTGTTTGATGGTCTGCGTGAGGCTTGCCCCGAGCTTGCCTTTGTCAACGGCGCCAAGATTAGCGCCCAACTGCGAATGCATAAATCGGTCGCCGAGCTGAGGCTGATTCAGCGGGCGATGGATATGACGCTCGAAGTGCACAAGGCCGCCGCCAGAATATTACGCCCGGGGATCAGTACCGCCGAGGTGGAAGATTTTATCGACAAGGCCCATAGAGCCGTGGGGGCCAGTGGCTCCTATTTCTGCATAGTGCTCTTTGGTGAAGACAGCGCCTATCCCCATGGGGTCAAGTCGCCCAAGACGCTGGAGCCAGGCGACACTGTGCTGATAGACACAGGCTGTCAGCTGCATGGTTACAACTCGGATATTACCCGCACCTACGTATTTGGTACGCCAAGCGAGCGGCAGCGGCAATTGTGGGAGCTGGAGCAGGCAGCGCAGCGGGCCGGTTTTGAAGCGGCGGCTTTAGGTGCGCCCTGCAGTGGTGTCGACAAGGCGGCCAGAGCCGTGTTGGAAGCGGCCGGTTTCGGGCCCGGATATCAACTGCCGGGACTGCCCCATAGAACGGGCCACGGCATAGGCTTGGATATTCATGAGTGGCCCTACCTGGTTGATGGCGACAACACCTCACTGGCAGTTGGTATGTGTTTTTCCAATGAGCCCATGCTTTGTGTGCCCGGCGAGTTCGGCGTTCGCCATGAAGACCACTTCTATATGACGGCAGAGGGGCCACGCTGGTTTACCCAGCCGGCCAAGTCGATTGACGAGCCCTTCGCGCAGGGTTAACAGCTGTTACTGAAACAACAAACCCGGCTTTGGCCGGGTTTGTTGTTGGGGATTGTTAGTTGATCTTGAGTAATTCCACATCAAAAATCAGCACCGAACCCGGCGGGATGGAGCCGGCAGAGCGATTGCCGTAGCCCAGGCTGCTGGGTATAAAGAAGCGCATCTTGTCGCCTTCTGTCATCAACTGAACCCCTTCGGTCCAGCCCTTGATCACCTGATTGAGTGGAAAGGCGATGGGCTCGCCGCGATCGACCGAGCTGTCAAACACAGTGCCGTCAATCAGGGTGCCATGGTAGTGCACTGTCACCTTATCCTTGGGACCCGGATGAACCTGGCCTTGCCCCTTGTGCAGCAACTGATACTGCAGCCCTGAGTCTGTGGTGACCACACCCTCTTTATGCTTATTGGCCTCAAGAAATACCTCGCCCTTGGCAATATTCTCTTTTGCCAGTTTTTGGCCATTCATGGTGGTGAAAAAGTAAAAAATAACTGCGGCGATAACCACCACGGCAAGCAACATTCTCATTTGGGGATCCTCTGTCCTGAAGGTGGCGCTATCTTAACAGTTGGACTGCGGCATTTACAGCTAAGGGAAGGTGCGAACAAGTCCCATGTGTACTCTGCGTCGGCTTACGGGCTTGGATGTAAGGCGTGGTTCGCCGCAAATGGCCCTAGTCCTTTGCAAGAAGCACAACACAGCAGGCAGGCCTGTAAGCCACGCCCTTCGGGGCTTTCACAGCAACCGGCTCTCTGCGTTATCCGACTTCGACAGGCCCCGGCATGCCTTCAGTCAGATGCCTTGAACGCCAATTGCTGTGCAAGCCACTCTCTACAAAAGAGAAGGCCACGAGGACTTATGCGCACCTTCCTTAGGGTTATAGTGTACTTTTGTCGGGCTTTATCCCACAGGCAGACTTGTGTAGGCTATTGATAAAAAAGTGAAAGCTAAATCAGCTCTCCGCAGAATAATCATAATAAGACTCAAGGAAACCCCTATGCTCAATCGCGCCTCCCGGCCACTGGTCAAGCTGGTGGATAAGTATCTGCCCGATCCCTATATCTTTGTGCTCCTGCTCACTCTGTTGGTGTTTGCCGCCGCCATGCTCGGCCAGCAAAAGACACCGGTAGAAGTGCTGGGTTATTGGGGCAGTGGTTTTTGGAATCTGCTCAGTTTCTCGATGCAGATGTTGCTGGTGCTGGTCGCCGGTTTTATGCTGGCCAGCTCTCCACCGGTGAAGAAGCTGCTGGACGCCATAGCGTCTCTGGCCCGCAGTGCGCCGCAGGCTATCATACTGGTGACCTTGGTCTCCTTGGCGGCCAGTTGGCTTAACTGGGGGTTTGGTTTGGTGGTCGGTGCCCTGTTTGCCAAGGCGTTGGCGCGCCGGGTCAAGGTGGATTACCGTTTGCTGGTGGCCAGTGCCTATTCGGGCTTTGTGGTCTGGCACGGCGGCTTGGCGGGCTCTGTGCCCTTGACTGTGGCCACACCAGGACACTTTGCCGAGGCGCAGATAGGCATTATCCCTACCTCGGAAACCATTTTTGCCGATTTTAATCTGCTGCTACTTGCCTTGCTGTTTATCATAATGCCGCTGGTCAATCGCTTTATGCTGCCGGATGACAAAGAGTCTGTGATAGTCGATCCTGCGCTGCTCGAGGATGCTGCGCCGACTCAGAGTGAGAACAAACGCCCGGCCGACTATCTGGAGAATAGCCGGATACTCGGGATCCTGGTGGGCCTGTGTGGTCTGGGGTATCTGGGGTATTGGTTCTTTGTTCAGGGGGGCAGCCTCAACCTCAACATAGTCAACTTCCTGTTTCTGTTTCTGGCGATAACCCTGCACCAGACGCCGCGCAGTCTGCTGGTCAGTCTCAATGAGGCGATCAAGGGCGGCGCCGGGATAGTGATCCAGTTTCCCTTTTACGCCGGCATCATGGCGGTGATGGTGCAGTCCGGGCTGGCACAGAGTATCTCTTCGGGTTTTGTTGCCATTGCCAGCGCCGAGTCACTGCCATTCTGGAGCTTTATCAGCGCCGGTGTGGTGAATATCTTCGTGCCGTCCGGTGGCGGCCAGTGGGCGGTACAGGCACCTATCATGTTGCCGGCCGCCGAGGCACTTGGCGCCGATGTCGCCAGGGTCGCCATGGCGGTGGCCTGGGGGGATGCCTGGACCAACCTGATCCAGCCTTTTTGGGCGCTGCCTGTGTTGGCCATTGCCGGGCTCAAGGCCCGGGATATCATGGGTTTTTGTCTGATGCAGTTGTTGATCACCGGCGTGGTGATAAGTGTTGCCCTCAGTTGGTTTTAGGCCAGCTATGCTTGCTGATCCCCTTGATATACAGGCTCTTGTGATAGGCCCAACCGAAAGCGAGGATCAGCAGCAACCCCGAAACCACAGGCGTTAACAAAAACTGCCAGTCGGCCCCGGCCAGCATCACCAGCAAGGGGTTGGCACCGGCCGGTGGATGTGTGGTATTGGTCAACATCATCAGGCCGACCCCGAGGCCGGTTCCCAGCCCCAGTGTCAGCGGCGACACTCCCAAGGTGTGCAATAACAAGAGTCCCAGAGCGCAGGTGAGCAGGTGGCCGAAGAAGATGTTTTTCGGCTGCGCCAGCGGGCTTTGGGGCAGGGCGTAGAGCAACACCATAGTGGCGCCGAATGGTGCCATCAGCAGCAGACTCCAGCTCAGGTTCTGCGTCAGCATCTCCTGTAATCCCGCCAGTAATCCAATACAGCTTCCGGCGCCCAGTGTGGCCCAGGCGGCAGCCTGCCAACGGTTTGTCGCCGCTTGGGCTGTGGTTTTTGCAGCAGGTGTTGCAGTCAGGGGAGGTGTGTTGTCCATATCTGTTTTCCTTTGGTTGTCAGCGTTTTGCTTGGTAGAACAATCGGTCTACTTTTTATGGTAGACAGACCGTTCTACTTTTGTCAAACTCATATTGAATCGTTAAGGAGTGTGAGATGGACAAGGTTTCCCAACTGCTTGCCGGCGCCTTTGAACTCTTTTATCGAGAGAGTGTGCATGGGGTGGGCATCAATCAAATTCTGGCCGAGGCCGGCATAGCCAAGAAGACCCTTTATCATCATTTCGAGGGGAAGGAGGCCCTGGTGCTGGCCGTGGTGCGTTATCGCGATCAGCTGTTTTTTGACTGGTTGAATCAAAGGCTGGAGACGGCGCAAACGCCGACGGAGCTGGTCCATGAGCTGTTTAACGCCCTGGATGATTGGTTCAACAGCCGGGTTGAGTCCCTGAGCCAGTTTCGCGGCTGTTTCTTTATCAATACCGCCGCCGAGTATCCCTCACCCGAGCATCCGGTAAATCGTCTCTGCCGTGAGCATAAGGCCAGGGTTCAAAATGAGCTTGAGCAGAAGTTGTCGTCTTGGCTTGGCCGCGAGCGCGCTCGTGAGTTGGCCGGGCAGCTGTGTTTGATTAAAGAGGGGGCGATAGTCTCAGCCCAGCTCGTCAGCCGGCAGTATGCTGCCGAGCGCGGCCGCAAGCTGGCACTTGGCTTACTTGATTGAGCTTGTTTGGTAAGTGAGCTTGCTCTTGAGTTTAGAGCCAACCGTTAAAAGGCTATCTCGGGCAGCCGTGCCAGCCATCCCAGCTTAAGAGCGGCGCCAAGCACCAACAGGTTGAGGCCGACACAGCACCAGAACAGGAGTCTGAAACTTGTTTTACTGGTCTTGTGGCGAAACTGATGGCGTGCCAGTAAAGCGCCGGGCCAACCACCGAGCAAGCCGGTCAGTTGCAGGGTCGACTCCTTGGTGCGCCAGCGGCCAGTTTCGGCGGCCTTTTTATCGCGGGCATAGAGCCAATAACAGATAAGGCTCAGCAGCAGATACCAGACGGGCACCAAGAGTGGCAGCTTACCCAGTGCCACTAAAGCCAGTAGCAGCAGGGCAAACAGGACTGTGAGCTTACCGACGAAAGACTTGTGACTGCTGCGCTTATTCTGTTGGCGCTGTTTTTGTTTGAGTCTGCCCCTGTCCTCGGGAAAGAAGGCCTGCTGCGCCTGGCGCCGGCCCTTGTCATCCAAGGTGATTTTAAACGTCAGTACGTCGCCCACTTGTGGCCTGCGACCGCTCAGGCTCAGTGACTTAATGTGCAGAAATACCCGTTCACTGCCGTCATTGGGGCTGATAAATCCAAAGCCTTTATCGTCCTGCCAATGGCTGACTTTTCCTTTGTACTTCATGTATTTGACTCGTGAGTATTCGTGGCGTTATTGATTGGCTTATTGCCAAAGGCCAGACGGCGCCAGAGCCATTCCAGCGGTCCTTGGTTGAAGAACTTAAGGTAGCAGCCGGCCAGTATTATCTGCACCAAGGCATAGCCCAGGGCTATGGCCAGGTAGTCTATGCGTTCAAGTGTCAGCAGTAACTCGGGCGCTTGATGGCGAAACAGCCAGATCCCAAAACAGGACTGCAAAATATACAGGCTCAAGGGGATCCGGCCAACCGCCTGCAGGCGTCTTGGCAACCATGGCAGGCGCCGGCCGAACTTAACCAACAGATGAGCATAGATGATAGCCATGGGAATGGCGCTCAGCATGACCAGAATATCGGAAAGCATCACCAATTTGGGGCGGGATTGCAGGCTGAGAATCGTGTCCGCCAGCGACAGCAGCAAGCTCAGCGCCAGCAATTTCCCTAATTTGCCCTGGGGTAAACCTTGGTCAAACAGCCCGCGACGATACAGGCTAATCCCCAGCAGCATCACACCGCTGACAAACCACAGCAGAGTAAATGGCAGGGAAATCAGCATCAACAAGGTCATAAACAGGTGCATCAGCAACTGCTCGCCATAGCTGCCGGTCCAGGCGCTGTATTGTTCATTGAAAAAGGCGTTGCCGCGGATCCAGGTTTCATCACCCGGCAGAAAGATCATCAGACCATAGGCCAGGGTGCCGATGGCGATAAAGAGCAGTGCCCGCCTTTGCTGTGCTTCAATCTCCAGGTTACGATAATGCCAGGCGAGGAAGCCACAAATGCTATAGGTGAGCAGGATATCCCCCGGCCAGATAAACAGGCTGTGCAGCGCCCCAAAGAGCATCAGCCAGAGTAAGCGTGAGCGGATTAAGGGGAAGGGCTCCAATCCTCTGGCGAGGAAATTCTGTTGTTGAATATAGAGGCCGACACCGAAGAGCATGGAAAACAGGCTGAGGAAGCGCCCTTCCAGCAGAAAATTACTCAGGGTTTCGGTAATGGCATCGGTTAAATGAAACTCGGGAAAGGGCGCATAACCATATAAGGTGACGCCCATAAAACTGACATTGAGAAAGAATATCCCCAATACTGCCAGCCCTCTGACGGCATCGATATTGGGGGTGTGACTAATTTTGACCGGCTGTCCCTGCATCTTTTTCCTGCTTACTCTTGAGTACCGTCTAAGGCTTCGATTAGCTGAGCCAAGTTAGCAATCAAACCCGAATGAGGGAAGTGCTGGCTTGTTTCAAATTATGATCCCTTCTCGGTCGCGTTTTTGGCCGGCTTGGCCGAGATCCAGAGCTTGATACTGCCCTTGACCACAAGGATATCATTGCAGTCATAGGCGAGCACCTCGACATCGAGATCCCCAGGCTGCCAGGCATTGGCATCAACCTTGGCCACACAGCGGATATCGCTGCCGGCCTTGGCGGTGTAATCCAGCGTCATGCCCTTGGGGATCCAGCGTAGATGAGGTGGTATTGAAGCCTCGGCCATGACTCCCATCGCCATTTCCAGGCCGTTGCAGATGGCAATGACATGTACTGTACCTATGTGATTCTCCACTGCGCGGCGTTTACGCAGCAGGCATTCACAGTAGTTGGGCTCCAACTGACTGATTATCGGTTTGATACTGCCAAAGTAGGGCGCCATCCGGCTGACCAGCAAGGAGAATATCTTATTGCCAAAGGGCAGGCGCCTGCATTTGTGATACAAGTTCAGGGTCGCATTGGCGGTTTTACTCATAGTGATTCCTTGTGGGTATTCCTTGTTGATGTTCTTTGTTGGTATAGAGTAATGTTTTTGTTATTGCTCTGGTCGGATGAGTGTGTATGCTGACGAGCGCTTTGGCAAGAGCCAAGAGCCAAGAGCCAAGAGCCAAGAGCCAAGAGGAAAGAGGCAAGAGGCAAGAGGCAAGAGCTTTGGCTGAGATGAGCGAGGAGCACGCCAATCTGATCTGGGGCTGAACAGATAGAATAAAATGGCGTGGCAGCAACTGGGGTCTGTGCTTAAATGGCGGTTTCTTCTGGAAGGTGCAAATGGTGAACCCTTTGCAAGTGCAAGAATCACTTCCTTGGACAATCCAACTTCAATCAGGATTGGTATAATCCGCGAGAATTATCAAAACAGTAGTAAGGAAACCTAGTGAAATTTCTGTTGACCTACCTCAAGGGGCTGGCCATGGGGGCCGCCGATGTGGTGCCCGGCGTTTCCGGGGGAACCATAGCCTTTATTACCGGCATCTATGACACCCTGCTGGAAAGTATTCGCCGTATCAATCCCAGCCTTTGGGGCATTATACGCGGCGACGGGATCAAGGCGGCGTTTGCACATATCAATGGCGCCTTTTTGTTGAGTCTGTTGGCGGGTATCCTCAGCAGTATTCTGAGTCTGGCCAAGCTTATCTCTTACCTGCTGGCACATCATCCTATTCCTGTATGGTCATTCTTTTTCGGGCTGATCCTGATCTCTGTGGTGCATATGCTGCGCCAGGTCAAGGGCGGTTTTTCACTGCCACGGCTATTGATATTCGCGCTGGGAGTGGCCTTTGCCTGGGGCATTACCGTGCTGAGTCCTGTCGAGTTGGAGGCCAGCTACTTTAATATTTTTGTTGGCGGTGCCATTGCCATTTGCGCCATGATACTGCCGGGGATATCCGGCAGCTTTATCCTCTTGCTATTGGGACTGTATCCTGCCGTGCTGGCGGCGGCCAAGAATATCCAGCTGGATATTCTTGGCTGTTTTGCTGTCGGTGCCGTGATAGGTATCCTGAGTTTCAGCCATCTGCTGTCGGCGCTGCTGCGGCGCTTTCACGATGCCACCCTTATCTTCCTTACCGGGCTTATGCTGGGGACGCTGGGCAAGATCTGGCCTTGGAAACAGACGCTGAGCTGGCGCACCAATTCCCATGGTGAGCAGGTACCCCTGGTGCAGCAAAACCTGTCTCCCTTTGGCTTTGAGCAACTGACACAGCAGCCGCATCAGTTGGGGTTGGCGCTCTTGTGTGCCGCCGCCGGAATTGGCCTGGTACTCCTGGTTGAGCGCCTGGGGGCCGACAAGCAATAATTTCAGGCGCTAGCGCCCTGCAGTGAAAGGTATCAATGACAGAAAACGGGAGCTCAAGGCTCCCGTTTTTTATCTCCCTTCGAATCTCTCTTAAATGCCTTTGCGTTACAGGTTTCATTCAAGATGGGTCTTGCTTCGCCAGCGGATAGCCCAGGCTTGCTGGGCTTGACTCCTTTTAAGTTCTTGTATGGCTTGCCAGGCAAGTCGGTTCCTCTTTGCTAAAAAAAATATTGTACAAAAACTTGATCATTGTACAGGTGTGTGCCTTAATCTACTACAAGGTTATACAAGGATTCTTAATATGTACAAGTTTGAGTCGCAGCGAATTCAACTGGGTATCAGTGCCTGCCTGTTGGGGCAGCAGGTGCGTTTTGACGGTGGTCATAAGAATTCTGTCTATTGCCAGCAGGAGCTTAGGCAGCATTTTGACTTTGTGCCAGTCTGTCCTGAGATGGCGATAGGTATGGGCGCGCCACGCAAGAGCATACGTCAGGTGCGCCGCGGTGATGAGATCCGGATCCAGAGCCGTGATGCCAGCCTGGATGTAACCGAGAGCCTGCAAAGTTTCAGTGAGCAAAAAGTCGCTGAATTGGGATTTTTAAGTGGCTATTTGCTTTGTGCCAAATCACCTACCTGCGGCATGGAACGGGTCACTGTCTACAAGGAAGGCGGCGACCAGGGGAATCGCAGCGGCATAGGTGTGTTCGCCAAGGCCCTGATGCAACGCTGGCCACAACTGCCGGTTGAAGAAGAGGGGCGCTTGAACGATTTGGTGATCAGGGAAAACTTTTTCACCCGGGTGTATGCCTTTCACGACTGGCAGTGTCTGCTGCACTCCGGCTTAAGCCTGCATAAATTGACCCAATTTCATGCCAGATACAAATACCTATTACTGGCTCACAGTCCGGCTCAATATCGCCAACTTGGTCCCTTGCTGGCTGACGGCGGTGAAGACTTGCAGGAAACTGCCCAGCGTTACTTTGAAGGCTTTATGGAGGCGCTGAAAAACAAGGCCAGTCGCCGCAATCACACCAGTGCGCTGCAGCATATTCAGGGCTATTTCAAACAACACCTGACCAAGGCGCAGAAGTCTGAGCTCAGTCAGGCGATAGATGAATATCGTCAGGGGCTGCAACCTCTGTTGGTGCCGCTGACATTGATTAAACATTACTTGAGGGAGCATCCACAGCCGTATATTGCGGCCCAGGTTTATCTCAACCCTCATCCACAGGAGTTAAAACTGCGTTATGCCTACTGATAACAATGCCAACCTTTCCATCGGCGAAGTCGCCAGACTGACCGGGGTGAATCCTGTCACCTTGCGCGCCTGGCAGCGACGGTTTGGACTGGTTATCCCGCAGCGCACCCCCAAGGGCCATAGACTCTACAGTCAGGAGCAGGTTCAGCAGATCCGTGAAATCCTCTCCTGGCTTGAGCAGGGCGTGGCCATCAGCAAGGTCAAGCCACTGCTCAGTGGCCAGACAGAAAAACAGCTGCAGCAAGAAAATGAAGACGACGACTGGCTGAAGTTCAGCAGCAGTCTCACCGAGGCGGCACTTTCTCTCAGCAGTGCCCGCTTTGGCCGCTTGCTGGATGAATTCAGTGCCCTCTATCCCATCGCCCTGTGTTGTCGGCGCCTGCGCCATTGGTTGCAAGTATTGGACACCCAGCTCGATGAACGCCTCGACGGCGCACTTGTCCGCAGTTGGCTCGAAAGCCGTCTGGCTCACTATGTCGGCGCCCGCAGCGAACAGTTGCTGCGCCAGAAACCCCGCTGGCAACTTCTTTATCTGCCGCTTGGCAAGCAGCCGGCCTGGAGTGAGCTCTTGCTGCAACTGGAGCTTATCACCCGGGGTGTCAGCCTGTTGCCGCTCAATATAGAGGAGCCTTTGGAAGGCCAGGGGCTGCAACTCTTGGCACACAGGCTGCCGCTGCAGGGACTCTTGTTGCTACCGCCTTCCCAGTTGCCCGGCAGCAGTGTCAAAGCCCTGTTCCAGTTGGCGAGCGCTTTGGATTATCCACTGATCTTGAGCGGGGATTATGTGGCGGCTCACGCCAGTGCCTTTGAGCACTATGCCAAGGAACTGGCTGTGACTGAAAAAGGCGCCAAGAAGGGCGGGGAGCCCCTCAAGAGTCCTGTGCTTTGCAGCAGCAATGCCGCCATATTGGCACTGCTGGGGCAGGCCGAGTCCGCCTCAAAACAACCGGAGGACAAGTAACATGTCCCAGTCCTTGCCCAATCATGTGCCTTCCCGTGAAAAGGCCTGTGTTGTCATCTGGTTTCGCAGCGATCTGCGCACTTCAGATAACCAGGCTCTGTGGCTGGCGTGCGAAGCGGCAAGGGCTCAAGGTCTGCCGCTGCGGGGTTTTTATATTGCGACTCCGGCCCAGTGGCAGCAGCACTCTGTTGGCCCCATGCAGCTGGATTTCATCGAACGCAGCGTCAATCAACTGCAACGGGCGTTGGCATCTTTGGGGATAGCTTTTGATTTACTGCACTGTGACGATTTCTCTTTGGTGAATGCCACAGTCGAGGCGTATTGCCGACGCCAGGGCGTCAAGCAGATTTTTGCCGGGCGCGAGGTGGAGATTAACGAGCAGCGCCGGGATCAGGCGCTGGCGCAGCTTACCAGGACTACAGGGGTAGGCCTGCAGTTTACCGATGAGCACTGTTTGCTGCCGCCTGGGAGCGTCCGTACCCAAGGCGGCGAAATGTATCGGGTATTTACCCCTTTCTTTCGCCGTTGGCGTGAGCTGCTGGGAAGAGAGGCGATAACGCCGCTGCCGGTACCTGCGCCTCTGGCCCCGGCATTACCCGAACCCGCAGAGCTGAGTTTTAAGGTCAGCAATCAAGGCAGTAAACAAGACAGCCATCACTGGCCAGTGGGTGAAGGGGCGGCCAGGCAGCGGCTCGATAGTTTTATTGCCAACCAGCTTGCCGATTACGGTCAGGAGCGGGATTTCCCGGCCCTCGATGGCACCAGTTGCCTGTCGCCCTATCTGGCGTTTGGTATTCTCAGCCCACGGCAATGTGTAGCAGCGCTGCTCAACCGCTTCCCCGAGGCTATGGCAGAGGACAATAGTCCGGGTCGCAGCTGGCTGGCTGAGCTGGCCTGGCGCGAGTTTTACCGCCATCTGCTGCATGCCTGGCCCCAGCTGTGTATGGGCCGCAACTTCAACTCACTCGGCGATGACATAGTCTGGCGTAATGACCCGCAAGAGTTTGCTGCCTGGTGCGAGGGCCGCACCGGTTATCCGCTGGTGGATGCCGCCATGCGTCAGCTAAACCAAACCGGCTGGATGCACAATCGGCTGCGAATGGTGACCGCCAGCTTCCTCACCAAACACCTGTTGGTGGACTGGCGCTGGGGCGAGCAGTATTTTCGCCGCGCCCTGATAGATGGCGACCTGGCGGCCAATAACGGCGGCTGGCAGTGGTCTGCCGGCACCGGCTGTGATGCCCAGCCCTATTTCAGGATCTTCAACCCCATGAGCCAGAGCGAAAAGTTCGACCCTGACGCCAGTTTTATCCGCCGTTATCTGCCTGAACTGGCGCACTGGCCGCTTAAACAGATACACCATCCGGGCACAGCTGCATCGTCCCGCTTCACCGAGCCGAGTCTGTTTGCCACTGCGGCTTATCCGCCACCGATAGTCGAGCACAGCGCGGCGCGGCAAAGGGCGTTGACCGCCCTGGCCGTGTTGAAAAAGTCTGCCTGAACTCAGTTCATTAGCCGAGGGATTATCATGACCAGCCACTCAGTTGCCGCGGAGATAGCGCCCGCTTCACAGCCGGCATCGCCGCAGTATCAGGAGATTATTCAGGCATTTATTGCCTTGTATCAATCCCTGGGCCCCGAGCAATTGCCCACATTGCGCCAAAGGCTGCAGGCCGTCTATGCGCCTGAGATCTGTTTTTGCGATCCCATGCACCGACTGGAGGGGCTTGAGCAACTGGAACAGTATTTTGCCGGTTTGTATCGCAACCTGACCGAAATCGCCTTTGAGATCACTGACGTCTTGCCCACCGGTGACCAGGCCGCCATCAGTTGGCAGATGAAGTATTGCCACCCCAAGTTGAACCGGGGGCAGAGTATCAGCGTCGATGGTATCAGCCTCATCAAGTTTGGCGACAAAATCCATTATCACAGGGATTATCTGGATCTGGGGCAGATGCTCTATGAACAGTTGCCACTGCTGGGCTCAGTGGTGCGCATGGTCAAGGGCAGGGCAAGCCGATGAAGACGGTATTGATCACGGGTGCCAGCTCAGGCATAGGTGCCGAGCTCGCCAGACAATATGCCGCCGCCGGTTGGCGGGTCTTGGCCTGTGGCCGCAATGAACAAGCTCTGGCCGCCCTCGAAGGCTGCGAGCCTTTGAGGTTCGATGTCACTGACAGAGACTCGGTGCTTAAGCTTGGCAGCAAGCTCAAATTGGAGTTAGGCCAAGCCAACGGTGTGGAGCTGCTGCTGCTCAACGCCGGTACCTGTGAGTACATAGACGAGGCCATGGCCTTTGACAGCGCCCTGTTTGAGCGGGTTATCCGCACCAATCTGTTGGCTGTGGGCTATTGCCTGGAAGCCTTTATGCCTTTGCTTGCCCGTGGCAGCCAACTGGCGCTGATGAGTTCAAGCGTTGTGATGCTGCCTTTCCCGCGGGCGGAGGCCTATGGCGCCTCCAAGGCCGGGATTAGTTACCTGGCGCAGAGCTTGCGGCTCGATCTGGCCCACAAGGGAATAGACGTCAGCGAAATTCGCCCTGGTTTTGTTAAAACGCCGCTCACCGACAAAAATGACTTCGCCATGCCGATGCGGATTTCCGCCGATAAAGCCGCCAACACCATCATCCAAGCCCTGGCCGCTAGACGGCGCCTGATAGCCTTTCCCGGGCGCTTTATCTGGCTGCTGACTCTGCTGAGCTGGCTGCCCCGCAGTTGGTTGGCCGCCGCCCTTGGTAAACCCTCTGCAAAAAACGGGAGCCCAGTATGACAGTTTCAACCGGCAACAAGCCGCGCATCGCCATAGTCGGTTCGGGGATCTCCTCGCTCACTTGTGGTTATCTGTTGTCACAGCAGTATGAGGTGACGTTGTTTGAAGCCGCCGATTATCTGGGCGGTCATACGGCCACTGTGGATGTTGAGCTTGGCGGCAAACCCTACGCCATAGACACAGGGTTTATTGTATTCAACGATCGCACCTATCCCAGGTTTCAGGCTTTGATGGCCCGGGTCGGTATCAAGGCGCTGGCGACCGAGATGAGCTTCTCGGTGCAAAACCTTGTCAGCGGTCTTGAATACAACGGCCATAGCCTGGCGACCCTGTTTGCACAAAAGCGCAATCTGCTGAGTCCGACTTTCTGGGGGTTCCTGAGGGAGATTTTGGCCTTCAACAGCCGCTGCAAAGCCTTGTATCAAAGCGGTCGTTACCCGGCGGTGACACTGGGGGAATTTCTCGAACAGCAGGGGTTCTCCGACTTCTTCTGTCAGCACTACATTCTGCCGATGGGCGCCGCTATCTGGTCGTCCAGTATTCAGGATATGCGCGCTTTCTCGCTGCCTTTCTTTATCCGTTTCTTTGAACATCATGGACTGTTGGCCGTCAGCAATCGGCCGCAGTGGTATGTGCTCGAAGGCGGCTCCCGCAGTTATATTCCGGCGCTCAGCGCGCCCTTTGCCGAGCGGGTGCATCTCAACTCGCCTGTAGAACAAATCCGCCGCCAAGCGGGGAGCGTGCAGCTCAGAGTCAAGGATAGCTGGCATGAGTTCGATCAGGTGATCCTCGGCTGCCACAGCGATCAGGCGCTGGCCATGCTCGGTGACGCCAGTGAGCTGGAGCGGGAGATACTCTCCAGGCTTAAATACCAGGATAACCAGGTGACCTTGCATACAGACACCTCGTTGCTGCCGAAGCACCGCGCCGCCTGGGCCAGTTGGAATTATCGTCTCGATGGCGATGCCAGCCGTCCCGCCTGCGTAACCTATAACATGAATATTTTGCAGCGCCTGCCAAAGTCTGCGCCGGATTTTTTGGTGACCCTGAATCAGGATGAGGCGATAGCCAAGGACAAGGTGCTCAAACGCTTTGTCTATGCTCACCCGGTATTCAATGAACAGAGCCAGGCGGCGCAGCAACGCCGCAGCGAGATCTGCGGCCAAGACCGTATCCATTTTGTCGGCGCCTACTGGTACAACGGCTTTCATGAAGACGGGGTGCGCAGCGCCCTGGATGTTTGTGAAAGGTTCGGGGTAAGCCTATGAAACCTGAAACGGGTATCTACCTCGGCAGCGTCAGCCACTTGAGGCTAACACCGGTAAGACACTGTTTTCGCTATCCCTTTGCCCTGATGCTGCTGGACTTGGATGACTTGCCAAGGCTTTCGTCCCTGAGCGGCTTGTTTGGTGAATCCCCTTGGTCTGCGCTGCGTTTTCGGCAGCAGGATTATCTCAAGGCGGCTTCAGAATCGAATACTGCCACCTCGCTGAAACAGCGGGTGCTGGATAAGGTGATTGCCCTCGGCGGCGAGGCCGGCTGCGACAGTGTGCTGTTCGCCGGGCAACTGCGCCACTTTGGACTCTATTTCAGCCCGGTCAACTTTTTCTACTGCTTTCAAGGTGATGAGTATAAATACCTGTTGGCTGAGGTGAGCAATACCCCTTGGAATGAGCGTCACTGTTATCTGGTGTCGGCCGAGGCGCCGGCACTTGGCGACAAGTGCTTCCATGTATCGCCTTTTATGTCGCTGGATTATCGCTATCGCTGGCATATTCCGGCGCCGGCAGAGCGGCTCGATTTGCGGATCAGCAATCTGCCCGGCAAGGGGGACGTGGCAGGGCCGACACCCGAGTCGCAAAAGGCCAGCTTCGATGCGGTATTAAGCCTCAAACGCCGCCCCTTCAATGGTCGTGAGCTCAGGCGTTATCTGTGGGGCTTTCCCTTGATGAGCCTGAAAATTCTTTGGCTCATCTATTGGCAAGCGCTGCGTTTGTGGCTTAAGCGGGTGCCCTTTGTGCCTTACGAGCGCAAGCCTCAGGGCGGCACGGACTGATGCTAAGGAAGGTGCGAACAAGTCCCATGTGTGCTCTGCGTCGGCTTACGGGCTTGGATGCAAGGCGTGGTTCGCAGTAAATGGCCTTAGTCCTTTGCAAGAATCCCCTAAAGGTTTGGAAATTTCCCCGAGTGTGACAGCAAACATTGGAGAATGAGATGGAAAACACAGTAGCCAAGAACAGACAGCAGTTGGCCGCCAGCGGCAAGAGTCTATGGGCCAGAGTCATGCAACAGGCCTTGAATGCCTTGGAGGGCGGTTGTCTTAAACTGCAGTTGGGGAGTGAGCAGTGGACCTTCGGCCCGCTCGATGCAGACCTGGTTGCCATAATTCGTATTCACGATGAGCGTTTTTTTCGCCAGGTGATTCTGGGCGGCTCCATCGGTGCCGGTGAAGCCTATATTCAGGGGCACTGGTCCAGCCCGGATGTTACCGCCGTGGTACGCCTGTTTGCCCGTAATCTGCCGCTGCTGGATAAGATAGAGCAGCGGTTTTCCTGGTTTTCCAACACAGTTAGCCGGGTGAAACACCTGCTGCGCCGAAACTCAAAGGCAGGTTCAAAGCGCAATATTCTGGCGCACTATGATCTGGGCAATCCCTTGTATCAGGCATTTCTCGACCCTGAGCTGCTCTATTCAAGCGCCGTCTATCCCCATGAAGAGGCGCAGTTGGATGAGGCGCAGCAGTATAAGCTGCAACTGATTTGCGAGCGGCTGGATCTGCAGCCCGGCATGACTCTGCTGGAAATAGGTACCGGTTGGGGCGCCCTGGCTATCTATGCCGCCAAACACTATGGCGTCAAGGTAACCACTACCACTATTTCCGATGCCCAGTACCAATATGCCAGTGAACGGGTTGCCGCCGAAGGACTGAGTGAGCGCATTACCCTGTTGCGGCAGGATTATCGCCAGCTCAGCGGCCAGTATGACCGTTTGGTTTCGATAGAGATGGTAGAGGCAGTAGGCCACGATTATCTGCCGGGCTTTTTTGCCGGACTGGATGCCCTGCTCAAGCCGAGCGGCAAGCTGTTACTGCAGGCGATCACTATTAAAGATCAGCGCTATGACAGCTACCGCAAAGGGGTGGATTTTATTCAGCGCTATATTTTCCCCGGCGGCTGCCTGCCATCTGTCACCGAGATGACGCGCCACTTGCAGCGGCAAACCTCCATGACCCTCTGGTCGTTGGATGATATAGGTCTCGACTATGCACGCACCCTGAATGACTGGCATGCCAACTTCGATGATGCCAGAGAACGGGTGCGCGAACTCGGCTATGGTGAGGACTTTGTGCGTATGTGGAAGTTTTACCTGAGTTACTGCGAAGGTGGTTTTCTTGAGCGCACCATAAGTACAGTGCAACTGACTGCAGTCAAGGACGGCTATCGTCCGCTCAGCTCAAGGCAAATTGCAGGTTAGGCCATGAGACTCTCATCGCCTTGGTTTTTTCTGCTGCTCAATGCGGCCATTTTCCAGTTGGGCTGGTGGTCTTTGATCCTGTTTGCCAATCAGGCGCTGGTGTTTGCTCTCTTGCTGCTTTGTGTCCAGTTGCTGCTTGTCAATCCGGGCTACCGCTCTGCCCTCATGGCCGAGAATGCCCAGGATGAGAAAAGCCAACGGGTAGAGCAAAGCCAACTGGCAGAGCAAAGCGTAAAGCGCACCGGATCCAGCATGAAAACATTCAACGCCGTGCTGATACCGGCTGTTATCGGCATAGCCATGGACGCCATGCTGCACCTTGGCGGAGTATTTGAGTTTGACAGTCCCTCGCGGCTTTTACCCTTGTGGCTCTGTTGCCTTTGGGGGCATTTTGCCGCGACGTTGGGGGTGAGTCTGGCCTGGCTTAGGGACTTGCCCAGATGGCAGCAGGCGTTCTTTGGCGCAGTGGGTGGCGCCGGCAGCTATCTGGCGGCATTTAGGTTGGAGGCCGTGGCTTGGCCTCTGGGGCAATCGGCTACCTTTAGCTTGTTGATACTCATCTGGTCGCTGCTGCTGCCACTGTTAAGTTATTGCAACCTCAGGCTTGAATGGGGTAAAAATCCCCCAATTACAGGATTTCTCTGACGGAGACCGGCAATGAAACGATTCATCAAGGGTGTAAACAAGGGAGCAAAGCAAGCCGGTAAGCTGCATAACCCAGGCTTTGCCGGGCTGCTGATGATACTGCTTGGTCTGCCCACTCAGGGATGGGCAGACAATTTACAGATTCAAGCACAGACTCAAGCACAGCAGGCTCAAGCGCTGAGCCAAGTGCAGACACCTGAGCCCAAAGCTGCCCAGGTCGAGCCCTCAAAGGCGGAGCTTGCCAGCTTTCGGGAAGTGGGCCGCGGTGAAATGGACTGGTGGTTTATGACCCTTTATCGGGCCAGGTTGCTGACGCCGGATGGTAGTTACCAGCCCAATAGCTTCCCGCAGCAGCTGGAAATTCAGTATTACCGGGATATCCCCGCCTCGCGACTCCTTGAGGCCACCAAACACCAGTGGCTGCATCTGGGATATGACAGAGAGCAGATATCTGCCTGGTTGGCGCTGCTTGAAGGGCTCTGGCCGGATGTGGAGCAGGGGGACAGATTGAGCTTTGTGGCAAGCGGGCCGCAGCAGGGATACTTTCTGTTCAACGACAAGCCGTTAGCCGCGATTGCCATAGATGAGAGCGCTTCGAGCGAGCATAAGCGTTTTGCTGATGCCTTTTTGGCGATTTGGTTGTCAGAGCGCAGCAGTCGGCCGCAGCTGAGAGCCCAGTTGATAGGAGAGCAGGCATGCAAATGTTAATGAGCAGGTTTATCGGTTTCACCAAGGTTTGGTTGTTATTTCTGATGCTAGGGCTGAGCGGTTGCGGCAGTGTCGACATTCATGACTATAGCGCCAGCGAACCTAAGTTGGATCTGCAGCAGTTCTTTAACGGGGAGCTGCAGGCTTCAGGCATGGTGCAAGATTACAGCGGCCAGGTGGTGCGCCGTTTCAATGTGCGGATGACGGGTAGTTGGCAGGGGAATCAAGGTGTGTTGCAGGAGTGGTTTGAGTATGACGATGGTGAGCTTGCCGAGCGAACTTGGCAGATTACCAAGCTTGCCGATGGCCGCTATCAGGGCAGAGCCGAGGATATTCTGGGGGTGGCAGAAGGGCAAGCTGAGGGCTTTGCCCTGCGCTGGCGCTACGACATGCTGCTGAAGTTAGATAGCGGCGAGTATCAGGTGCATTTCGACGACTGGATGTATCAAACGGCGCCGGACACCATAATCAACCGCAGCGAGATCCGCAAATGGGGCCTGACGGTGGGGGAGGTGACTCTGGTGATCCGTAGGTTGAATGAATTTGATGCTAACAAGGAAGCACTCCCGCTGCACAAAAATAATTGAATATTCCTTATTTATTCGTTGGTTGAACAAGAATAATTGCGGCAGGACGTTTTACCGCTTGTGTCTAAAAACATTTGCGGCGTCTATTGGACGTCCAAAATTACTGTGGTTTTGTGGCGATTTCCCTAATTGCTTCATTGCTTCATCGTATTTGCTCCAATGATCACAACAGCTTATGTCTCTACTGAAGAAATGATGCTCATTTAAGAACGCGTCACAGGCTGCGCAATAGAACAGTGAGCAGTCCTGCTCAAATTGATCTCCATGTATATAGTGCCTTTGGTTCATTTGCATGTTGTCTCCTGAATAAACGCTATCAATTATGGTACGCCATGACTAACGCCGAGTCTCAGCCTGGGTTAAGCTTAGCTCTGTTTTAATAACAACCATCTCTCAACACAGGTTTCAATATTGATGAACAACAAGTCTCTGCTGCTGCCATGGGTTTCAATGGGCTTACTGGCACTGGTATCCCTTGGCGGCTGCTCGAATGGTATCGATTTCAGTTTTGAAGCGCCCGAGGAGGAGCGGGTGAATCCCAATCTTCCCGACGAAGATCCCATGGCACAGGATAACCAGAGGATCATAGATGATGCGCGCCGGGAAGGTAAAATCGACCCTCAAGTGTTTCCCGCTAAACGCTGATCAGCCTAGTTGTTTGCTGTTGTCGCTCTGCTTGCGGTCATAGTATTTGAAGGGAAATAGGTTGCGCAGGCGCTGAATATTGGCATCTCCGGCATTGGCGCTGATGTGCAGCCGCACCTCACCACTGCGTTCGGCGCGTACTGTACAGGTGAGTTTCTCTTTCTTGACCAAGGCGCGGCATTCGCGTTCAAACCTCTCCGGGATCTTACCCTTGTGGGAGGTCATACGACCGTCCTTGAAATGCATTTCAAATATTGTCACCCCTTTTTTGTTAGTGAAAACCAGTTTGTAGATAAGCACTAACGCCAGGGCGATAAAGAATATTTTTAACATAGTGGCCATAGTGAGACTCCTTGTTTCACCAAGAGTGAATACTGTTATCCGGGTGTTATCTTATATCCTCAGTTATACCTGCAAGCGGTAGCGTTTGACAGTGCATCCAAGGCGGATTTTTGTGATAAGGCTAAAAGGACTGGCAAATTGGCTATCCTTGGTTATTATTTGTTCAGGAATATCTGTTTTACCACAAGCCAAGATCAAGGATGAAGCCATGTACCTTTCCAATGCCGAGCGCTGGGCGCAAATCTGTGACAAACAAGTGGAACTGATGGGAAAGCTCAGTGAGCAGTTTCCCGAGCGGCGAGAACAACTGCAACACCTCACCCATAGCTGGCAAGACGTCAAACAACAGGTGCGTCAGGGCGATACCCCTCACATACCGCCACTGCGTTGAGAACTGAATCAATTTATAAAAAAGAGCCGCTCAGGGAGCGGCTCCTTTACTTTTGGTTGGTGGGAGGAAGATGGGGCTTGCCCGTGCAGGTCTGTCCTATGGCTTGCCTGGGCAGCGCAATTTTGCTGCTTAGAAAGCGTAACTGACACTCGCCAGCACAGTGCCGTCATTCTGGAAGGTGCCACTGCTTATCTCGGCATCCGAATCTATATCTGTGTCCAACCAGGCCACAGACAGACCAAAACCGGCAATCTCAGTAGAGACACCTATGGAGTAATCCAGATATTTGCCCATATCGTCATCGGGCGCATCGCCGAAGTTGTAACCCAAGTGCATATCCAGGCTCCAGTTTTCGGCAAACTCATAACTATAGTTCAGCTCGGCATAGTGATAGTCCAGATCTGAACCCGCATAGTCATTGGTGTACCAGTAGGCAGCCCTAAAATCACTGAACTCCAGGCCGAAAGAGATTTCGTTGTAGTCCTGAGAGACATTGTCGCCCGGGTACATATAGCGCAGCAGAGTAATGTCATAGGCCAGGTTGTCGTTGATTTCACCGGCGTAACCCAGGTAGACATCCAGTTCGAAATCGGCACCCACCTGATCCTCTTTGGGAGTACCATCTTCATCGAATTCCACATTACTGGCCCAGGCCCCGACGAAGAAACCCGAGTCGTGACTCCAGTCCAGCCCGCCCTGAACGGCAAAATCACCGGCGGTTTGTGACACGGCCCTAAAGCGGTAGTCATTGGTCACGGCTATCTCGCCGCTGACTTCGGCCATGGCAGAGGTTGAGGTTATGGCGCCGCCAAGCAGCAGTGCCCATAGCAGAGGGTTGGATCTTCTTATCACTTGGTTCACAAGCTCTTCTCCCTTCTTTGGTTTGCCGGCCCCGTCCGGGAAGATTCCGGCGCGACCTGGTTTATGCCAAACAACAGCAGCTATGCTGAGACCTCATGGCGGTTTTGTTTTTATCTGTTGGATTCAAACACCACATAGAGCTTGCGGCAGGGAACCGTTACCTGCCAGCTGCCGCGAAACCCGGCCGGGATCACAAACCTGTCGCCCGGGCCAACTTCGAGACGATTTCCCTGCTCATCGCTGATGACACTGTTACCCTCGAGGATTTCGCAATACTCGTGCTCAGTGTAGTCAACTTTCCAAGCACCTGTTTCGCTTTGCCAAATTCCGGTATGAAACTGCTCACAGGGGCTGGAGTAATGGTTCTCCAGCCGTTGGCGCGGCGCGCCCTGCAGACGCTTTTCCTCGGCGATGGAGTATTCACTTACCTCGGGAGTATTACGCGCCAGTACTCTGATATTGTTAATGTGCATCAGGCTCTCCCTCTCTCCCTATTTCATGGTCGGCATGATGAAATCGGCACTCAGCTGTTTGGGCCAGCGGGCGGTAACGGCTTTGCGCCGGGTGTAGAAGCGAACTCCATCCGGGCCGTGCATATGCAGTGGGCCAAACAGCGAGCGTTTCCAACCGCCGAAACTGTGAAATGCCATGGGCACAGGGATAGGCACATTGACCCCCACCATGCCGACTTGCACCGAGTGGCAAAAGTCGCGCGCCAGCTCGCCGCTCTGAGTAAAGATGGCTGTGCCGTTGCCGAACTCATGTTGATTGATAAGAGCCAGCGCCGAGTCATAGTCGGCCACCCTGACTATGCAAAGCACTGGGCCGAAGATCTCTTCCCGGTAAATCTGCATCTCAGGGGTTACGCCATCGAACAGGGTCGCACCGAGAAAGAAACCTTCGCTGTCTGCCAAGGTATTGCGGCCATCGACCAGACAAACTGCGCCCTGCTGTATACCGCTGTCTATATAGCTGCAGACCTTGTCCAGATGCGCGCGGGAAATAAGCGGCCCCATTTCCATACCCGGCTCCAGACCGTTACCTACCTTGAGCGCGGCTATTTTTGGTTGCAGTTTTTCTATCAGGGCATCGGCCACATCAGCAACCGCCAGTACCACGGAAATAGCCATACAGCGCTCGCCAGCAGAGCCATAGGCCGCACCCATCAGGGCGTTGCTGGCCAGTTCCAGATCGGCATCCGGCATCAGCAGCATGTGGTTCTTGGCGCCGCCGAGTGCCTGTACCCGCTTGCCGTGAGCCGATGCCTTGCTGTAGATATACTCGGCCACAGGCGTAGAACCGACAAAGGAGATGGCTTGAACATCCTGATGGCAGAGCAGGGTATCTACTGCCAGCTTGTCGCCGTTGATAACATTGAAGACCCCATCCGGCAGCCCGGCCTGGGTCAGCAGCTCGGCAATTCTGAGTACCGGCGCCGGATTCTTTTCCGATGGCTTCATCACAAAGGTATTGCCGCAGGCGATGGCAATCGGGAACATCCACATGGGAACCATCACAGGGAAATTGAACGGCGAAATGCCGGCAACCACCCCAAGCGGTTGATTGATGCTCCAGGCATCGACGCCAGTGCCAACCTGCTCCGTGTGTTCCCCCTTGAGAAGATGGGGAATGCCGCAGGCAAACTCCACCACTTCCAGCCCTCGAACCAGCTCGCCCCTGGCATCCTCAAGCACTTTGCCGTGTTGCAGGCAGATAAGCTCGGCCAGTTCATCCATGTGGGCTTCTACCAGGGCTTTGAAGCGAAACAGTACCCGTGCCCGGTTAAGGGGCGATACCTTTGACCAAGCGTCAAAAGCCTGCTTGGCCGAGTCTATCGCCCGTTCTGTATCTGCCTTGGAGGCGAGGGCGACTCTGGCTTGCTCTTCGCCGTTGGCTGGGTTGAAAATGGGCAGTGAAGCCTGAGCCTGGCTGCCATCTGTCTCATGTCCATCTATATAGTGGCTGTAAATACGCATAACTATCCTGTGTGCTTCAGTCGACGGTTTGGATGGCGTCGGCCAGGGTGGAAATCAGTTGATCTATTTGGGACTCTTCCACTATCAGTGGTGGTGAGAGGGCGATGATGTCGGCGGTGGCCCGTACCAGCGCACCTTGCCAGAAACAGCGCTCGAAAATCTGATAGCCGCGTTTGCCAACACCTTGCGGGCTGGGGGCCAGCTGAATGCCACCCACCAGGCCGGTATTGCGAATATCGATGACATTGGGCAGCCCCTTGAGACTGTGCAGCGCCTGCTCAAAATAGGGCGCCAGCGTTGTAGTGCGCTCAAACAGCTTTTCGTCACGGTAGATATCCAGGGTGGCCAGTGCCGCCGCGGCCGCAACCGGATGCCCCGAATAGGTATAGCCGTGAAAGAACTCGATCATTGCCTCAGGGCCCTGCATACAGGCATCGTGAATCGCTTGCTGCACAAACACCGCGCCCATGGGGATGGCGCCATTGTTGAGCGCCTTGGCCGTGGTCATTATGTCTGGGGTCACATCCCAGTGGTTGCTGGCAAAAGCGCCGCCCACCCGACCAAAACCTGTAATCACCTCATCGAATATCAGCAATATGCCGTACTTTTGAGTGATCTCCCGAAGGCGCTTGAGATAGCCCTTGGGTGGCAATATTACCCCGGCCGAGCCTGACATGGGCTCGACGATAACGGCGGCGATATTCTCTGCGCCATGCAGGGCAATTAGTCCCTCGAGCGCCTCGGCCTTGTCGGCGCCATGCTCGGGCAAGCCGCGGCTGAAGGCGTTGGCTTCCATATCCAGAGTGTGGGGTAGATGATCGACGCCGCCGAGGAGCTGCGGGCTGAAACCTTTGCGGTTATTACCAATTCCGCCCACCGAAATACCGCCAAACCCCACACCGTGATAGCCCAGCTCACGGCCGATAAAACGGCTGCGGCTCGGCTCGCCATTGGCTCTGTGGTAACACAGCGCCAGCTTGAGTGCGGTGTCGACTGACTCTGAGCCCGAGTTGGTAAAGAAGATACGGTTCATGCCGGGCGGGGCGATTTCACTGAGGCGCTCGGCCAACTCGAATGCCAACGGATGACCCATCTGAAAACTGGGGGCATAGTCCATTTCGCGGATCTGACGGCTGACCGCCTTACTGATCTCCGCCCGGCCATGGCCGGCATTACAGCACCAAAGACCTGCGGTGCCGTCCAGCACCTGACGGCCATCGACATCCCGGTAATACATGCCTTCGGCCGAAGCCAGTAGCCTGGGAGTCTGCTTGAATTGACGGTTGGCACTGAAAGGCATCCAGTAATGCTCAAGATTGCCCTGTGTTTTCGCCTGTTGTTTTAGCTCTGCCATAAGCATTAACCTTAGTGTTGCGGGCTTGTTAATGGTGATTGATATTTCGCTATGCTATGTCAGAAATAATGAACATGGAAGGCCTGTGTGCAATTATTTATGCCAAAAAATCTATTTTTGTAAAATATATTGAATTTATGCCGTGCTCGAGGCTAATCTGGAGCGACCCGAATAACTCGCGATGGCTGCACGAGTTGGCCGCGATAGGCCTACTGAGGTAGTGGAATGCCCGCTTGCAAGCAGATGAGAGGATTTATGAGTACACCGCAAACCCGTCAGCAATGGCAGCAGTTGGCTGCGCAATTGCAGATCTGTGGCCAGGCCTTTATTCATGGAGAGTATTGTGCAGCCGTATCCGGCGAGACCTTCGATTGCATCAGCCCTGTGGATGGCAACAAGCTCGCCGCCGTAGCCAGTTGCGATCTGGCCGATGCCGAGGCAGCGGTGGCCAGTGCCAGAGCCAGTTTTGAATCCGGAGTCTGGTCGCGAATGGCGCCGGTAGAGCGCAAAAAGGTGATGATACGCTTTGCCGATTTGCTGGAGGCGCATAGCGATGAACTGGCCTTGCTGGAAACCCTGGATATGGGCAAGCCAATCCGTTTTTCCAAGTCGGTGGATGTGACCAATGCCGCCAGGGCCTTGCGTTGGTCCGGCGAAGCGGTTGACAAGATTTACGACGAAATAGCGCCCACCGCTGACAATGAAATCGGCATGATCACCCGTGAGCCTGTCGGGGTAGTGGCCGCGATTGTGCCGTGGAACTTCCCCCTGCTGATGGCCTGCTGGAAACTGGGGCCGGCGCTGGCCAGCGGTAACTCTGTTATCCTCAAACCCTCGGAAAAATCCCCTTTGACGGCGATTCGTATGGCTGCCATTGCCTTGGAAGCCGGGATCCCGCCCGGAGTACTCAATGTATTGCCCGGTTTTGGTCATACAGTTGGCAAGGCGCTGGCGCTGCATATGGATGTCGATACCCTGGTGTTTACCGGCTCCACTAAGATAGCCAAGCAACTGATGGTCTACGCCGGTCAGTCCAATATGAAACGTGTGTGGTTGGAGGCCGGTGGCAAGAGCCCCCACATAGTCTTTAACGATTGCCCGGATCTCAAGGCCGCGGCGCAGGCGGCAGCTTCGGCCATCGCCTTCAACCAGGGCGAAGTTTGCACCGCAGGTTCGCGCCTGCTGGTGGAGTCCGGAGTCAAGGAGCAACTGATAGCGCTCATTATCGACGAGCTCAAATCCTGGCAGCCGGGGCATCCGCTGGATCCGGATACCGTCAGTGGCGCCGTGGTGGATCAGCAGCAGTTGCAGACTATTCTCGGTTATATCGAGGCGGGTAAGCAGCAAGGTGCTGTGCTGGCCTGTGGCGGCGAGCAACTCATGGCTGAAACCGGTGGCGTTTATGTGGCGCCGACCCTGTTCCGTGAAGTGAATAACCAGATGAGTATCGCCCGCGAGGAGATCTTCGGCCCTGTGCTGAGTGTGATTGAATTTGAGGGAATGGAGCAGGCGATAGCCATTGGCAACGATACCATCTATGGCCTGGCGGCCGGTGTGTGGACTTCTGATCTCAGCAAGGCCCACAGAACTGCCAAGGCGCTGAGAAGCGGCATGGTGTGGATCAATCATTATGACGGCGGCGATATGACGGCGCCTTTCGGTGGTTATAAGCAGTCGGGTAACGGCCGAGATAAGTCGCTGCATGCTTTTGATAAATACACAGAAATTAAGGCAACCTGGATAGCCATTTAATTGGTTTGCTGTCATAGACAATCCCCCTGCCTTGCGGGGGGATTGTCGCTAAGGAAGGTGCGAACAAGTCCCATGCGTGCTCTGCGTCGGCTTACAAGCCTGGATGCAAGGCGTGGTTCGCAGCAAATGGCCCTAGTCCTTTGCAAGAAGCACAACACAGCAGGCAGGCTTGTAAGCCACGCCCTTCGGGGCTTGCACAGCAATCGGCTCTCATCGTTATCCGACTTCGACAGGCCCCGGCATGCCTTCAGTCAGATGCCTTGAACGCCAATTGCTGTGTAAGCCAGAGTGCCGCGAGGACTTATTCGCACCTTCCCTAAGTTCAGGGCTTGAGGTGTTCACGCACAGGTTCAAACAGCGCATCGAGTAGCACTTGAGTGCGGTTATCTTCGACTCGCAGCTCCAGCCAACCGTCACTGCCGAGAATTTCAAGCTGCCTGCACACGAGTTTCGGCGGTGAGGCTTGCAGTTCCCCCTTGAGGCGAAAAATCCCCTGCGGCGTATGAATGCGGCTGATATCGAAGGGAGTATTCACGACTGCCACAACGCCTTTGCTGTACTTACTTTCAAAATGGCTCCCTATTCAACATACACTTGTCTTCAAAACAGGCTTTTTCAAGACAAGCCTTGTTCAGAATAGATCCTTGAATCTATGGTACAGCATGCCTGCCGCCAGAATGGGCGAGCGCAGCGCCGGGCCACCCGGGAAGGTCATATGCTCTATTGAGGCAAATATATCGAAGCGCTCAGCCTGCTGACTGATAGCTTCTGCCAGCAGACGACCCGCCATATGGGTGGCATTGACGCCATGCCCGGCATAGGCCTGGGCGAAATAGATGTTGGGGCTATCCGGCAACCTGCCTATCTGCGGCATACGGTTGGCGCCTATTCCTATCATGCCACCCCACTGATAATCTATTTTCACGCCCTTGAGCGCCGGGAAGACTCTTTCCATATTGGGCCTGAGCGCGGCGCAAATGTCCTTGGGATCTCTGCCCGAGTAGTTGCACAGCCCGCCAAATAACAGGCGGTTGTCGGCCGACAGATGAAAATAGTCCAGTGCTATGCTCATATCGGCGAAGGCCATATTCTGCGGAATAATGTCAGCGCAGAGAGCTTGCGACAGGGGCTCGGTCGCCAGCAGATAACTGCCGGCCGGTAGCACCTTGCCGCCGATATGAGGTTCGAGTTTGGCACCTATATAGGCATTGCCGGCCAAAATCAGATAGCGGCAACGGACTTCACCGCTCTCAGTCCTGACCCGTATCTGCTCGCCCTTGATGATTTCGGTGGCGGCGCTGTCTTCATAGATGTTAACCCCCAGGCTTCGGGCTGCACGGGCCTCGCCGAGGGCCAGATTCAAAGGGTGCAGATGGCCGCTGCCCATGTCGCTGAGCGCGCCGAGATAACGCTCAGAGCCTATGACTTCGGGCAACTGCTCCTTGGATAACAGCTTGAGTTTATGTGGGTAGCCAAGTTGCTCAAGCTCGGTAAGCTCCTGCTCAAGCTCCTGCATATGTCTTGGTTTCAGCGCCAGATCGCAGTAGCCCCAGCGCAGATCGCAATCGATTTGATATTGCGCGATCCGTTGCCGGACGATGTCGACGGCTTCAAAACCCATCCGCTTGATAGCCAGCACACCTTCTTTACCTATACTGGGCTCAAACTGTTCAATATTATGGCCAATACCGCGGATCAACTCTCCGCCATTACGCCCTGAGGCGCCCCAGCCCACTTTTTTGGCTTCCAGTATGGTGACCCCAAAGCCACGTTCAGCCAGTTCTATGGCACTGTTGAGGCCGCTGAAACCTGCGCCTATTACGCAGACATCTGTCTCCAAGGACTCTTCCAGCCTGGGATGCTGAAACAGTTCTTTGGCGGTCGCATGGTAAAAAGAGGCGGGATAGTTGTCACTGTGAATGGGGGACTGGATTGGCATCATGGCTCCGTTCTTGTTATAAGTTTGGACTCGGCTGGTTACATCCGACGGTCGTCGCACTCTTGCCTTCAAAGTGTTCGTTTTATTTAACATGCTTTTGTCATATAATACAAAACAATTTCACCGGGACCCTGGTTGCCCTTGTGCAGAAGCCGCTGCCGACCGTGTCCTGTAACCGCCTGATAAGAGATTTTTGGGGGATTTGCGATTTGGATATAGGTGCCAGCCTCAAGGCTGTTAGAAAGATGAAAGGCCTGTCCCAGCGTGAGCTGGCTAAACGCGCCGGGGTGACCAACAGCACCATCTCTATGATAGAGAAAAACAGTGTCAGCCCTTCAGTCAGTTCACTCAAGAAAGTGCTTTCGGGGATCCCCATGTCGCTAGTGGAGTTTTTCTCCATAGGTGAAAACGGCACTACCGAGCAAAAAGTGGTGTATCGCTCCAATGAGCTTTTGGACATAGGCACTGGGCCACTGGAGTTCAAGCTTATTGGTCGGGATTATCCCAACCGTGCCATGTCTGTGATGTCGGAGACTTATCCCCCGGGAGCCGATACGGGTGAAGAGATGCTGCGCCACGAAGGGGAAGAAGCGGCGCTGGTGATCACCGGTCGCTTTGAACTGACGGTCGGTGAAGAGGTGTTTATTCTGGAGGCCGGTGACAGCTACTATTTCAATAGCGAACAACCACACAGGTTCCGAAATCCTTTCGATGAACCCTGTCATCTGGTCAGTGCCACCACTCCTGCCAACTTTTGATCTTCCATTTCCTCTGCTGATTGCGATTTGCTGCCCGTAAATTCACTTCGGGCAGCATATTTGCCTGTAAGTGTAAATAATATCGACCGTATAACCCCGTGTGCACCGAATTGGTGCCCGCTGAACCAGTGTGATGCAAAGCCAATTTTTTGCCTTGTTCAAGCTTGTTTACACCTATCTCAAACACAAGGTGTTTTTAAATATTCATTTAAAAATAAAAGCTTAAACAATTTTAGTTTGAGGCTGCGTTTAACAGGATATTAACCTCTTGCCTGTGCGAAAAAATCCGTGTAGCGTGTGAAAAAATGAACATTTGCTTTAGTGAATGTTCAAAACTGAGACCTGGATTTGAGTGTTTTGGGGTGAGATATGGCACAGGCAGCAATGGCGTTGGTGGGTGTAACCGCATGCAATGAGCAGTTGGGGCTGCATCCTTTCAATATTGTTGGCGAGAAATACCTCTTGGGCGTGGTCGAAGGTGCCGGAGCCTGGCCCCTGGTGATCCCGGCATTGGGGGCCGATACCCCGATAGCACAACTGCTCGAACGCCTGGACGGCATATTGTTTACCGGCTCCCCCTCCAATGTTGAACCTCATCATTACCAAGGCCCGGCCAGCGAACCGGGCACCCACCATGATCCCAAGCGGGATGACACTACCTTGCCTTTAATTCGCGCTGCCATAGAGGCCGGAGTGCCGGTACTCGGGATCTGCCGCGGCTTTCAGGAAATGAATGTGGCTTACGGCGGCAGTTTGCACCAGAAGCTCTATGAAGTGGGTGGTTTTATTGAACACAGAGAAGACAAGAGCGCGCCGCTGGAGGTGCAGTATGGCTTGTCCCACGAGGTCAGCATAGAACCTGGAGGGATGCTTTTCGACGCCTGGGGCCGTAGCCATGCGATGGTTAATTCCGTCCATACTCAGGGCGTGGAGCGCCTGGGTCAGGGGTTGCGGCCTGAAGCGCATGCTCCAGATGGTCTGATTGAAGCCTTCTCTGTCACCGACGCCAAGGCATTCGCCTTGGGAGTGCAGTGGCATCCGGAATGGCAAGTCAGAAATAACCCCTTCTACAGCGCAATTTTTAAGGCCTTTGGGGAGGCTTGCAGTCTTAGGGCGCAACAGCGGAATAAATAATATGAATAAGCTTGAAGCCTTCTTAAAAGAACAAAAAATAACCGAAGTTGAATGTGTTATCTGCGATATGACAGGTATCGCCCGCGGTAAAATTGCCCCGGTAGACAAGTTTATCGATGAAAAGGGCATGCGGCTGCCCGAGAGTGTGTTGCTGCAAACCGTGACCGGTGATTATGTCGATGATGAGGCCTACTATGGCCTGCTCAACAGCGCCGATATCGACTTTGTCTGCGTGCCCGATGAAAACGCGGTCTTTATGTTGCCCTGGACCCTGGAGGCCACGGCTCAGGTGATCCACGATACCTATGACAAGATGGGCAATCCGCTGGAGCTGTCGCCGCGCAACGTATTGAAAAAAGTGCTCAAGCTCTATGAAGACAAGGGCTGGGAGCCTGTGATTGCCCCCGAGATGGAGTTTTATCTCACCAGTCGCAGTGACGATCCCGATCTGCCACTCAAGCCCCCGGTTGGTCGTTCCGGCCGCGCCGAATCAGGACGTCAGTCCTTCTCCATCGATGCCGCCAATGAGTATGACCCCCTGTTTGAGGATATGTACGACTGGTGTGAGGCGCAGGAGCTGGATATCGACACCCTGATCCACGAGGAAGGCACGGCGCAGATGGAGATCAACTTCAGCCACGGCAATCCACTGGCGCTGGCGGATCAGGTGTTTGTGTTCAAACGCACCCTGAGAGAGGCCGCCCTCAAGCACGGCGTCTGCGCCACCTTTATGGCCAAGCCTGTGACCAATGAGCCTGGCAGCGCCATGCACCTGCATCAGAGCGTTATCGACAAGGAAACCGGCAAGAATATCTTCACCCGCGAAGATGGCACCATGAGCCAGAACTTTCTCAGTTATATCGGCGGGCTGCAGCGCTTTATGCCGGAATTTTTGCCGTTGATGGCGCCCAACGTCAACTCATTCCGCCGCTTCCTGCCGGGCACCTCGGCGCCGGTCAATCTGGAGTGGGGCGAGGAGAATCGCACCTGTGGCCTGAGGATCCCTGAGTCTTCACCGCAAAATCGCCGCATTGAAAACCGTATCCCGGGGGCCGATGCCAACGCCTATCTGGCCATTGCCGCCAGTTTGTTGTGCGGCTATTTGGGAATCGTTGAAGACGTGAAACCTTCGACGCCGGTGCAGGGCCGGGCCAACGAAGACCGCTCGGGGATCTCTTTGCCGCAGACGCTGGAAGAGGCGATGGCCATGATGGAAGAGAGCCAATATTGCCGTAAATATCTGGGGGAAGACTTCACCACAGGTTTTGTCGCGGTCAAGCGCGCCGAGCTTGAGAATTTCCGCCGGGTGGTGAGTTCCTGGGAGCGGGAATTCCTGCTGCTGACTGTCTAAGGAGGGAGAGATGAAATCACAACAGACCCAAGGCTGGCAGGCCAAGGACCATGCCCACCACTTGCATCCCTTTACCGATCCCAAGGCGTTGAAACAGGCCGGCGGGCGGGTGATCACCCGCGCCGATGGCGTCTATATCTGGGATTCACAGGGCAATCAAATTCTCGATGGCATGGCCGGACTCTGGTGCGTCAACATGGGCTATGGCCTGCGTTCCATCGCCGATGTGGCGGCACATCAGTTACTGGAACTGCCTTACTACAACAGCTTCTTTCAGTGCAGCCACCCGCCGGCGATTGAACTGGCCGCCGAGATAGCCGCGCTGGCACCACCTCATATGAACAAGGTGTTCTTCACCGGCTCTGGCTCAGAGGCCAATGACACCAACTTGCGCCTGGTGCGTCATTACTGGGACATCCAGGGCAAGCCGGAGAAGAAAACCATTATCTCACGCCACAATGCCTATCACGGTTCCACAGTTGCCGGTGCCAGTCTTGGTGGCATGAGTGGTATGCATGCCCAGGGCGATTTGCCCATTCCAGGCATAGTCCACATTGCTCAACCTTACTGGTATGGCGAAGGCCAGGGACTGTCTGCCGAAGAGTTTGGCATTCGCTGCGCCCGCGAGCTTGAAAGCAAGATCCTCGAGCTGGGTGAAGACAAGGTGGCGGCCTTTATTGCTGAGCCTATTCAGGGCGCCGGCGGCGTGATAGTCCCGCCGGACAGCTATTGGCCGGAGATCAAAAAGATCCTCGCCAAGTACGACATATTGTTCATCCTCGATGAAGTGATCACCGGCTTTGGCCGCACCGGCTGTTACTTTGCCGCCGAGTATTACGATCTTGAGCCGGATCTTATCACCATAGCCAAGGGGATGACTTCGGGCTACGCCCCCATGGGCGGAGTGATAGTGTCGGATAAAGTCGCCGATGCGCTGGATAAGGGCGGTGAATTTGCTCACGGCTACACTTATTCGGGCCATCCACTCAGTGCCGCGGTGGCACTGGAAAACTTACGCCTGATGAAGCAGGAAAACATAGTCGCCAAAGTGGCCGAGGAAACCGCGCCTTATCTGCAGCAGCGGCTGCGGGAAGTCTTGGCCCAGCATCCGCTGGTGGGTGAGGTGCGCGGCGTTGGCATGGTGGCCGCGCTGGAACTGGTCGCAGATAAGGCGAGTCATCAGCGCTTTGCTGCCGAGCTTGGGGTAGGTACTCAGTGCCGGGAGCATTCCATTGCCAGTGGCTTGGTGATGCGGGCGGTGGGAGACACTATGATCATCGCGCCACCCCTGGTGATAACCCAGGCTCAAATCGATGAATTGGTAACAAAGGCGAAACAAGCGCTCGATATGACCTACGCGGATGTACAAAAATCGAACGACTAAGATTGCCTGCCATTGGCGGTAAGGGCATGATATACCTTGCTGCCAAGGCGCCGATGCGGGTTTTAGGGAGTAGCATTGGTGACACTAATAACAATGACAATAAGTTAACAATTGAAGGCGGGTTACAACCGCTGCTACCCGTAAAAGGAGAGAGCATGAAGCTATTGACCAAAGTAACGTCTGTGGCACTGTTGGGAGGCCTTGCGGCCGCTGCCACGGCCCAGGCCGAAGAAGTCGTCCGGGTATATAACTGGAGTGACTATATCGCCGAAGATACCCTGGCCAACTTCCAGAAGGAAACCGGGATCCGGGTGATCTATGACGTGTTTGACAGCAACGAAGTGGTTGAAGCCAAACTGCTTTCCGGCCGCTCCGGTTATGACATTGTCGTGCCTTCGAACAACTTTCTTGCCAAGCAGATCAAGGCCGGGGCCTTTAAGCCTCTGGATAAAAGCAAGCTGAGCAACTATCAGAATCTGGATCCCCAGTTGATGAAACAGCTGGAGAAGGCCGATCCGGGCAATCAGTATGCCGTGCCTTACCTCTGGGGCACCAACGGTATAGGCTATAACGTCGCCAAGGTAAAAGAGCTGCTGGGAGAGGATGCTCCCACAGATTCGCTCGAACTGATGTTCAACCCCAAGTATGCCGAGAAGCTGTCATCCTGCGGCATGTCCATGCTGGACTCGGCCGATGATATGGTGCCGCAAGCGCTGATCTATCTGGGATTGGATCCCAACAGTACCAAGGCGTCCGACTTTGACAAGGCCGGTGAAGTGCTGGCCAAGATACGGCCTTATATCACCTATTTCCACTCATCGCGTTATATCTCGGATCTGGCCAATGGTGATATCTGTGTCGCCTTCGGTTTCTCCGGCGATATCCTCCAGGCGGCTACTCGCGCCGATGAGGCAGGTAACGGCAACAAGATTGCCTATGCCATTCCCAAGGAAGGCGCCAACCTCTGGTTCGATATGTTGGCTATTCCTGCCGACGCCGGCAATGTCGACAATGCGCTGACCTTTATCAACTACCTGCTCAGGCCGGAAGTGATAGCCCCCATCTCCAACTATGTTTCCTACGCCAACCCCAATGTACCGGCACAGAAACTGGTGGATGAGTCTATCCGCAACGATCCCGGCATCTATCCACCACAGGCAACTCTGGACAACCTGTATGTGGGGGAAATTCGTCCACTCAAGGCCCAGCGGGCCCTGACCCGGGTTTGGACCAAGGTTAAATCCGGCCAATAACAATAACTCAGGGGCCAGGTGCCCCTTCATTGTCTGATTGCGTAGTACAGGCAAACTTTACTCGTTCCACCAGCGGCGGCCGCTGAGCCGCCCATTTGGTATTTTGCGGAGAAGTATTATGGCAATCACCTCGGGCATTCCTGTCAAACCCAATAATAAAACCCAGGATGAAGTGCTGCTCAAAATCGAGCGGGTCAGCAAGCTCTTTGACGATGTTCGCGCCGTGGATGATGTGTCGCTGACCATCAACAAGGGCGAGATCTTTGCCTTGCTCGGCGGCTCAGGCTCAGGCAAGTCGACTCTTTTGAGAATGTTGGCCGGTTTTGAAAAGCCTACCGAAGGACGCATTTTTCTCGATGGTCAGGACATTACCCACCTGCCACCCTATGAACGCCCCATCAATATGATGTTCCAATCCTACGCCCTGTTTCCCCATATGACGGTGGCGCAGAATATCGCCTTCGGCCTCAAGCAGGACAAGTTACCCAAGGCTGAAATCGAGCAGCGGGTGCAGGAGATGCTCAAGCTGGTGCATATGGAAAAATATGCCCGCCGCAAGCCGCATCAACTCTCCGGCGGTCAGCGCCAGCGGGTGGCGTTGGCCCGTTCTTTGGCCAAGCGGCCGAAACTCCTGTTGCTGGACGAGCCCATGGGGGCGCTGGATAAAAAACTGCGGACTCAGATGCAGCTTGAAGTGGTGGAAATTCTCGAGCGGGTGGGGGTGACCTGTGTCATGGTTACCCATGATCAGGAAGAAGCCATGACCATGGCCGAGCGGATTGCCATCATGAGCGATGGCTGGATAGCCCAGACCGGCTCGCCTATGGATATCTATGAAAGTCCCAACAGCCGGATGATTGCCGAGTTTATCGGCACAGTGAATCTGTTTGAGGGGGAGATCACCGCCGATGAGGTGGACCATGTGATCATTCAGTCAGAGAGCCTGAACCAGGCGTTTTACGTGGGTTATGGGGTGTCTACCAGCGTCGAGGACAAGCATGTCTGGTTGGCGGTCAGGCCGGAAAAAACCCTGATCAGCCGCGAGCAGCCCGAAGAGCAATACAACTGGGCCAAGGGCATAGTTCACGATATCGCCTATCTCGGTGGTTTCTCCGTGTATTACATTCGCCTTGGCAATGGTCAGATAGTCCAGTGCAGCATGACCAACCGTGAACGCCGCGCCGATCACCCCACCTGGGATGATGAAGTCTATATCAGCTGGGAGGACACCAGTGGCGTGGTGTTAAGATCATGAAGAAGCTCAAGTTAGGATTCAAAGGCCGCCACCTGACCATAGGCTTTCCCTATCTGTGGTTGCTGCTGTTTTTCGCGCTGCCGTTCGCCATAGTATTGAAGATAAGCTTTTCCACCGCGGCGATTGCCATTCCGCCCTATGAGCCAAGTTTTCAGTATGCCGACGAAGTGCTGCAGGTATTTATCAACCTGAGTAACTATCTGTTGCTGCTCAGCGACTCCATGTACTACTCGGCCTATCTCAACTCGCTCAAGATGGCGCTGGTTTCCACCCTAGGCTGTCTGCTGCTGGGGTATCCCATGGCCTATGCCATTGCCCGGGCGCCGGCCAGGTTGCAGACAGTGCTGCTATTGTTGGTGATGTTACCCTCCTGGACCTCATTTCTTATTCGGGTCTACGCCTGGATGGGGATTTTGAGTAACACAGGGCTTATCAATAACCTGCTGCTGGGGCTTGGGATTGTTGATGAGCCGCTGCAGATGCTCAATACCAATCTGGCGGTGTATATCGGCATCATCTATGCGTATCTGCCCTTTATGATACTGCCGCTGTACGCCACCTTGGTGAAGCTGGATGTCAGCCTCTTGGAAGCCGCGGCGGATCTCGGCTCCCGCAGTCTCAATACTTTCTGGAAGGTGACTTTGCCCCTGTCCAAGAGCGGCGTCATTGCAGGCTCCATGCTGGTGTTTATTCCGGCCGTGGGGGAGTTTGTGATCCCCGAGCTGCTTGGCGGGCCGGACTCGCTGATGATAGGTAAGGTGCTGTGGCAGGAGTTCTTCAACAACCGTGACTGGCCGGTGGCTTCATCGCTGGCGATAGTGATGCTGGTGCTGCTGATTGTGCCCATCACCCTGTTCCATCGCTATCAGAGCCGCAGTCTGGAGAAAGAGATATGAAGAAGCTGAGTTTCTCGACCCTGATGTTATGGATTGGGCTGGTGTTTCTGTATGCCCCCATGTTTATTCTGATTTTCTACTCTTTCAACGCCTCCAAACTGGTAACTGTCTGGGGTGGCTTTTCCGCCAAGTGGTACGCCGAGCTGTTTGCCGATCAGCAGATACTGGATGCGGTCTGGACCAGTCTGCAAATCGCCTTCTACAGCTCGACCATGGCGGTGATCATAGGCACTATGGCGGCCTTTGTGATGACACGTTTTCGTCGCTCCTGGGCCAAGCTGACGCTGTCGAACATGATTACGGCGCCCTTGGTTATGCCCGAGGTGATCACGGGTCTGTCGCTGATGCTGCTGTTTGTGCATATGTCGGATCTGCTCGGCTGGCCGGCTGAGCGGGGCAGGATGACGGTCTGGATTGCCCATTCTACCTTCTGCGCCGCCTATGTGGCCGTGGTGGTGTCATCGCGCCTCAGGGAGTTGGATCTCTCTATTGAAGAGGCGGCGATGGATCTGGGGGCGACACCGCTGAAGACCTTCTTCCTGATAACTGTGCCCATGATAGCCCCGGCGCTGATGGCGGGTTGGCTGTTGTCGTTCAGCCTGTCGCTGGACGATCTGGTGATTGCCAGCTTCGCCTCGGGACCTGGCGCCACTACACTGCCTATGGTGGTGTTCTCCTCGGTGCGGCTCGGGGTGTCCCCCAAGATCAACGCCCTGGCGACACTGATCATTCTGGTGGTATCCCTGATCGCTTTCCTGTCCTGGTATCTGGCGCGCCGCGCCGAACGCCGTAGCAGACAAACAGAGGAATAACAATTAGGCGGTTGGCTGTGACAGCCACCGCCGCTATTTTTCTCACGTGTTTTAAATTTTGAACAAAATGTGTTTTATAATGCGTTTTCTACTGGTTTTAGTCGATTTAACTGTGTAGGATGACGCAAGTGTTAAAAATAACAAACATAAAAGGCTGGATTAACCATGACTGCCACTGCCCACACCTCCTCTTATTATGCCGATTCGGCCAATGACACCCGTGAACGCAACAGCTTAAGCGAGGTGCTGGAAACCGATGTCTGTGTGATTGGGGCCGGTTATACCGGGCTCAGCTCGGCGCTGCACCTGTTGGAGGCCGGTTTCAAGGTAGTGGTATTGGAAGCGGCCAGAGTAGGCTGGGGCGCTTCGGGCCGCAACGGTGGCCAGATAGTCAACAGCTACAGCCGCGATCTCGATGTGATAGAAAGCACTGTCGGTAAGGCGCAGGCCAAGCTCTTTGGCGAAATGGCCTTCGAGGGCGGCCGTATCATCCGCGAACGCATCGAAAAATACCAGATCGATTGTGACCTCAAAAACGGCGGGGTATTTGCCGCCATCAACCGCAAACAGATGGGGCATCTGCAGCAGCAAAAAGCCCTCTGGGAGCGATATGGTCACACAGACCAGCTGCAGCTGTTGGATGATGCCGGCATTCGCCAGGTGGTCAATACAGACCGTTATATCGGCGGCTTGCTGGACAAGAGTGGTGGCCATATCCATCCGCTGAACCTGGCGCTGGGTGAGGCGAGGGCAGTGGAATCTCTCGGTGGAAAAATTTTTGAGGACTCGGCCGTAGTACGTATCGACGAAGGGGAGTACCCTATAGTACATACCGCCAATGGCCAGGTTAAGGCCAGGTTTGTGGTGGTGGCAGGAAATGCCTATCTTGGCAAACTGCTGCCCCAACTTGCTGCCAAATCCATGCCTTGCGGTACCCAGGTTATCACGACAGAACCCTTGGGTGAAGAGTTGGCCCACAGTCTGTTGCCGCAGGACTACTGCGTCGAGGACTGTAACTATCTGCTGGATTATTTCCGCCTGTCGGCCGACAAACGCCTGATCTATGGTGGCGGTGTAGTGTACGGCGCCCGAGATCCGGAGAATATCAAAGCGATTATCCTGCCCAAGCTGCTCAAGACCTTCCCCCAATTGAAAGGGGTCCGTATCGACTACACCTGGACAGGCAACTTTCTGTTGACACTCTCCCGTTTGCCTCAGGTCGGCAGGATTGGCAGCAACATCTATTACTCCCAGGGCTGCAGTGGTCATGGGGTGACTTATACCCACCTGGCGGGCAAGTTGATTGCCGAGGTGCTGACCGGACAGGCGGAGCGTTTCGATGCCTTTGCCAGCCTGCCCCATTATCCATTTCCCGGCGGACATGCCCTGCGAGTCCCCTTTTCTGCGCTCGGCGCCTGGTATTACAGCCTGAGGGACAAACTGGGTATTTGATGCCTATCCGTACAAGGGCGCCCGGCGCCCATTTAAAGGAGTCGCAATGAAACTTAACCAGAGTGCGCTGCTGCGTGAACAAGCCTATATCGATGGCCAGTGGCTGGACGCAGACTCAGGCAAGAAGGTCAATATTTTCAACCCGGCCACCGGCGAGCGTATCGGCAGTGTGCCCGAGATGGGCGCATTTGAAACCCACAGAGCCATAGATGCCGCCGAGCGGGCTCTTCCGGCCTGGCGGGCGCTGACCGCCAAAGAGCGCAGCACCATTCTCAAACGCTGGTTCGAACTTATCAATCAACACGCCGATGACTTGGCGCTGCTGATGACCACAGAGCAGGGTAAGCCTCTGGCAGAAGCCCGCGGTGAGGTCACTTATGCCGCCTCCTTTATCGAGTGGTTTGCCGAAGAGGGCAAGCGGGTTTACGGCGATACTATCCCCGGGCATCAACAGGACAAGCGCCTGTTGGTGATCAAGCAACCCGTGGGCGTGACTGCGGCCATTACGCCCTGGAACTTCCCGGCGGCGATGATCACCCGTAAGGCGGGTCCTGCACTGGCGGCCGGTTGCACCATGATAGTCAAACCGGCGCCGCAGACCCCTTTTACCGCTCTGGCGCTGGCCTACCTGGCGATTGAAGCCGGCATTCCTCCCGGCGTCTTCAGCGTGATCACCGGCGATGCCAAGGCGATAGGCAATACCCTTTGCGACAGCGCCGTGGTGCGTAAGCTGTCTTTCACCGGCTCGACCGGCGTGGGCATCCATCTGATGCAGCAATGCGCCGCCACCCTGAAGAAACTGTCACTGGAGCTCGGTGGCAACGCGCCCTTTATCGTGTTTGACGATGCCGATCTGGACGCGGCGGTGGAAGGGGCAATGATCTCCAAATACCGCAATGCCGGCCAGACCTGCGTCTGCGCCAACCGCATCTATGTGCAGTCGTCCGTTTACGATGCCTTTAGCGAAAAGCTGGCCGCCAAAGTGGCCGAGCTCAAGGTAGGTGTCGGCACAGAGTCCGGCATTACCACAGGGCCGCTTATCGACAAGAATGCGGTGAAAAAGGTGCAGGCTCATCTTGAGGATGCCGTCTCCAAAGGCGCCAGGGTCAAGACAGGCGGCCGGGCGCTGGGCGGTAACTTCTTCGAGCCCACTATTTTGACCGAGGTGAATGGCAGCATGCGGGTCGCCAAAGAGGAAACCTTTGGCCCGCTGGCGCCGCTGTTCCGCTTCGACAGTGTCGATGAAGTGATCGCCATGGCCAACGATACCGAGTTCGGCTTGGCGGCCTATTTCTACGCCAGGGATATCTCCAGAGTCTGGAAAGTTGCCGAGGCGCTGGAATACGGAATGGTGGGGATCAATACCGGGCTTATCTCCAACGAAGTAGCGCCTTTTGGCGGCATCAAGGCTTCGGGGCTGGGACGGGAAGGCTCTAAATATGGCATAGAGGAATATCTGGAGATCAAGTATCTCTGCCTCTCGGTCTGATTAACCCATGTCCCGGCGGTGCCGGGACAACAACAGAGGATAGCAGGATGATAAGCAATGACTCTCTGATGGTGCGGCGCCAGGCCGCAGTGGCACCGGGTGTGGGACAGATACACCCTGTGTTTGTGGAACGGGCGGAAAATGCCCGGGTATGGGACGTCGAGGGCCGCGAATATCTGGACTTTGCCGGTGGCATAGCCGTGCTCAATACCGGGCACCTGCATCCCAGAGTCAAGCAGGCGGTTGCCCGCCAGTTGGAAGATTTCTCCCATACCTGTTTTATGGTGCTGGGCTATGAGAGTTATGTGGCCGTCTGCGAAAAACTCAACGCCCTGGTTCCCGGGGATTTCGCCAAGAAGTCGGCGCTGTTTACCAGTGGCTCGGAGGCAGTGGAAAATGCCCTTAAGGTCGCCAGGGCCTATACCAAACGCAGCGGCGTCATCGCCTTTACCTCAGGCTATCATGGCCGCACCATGGCAACGCTGGCGCTCACCGGCAAAGTGGCACCCTACAGTAAGGGCATGGGGCTGATGCAGGCCAACGTGTTTCGCGCCCAATATCCCTGCGCGCTGCATGGGGTGAGTGACGACGATGCGATGAAGTCCATCGAGCAGATTTTCAAGAATGATGCCGAACCGGCGGATATTGCCGCCATTATTCTCGAGCCGGTGCAGGGCGAGGGCGGCTTCTATGCCGCATCCCCCGAGTTTATGGCGCGGCTGCGTAAGCTGTGTGACAAGGAAGGGATAGTGCTGATTGCCGATGAGGTGCAGACGGGCGCCGGCCGTACCGGCACCTTCTTTGCCATGGAACAGATGGGTGTTGCCGCCGATATCACGACTTTTGCCAAGTCTATCGCCGGTGGTTTCCCGCTCTCCGGCATTACCGGCCGGGCCGAGATGATGGATGCCATAGGCCCCGGCGGTTTGGGAGGCACCTATGGCGGCAATCCGCTTGCCTGCGCCGCCGCCCTGGCGGTGATAGAAACCTTCGAGAAGGAACAGTTGCTGGCGCGGGCCAACCAGGTGGGCACTGTCATTAAAGAGGCGCTTGGCAAGCTGCAACAGGAGTACGACTTTATTGCCGATGTTCGCGGCCTCGGCGCCATGGTGGCCATGGAGTTGGTTGAAGACGGTGTACCCAAGCCCGAGTATTGCGCGCGAGTCCTTACTTTGGCGCGGGAGCGCGGTCTTATCCTGCTTTCCTGTGGCACTTATGGCAATGTGCTGCGTCTCTTGGTGCCTTTGACCGTCAGTGACAGGGATCTGCAGCAGGGGCTGGAGATTATTGCCGAGTGTTTCCGGCAAATGCGTAGTTGAGTCGGGAAGGATGATAGGGAAGCCCAGCGCTTCCCTTTTTTATGTCTGTGACCCATCCGGAATACAGTTGACACTTTCCAGACTTCTTTTGGGAGAGAGTAATGGTAACAAGTACCAAGCGAACTCAGTGGGGGCCCTTGCCTTTAATTGGCCCTTGCCTTTAATCGGCCGTTGTCGAGCAAGTGGAAAAGACGAAATGACTTATCGGCAAGCTCAGCAGCGCCAATGGCAGTGCAAGCCAGAGTGCCGCGAAGGCTTATTGGCACTTTCCTTGGTAAAATTAATCCATAAGTGCTAGTAGATTGAGACAGGGAGAGTCCATGGTGCTATCTTTGTAGCTGTTAACCTTTCATTTACAAGCGCATTGCGCCCGCCGCTATCAGGAGCCTTGGATGAAGCAACTCTCCATCGGAACCAAACTTCTCTGGATAACTTCGGCGCTGTTTCTCATAACAGTGGCCATTCTCTCCATCAGTCTCTGGTGGTCTCTGTCGGATCAAAACCAACGTCTGTCGGCAGAGGTGCAGCAGACGCTGGAGCTGGAGATCCGCGATAAGCTCGAGGCCAGTGCCGCCCAATACGGTGAGAAAGTCGCCGGTTTTATTGACGAGGCCTACCGCATTCCCTGGTCATTGGCGGGGATTCTGGAGCTGACCTCTGAGCGGGATCCCATGACCCGGGAAGAAGTGCAGACAACCGTCGAGGCGGTGCTCAGAAAGAACAGCCAGGTTTCCTCCATCTATGCCCAGTTTGAGCCCGATGGATACGACGGCCAGGATTGGCAGTATCAACAGCAAGCGAGCAAACACAGTGTGCCCGGCGCCGGGTCGCTGGAGATCTACTTTACCCGCAATAACGACGGCAGCATTGAGCAACACCAGGTGGACGATGCCGAGGAGAAGTATGTCGCCACGCTCAACGAGTTTGGCATTCGCGAGGCCGAGTGGTATCTGTGCGGTAAAGACACCCTCAAGCCCTGCCTGATGGAGCCCTACCTGTATGAGATAGCTCCGGGCAACAATGAGTTGATGACCTCCTTGACTGTACCGGCGCTGCGCGATGGCAAGTTTGCCGGTATTGTCGGGGTGGATGTCAACCTACCGGTATTTCAGAAACTGATCGATCAACTGTCGCAGTCGCTCTATCAGGGCAAGGCCAAGGTCACTCTGCTCAGCAGCAAGGGGCTGGTGGTGGCTGCCAGTCATTACAGCAAGAAGGCGCGGCCACTGGCCGAGTCTGTCGCCCCTGAGCTGGCCGCCAAAATGGTGGCCCTGTCCGGCGGCGAGGGCTTTATGTTGACGGACAATGACATAGTGGTCGCACACCGCATCGACATTCCTCTTTCCGGTAGTCGCTGGTCGCTGTTGATTGAAGTGCCCAAGGTGGACGCCTTCGCGCCTGTGGCCAAGCTCAGTGAAGAGATGACAGTGATGGCCACCGAATTGGGCAGCTTGTTGCTCGGGGTTGGCGTCTTGGTATCTGTGCTGGCGGTACTGGCCATAGCTTTGGTGATCCGCAGCATATTGGCACCGCTCAAGAGCATTCAATCCCGGGTTGAGAATCTGGCCAGTGCCGAAGGCGACCTGACCCAAAGCATTCAGGTGACTTCCCACGCCGAGCTTATCGCCCTTGGCGCCGGGGTAAACGCCTTTATTCTCAAACTCAGGGAGCTTATCCGTGAGCTGAAAATGCTTGCCGGACGCTCCCGTGATGAGGGCCAAACCACAGCAGAGATTGCCCGCCAGACACTGGACAGTGTCAATCGCCAATACAGCGAGATAGAGAGCGTGGTGGCCGCGGTCAACCAGATGAGCGCCACGGCCCATGAAGTGGCCAAGGCCTCCGAGCAGACGGCATCCGAAACCGAGTCCATGGCGGTCAATGTCCGCGACAGTGAAACCAGCCTCAACAAGGCGATGGATTACGTCAATACCATGTCCAGTGAGTCGATGCAGGCTAAGGCCGCCGTCGCCAAGGTGGCGGAGAGCAGCAATAACATCAGCAGCATTCTGGAAGTGATCAGCGCCATCGCCGAACAGACCAATCTGTTGGCGCTCAATGCCGCCATCGAAGCGGCCCGCGCCGGCGATCAGGGCCGAGGTTTCGCCGTGGTAGCGGATGAAGTGAGGGCGCTGGCTTCCAAGACCCAGAGCTCGACTCTGGATATTGGTCGTCTAATCGAGTCACTGCAGCAGGAAGTGGGCAGCGCCTCCAATATTATTGAACGCGGAGTGGAGCAGGCCAAAAACGCCGTGTCGCAAACAGAGCAGGCACTCAGTGCTCTGAATCTTATGGTCAGCCAACTGGATCAAATCTCGGCGCAGATCACCCATATTGCCACGGCGGCCGAGGAGCAAAGCGCTGTCACCGAAGAGGTGAACAAGAATATCACCGGCATCTCAGACTCGGCGGCCGAACTGGCGCGTCTGGCCGGTGAGGCGGAGCAGAGCAGTCAGACGCTGGCGCAGTTGGTGGACAGCCAAAACGATCAATTGGATAGACTCAAGACCTAAGCAAACAAAAAGAACCCAGCCTCGGCTGGGTTCTTTTCTAGAGGAGCGAAAGAAGCCTTCGGATCAATGCCCGTGATGTTCATCGGACAGGGACGCGACGGTATCGACCACATTGCGGGCTCCGTCGAGAATCGCGCCCATTACGTCTGCGACTTCCTGCAGCTGGGTCTTACCCTGGTTGGCCGCCTCGGCCACCGCCGCCATTTCCCGGGTGGCCTTGTCGGTGAGCTGACCATTTTGACTGACGACAGAGCCTATCTCCTTGGTGGACTCACTGGTGCGGGCCGCCAGTTGTCTGACTTCATCAGCGACGACGGCAAACCCCCGTCCTTGCTCACCGGCGCGGGCCGCTTCAATCGCCGCATTGAGCGCCAACAGGTTGGTCTGCTCTGCAATGACGCTGATGGTCGAGACTATCGCCTGGATATTGCGTGACTGCTCATTGAGCTGAGCTATCGCCTCTGAGGCCTGCTGCACCTGAGACGCTATGCTGTTGGAGGTGGCGGTTACCCTGTCCAGCCTGTCTATCGCCTGCTCAACTGTGGCACCGGTATTCAGCGCCGTGCTGTGGGCTATTTCGGCCGCTTCTTTAATCGCCTGGGACTTTTCTATCCTGGCGGTGATATCACTGGCAAACTTAATCACCTTGATCACCTTACCGGCGGGATTGCGTATAGGGTTATAGCTGGCCTCAAGCCAGACGGTTTGCCCCAGTTTATTGAAGCGTTTAAACAGCCCGGACTTGAACTGGCCCTTATTGAGCTCTTCCCAAAAATGGGGGTGTTCCCGGTAGAAGGCCTCGTCACAAAACAGCTTGTGGTGTTGCCCCTTCAGTTCGGCCCGGGTATAGCCCATGACGTCGAGAAAATTGGCGTTGGCTTCAATGATATTACCTTTGGGATCAAACTCGATAATCGCCTGGGAGTTATCCAGGGCGTTGGCCACGGCTTTTTGAGTGTCGGTTTCCATTTGGCTGTTGGTGACATCGGCGGCAATCTTCATGACGCGGGTGACTTTACCCTGCTCAAACACGGGGAAATAGGTGGCCTGCAAATAAATGCTGCTGCCATCTGCGTGGCGACGTTCAAACACCCCGGCAGCGGCTTTTCCTTGCCTGAGCTGTTCCCAAAAACTGCGGTACTGGGTTGAGGCGGCATAATCGGCCTGACACAAGGTTTTGTGTGGCATGCCTTTAAGCTTCTCATGCTCCAGGCCAAACAACTCGGCAAACAGGCGATTGGCTTCTATCACAGTGCCGTCGGGCGTGAATACCACACAGGCAAGCGATTGCTCTATGGCTTCTGTTGCCAGTTGCTTGGACAGCTGCAATTGACATTGTGCCAGTGCTTGTTTGGACGATTTATTAAAAAACATAAAACAGATCCCCACTTGTTAGGTTTAGTCGGCAGCTTGCTGTCGGCTCGTATTCTGAGGCGAGAATCCATTTCGCAGTTGTCATTCCGGATGCAGGGCTGCAGCTTTAACTTATTATAGCTTCAGTGAAAGGTAGCATAAGCGTGGCAGAGTAAAAGGTGTGGATGAAGCCAAAGTTACTCCTGTGCAGAGGCGCTCAAGGAATAAGACTCGCCGACAGGCTATCAGCTTTTAATGAACATAAGATGTCAAGCTGCGGAAAAGTGATCGCGAGTTTCTCTGAATATAAGCTCTGGCCGGCAAAGAGGGGCCCGGATTGCCTTGTCTGGCTTCTATTGGGAACTTGGCAAATCGGTTACAAGGGGTTATCGCAAGGGACATGTATGTTTGATTATGAAAATCAATCGGTTAAAAAGCTGTTTTCCTGCTTGATAAAGAGAACTCCTTTGGGCTTTGGGCCGCTACAGTTTAGTAAGTTGTGACATTTATCACAGTTTGCCCGGGCATAAGATCCCACTCTGTTATGGCTATTTTATCTTTAGTCGCCATTGAGCGCGGCTATCGCCAACAAGCAAAAGGAGTGTATATGGCAACCAAGAAAGTCAAGGCACCCACCATAGATATAGGTATCTCTGATGCGGATCGTAAAAAAATTGTCGCGGGGCTTTCTGCGCTGCTGGCCGACAGTTATACCCTGTATCTGATGACCCATAATTTCCATTGGAACGTCAAAGGCCCGCAATTCAACAGCCTGCATCTGATGTTTATGGAGCAATACACAGAGCAGTGGAATGCGCTGGATGAAATTGCCGAGCGGATCCGCGCCCTGGGGTATCCGGCGCCGGGGACTTATAAGGAGTTTGTGCGCCTGGCATCCATCAAGGAAGTGGAAGGTGTGCCCTCTGCCAATGAGATGATATTGCACCTGGTCGAAGCCCAGGAGGCCACGGCCCGCACCGCCAGAGCCCTGTTCCCCGTTATCGACAAGGCCAATGACCAGCCGAGCGCCGATCTGCTGACCCGCAGACTGGAAGTTCACGAAAAGACTGCCTGGATGCTGCGTAGCTTGCTGGAGGAATAGCCTAAACGCTAGGCACTACGCATCAAAAAGCCGCCCCGGAGTGCTCCAGGGGCGGCTTTTTTACTCTTGCTAACTTGAAGTGGCAGCTGTGTTGGCAATCTTCGCTCATCCCAATCACATAGTTTGCCCATGTTGATGGGGAGCTACTCTTGCCGCCTTTGCCGCCTTGCCGCCACGCCAAGTCGTTTGGCGCTATTTACTCAAAGCTTAAGTACCTTTATTAAGGTATCAGGCCTTTTCTGGAATACGTTCCAGTACAGCCAACAGCAGCTGCCAATATTGGCCCACTGTGGTGATATTCACCATTTCATCCGGGCTGTGAGGGAAACGTATGGTGGGGCCGATAGACACCATATCCATGGCCGGATAGGGCTCCTTGAACAGGCCACATTCCAAACCGGCATGGATCACCATGATCACCGGTTCTTTATGGTAGATGTCCTGATAGGTGTCGCGCACAATCGCCATCACAGGAGACTGGCTGTCTGGCTTCCAGCCTGGGTAGGCGCCGGAAAGGTCGATTTCGGCACCGGCCAGGTTGGCCAGGGCGATCAGCATGCCCTCAATCTGGCTACGGCCAGAGTCAATCAAGGAGCGGATCAGGCACAGGAGTTTGACATCCTGCTCGCTGGTATTGATCACCCCGAGGTTGAGTGAGGTCTCGGTCACGCCTTCAATCTCGTCACTCATCCGCATGACACCATTGGGGCAGGCATGCAGCAGATCGATAAGGGTGTTCTGACTCTGCTCGCTCATCACCTTGGCAGGCAACGGCACTTCGGTGAGAGTCAGGCAAGCGGCCGGATCGGCAACCGCCAGCTCTTCTCTAAGCAGTGCCTGGAAAGCCGCGGCGGCTTCGCTCAAAGCTGTGGCTTGTTCGGCCGGTACCAGAATAGTGGCACTGGCTTCACGGGGAATGGCGTTACGCAGCGAGCCGCCGTTGAATTCGGCCAGTTCCAGCTGCAGGCTTTCGCTGTGTTCAAACAGAAAACGGGCCAGCAGCTTGTTGGCATTACCGCGTCCCAGGTGAATGTTCACCCCTGAGTGGCCACCCTTTAGCCCGGAGAGTGTCAGGTTGAATGCCTGGAAACCATCGCCTGTGGCTTCCCAGACCATGGGCAGGGTGATCTCGGCATCCACGCCACCGGCGCAGCCCATGTAGATCTCGCCTTCCTGCTCGGAATCTGTGTTGATCAGGATTTCACCGCGAAGCATACCGGCTTCCAGGCCAAAGGCTCCTGTCATACCCGCTTCTTCATCTATGGTCAGCAGCACTTCCAGTGGCCCGTGGGGAATATCGTCACTGCCGAGAATTGCCAGCGCCGATGCCATGCCTATGCCGTTATCGGCACCCAGAGTCGTGCCCTGGGCCTTGACCCAGTCGCCGTCAATCCAGGGCTGGATCGGATCTTTGACGAAGTCATGCTCTTTATCGGCATTTTTCTGCGGCACCATATCGATATGGGCCTGGATCACCACGGGTTTGCGGTTTTCCATCCCGGGAGTGGCATCTTTGCGAATAATCAGGTTACCGACTTTATCTTCGATAACCTCAAGCTGACGGTCTTTGGCCCAGCTCTGAATATATTGGCTAAGCGCGGCTTCATGTTTGGATGGGTGAGGAATGGCACAGATTTGTTCAAACCACTGCCATAGAGGCTGAGGTTGCAATTGGCTGAGACTGGACACAGCAAACTCCTGATCTTTTCGTCTGGTTGGCGGGCTTGGACCGGGCCAAGCGCGAGTTGTCATCAGTCTACCACAGAGCGACGTAAGGGCGCAGAACCCAGTTGGGACAATTGTTTATTTGTGGCAGCGAAACTTGCCAGCCAGATATTGGTAATCCGGCGCCGGAAAGGGAATAATGCTGGGCGCCAATAAAAAATAATTAGGATGGGTCATGGTTGAATTTATTGATGTTACTGACCAGGATGCAATTTTCAGTGAGGCAGACTGGGATGCATTGCTGGTGGTCAGCGCCGATGTGACGGCGTGTCCAATCGAAGAGGTGGCGATACTGGCCTCCCATGGGGCTCAAGTTGACAAACGGGTGGGCAAGAGCCCAACCCTGTTGTTTGCTCCTGGGCTTGCCGGTGGCCGCTTGATTATCGCCCCGGTCGCGCCGCTTGGCGATTATGACGATGTGCGCGCCTTTGCCAATGCCGCCCGTGCCGGTATCGCCATCGCCCGTGACGCCGGAGCCAAAAGGCCGCTATTGTGGGTTGATAAGCCTGCATCCTTAGGTGATGAATACGCCAAGGCAGATATGGTTGCGGCGCTGGCAACGGCGCAGGAGCTATGGCAGCCATTGGAAGCCCGTGAGGCGGGCGCCGCCCTTGACAGCATAGAAGCCATAGGGGTGATGAACGGCGCAGATGCCGGCATGCTCAATGCCATTGAAGCCGGCCGCACCCTTGCCAGAGATCTTTGTGGCACTGAGCCCGAGCGCATGGGCGCCCCTGCCTTTGCCGATTACTGCCTCAACGCCTTCAAAGATTCAGGGCTGTCGCTGCAGGTCGTGGAAGACAGAGACATTCTCGAGCGGGACTATCCCTTGCTGAGCGCTGTGGCGCGGGCCTCTTTTGCCGTGGCCAGACATCAGCCCAGAGTCGTTAAATTGGAGTACCGCGGCGAAGGTGAAATCCAGCACAACTATTTCTTTGCCGGCAAGGGCGTGGTGTATGACACAGGCGGCGCCGATCTGAAAGTGGGCGGCGCCATGGCCGGTATGAGCCGCGACAAGGGCGGCGCGGCTGCCGTGGCCGGTTTGATGAAGACCTTGTCATTACTCAAGCCCAAAGGCATTCGTGTGGTGGCCGAATTGGGGCTGGTACGCAACAGTATAGGCAGCGAAGCCTTTGTCACGGACGAAATCATCACAGCCCATTCGGGTGTCAGGGTCAGGATTGGCAATACCGATGCCGAAGGACGTTTGGTGCTGGCCGACTTGCTGTCCCATCTGCGTTTAAAGGCGCAGGGCAGTGCGGCGCCCGAGCTATTCTCTGTGGCAACCCTGACCGGCCATGTGGTGCGAGCGTATGGAGCTTACAGTGCGGTAGTGGCCAACGCCGTTGCCGAGCAACAGGCATTACCCAAGCGGTTGCAAGCCAGCGCCGAGCGTTACGGTGAAGGGCTGGAGCTGTCCCGTTTGCGTAAGGAAGATTTTGCCAAGGTGCGTGATGTTTCCGGCGCCTCTGAGCTACTTTCTTCCAATAATGCGCCCTCATCGGTTACCGCCAGAGGACACCAGTATCCGGCGGCCTTCCTGCTAAAGGCTTCCGGATTGGCGCAACACGGGGTAAAAGACGCTCAGCCCATGGCCTATAGTCATCTGGATATCGCCGGCAGTGCCACAGAAGGTGATCCCCTCTATGGCAAACCTACGGCGGCGCCGCTGCTTGGGTTGTTTGCCTATATGACTGAGTAAGTCCTCAACGCCTCCCGGCCGATGTCGTCGGCCGGGTTATCCCTGCACTCTGTCCGTTGGCTTTTCTTCACTTGGCGACCGCTATGTTGGTATTCCATAGCCCCGATATTTGCTGGACGTCATCTCACCCAAGCTATCCACTGCGAGTGATTGGATCTCGCCCCTGCTTTAAGTTGTCATTTGGCACGATATCTGAAAACAACAGAAAACTTTCAGACGGATTTTTACCCAGCCCTTGGATGGGGTGATCCAATTCACCTTAACTGGTCCTACCTCTTTGAGATCACGCTTTTACCCCCGCCGGGAGACTAACATTTGGACTGTAACTGACAGCTAATTACAGTGTTAGATTTTACTTAATTGGAATGAGGTTGGCCTGATTGGCTTTTGATTTATTTATTTAAAATCAAATGGTAATGAGTGTTCTCTTACTATGTTTCGAGATGTATCATTAGGTGCGGTGGGTAAATCCTGTGTAACTTTTATGTAATTGCCTTACAGTTTTAGGTGTATTTTAAATTTTTAGCCTTAATACTTGTAATAAAATTACAGGTGGCTATAATAGCTCTCGTTGGTTAGGCAAGCGCCTTCCACCTCTAGTCAATCCAGGATGGATAACTATCTCCAAGGAAATGAGTGACAAGTTGTCTCCACGGATATGAGAACCTCTAGTTCCAGGGAACCGAGCCAAGCTTCACTAGAGTATTTATTTCACAACTTTGTTAGGAGTATCGGCTATGTCTTACACAGGCAAAAACAACGTAGTTTATTGGAGCAACACCTGGTTTGATTGTCAGGTTTTGCGCGGCGGCATGTTCGCCATGAGTTTCAAGGGCTGACTACCCCTTTAAGTAGTTCCATCATCCATCAACCTTTGTTCACCACTCTGTGGTGTATTTAGACTCAAGTCGCAATAGAAGTTTTGCTTCTGTTGCCAGGTGTTACCCGCTAGCGCGGTAGACTCTTTCCCTTTTGGGTGCTTGATACATGTCTTGGCCTGCTCTTTGAGCAGGCTTTTTTTTGTCCGCAGCAAAATGTGAATAAATTGTGAGCTGGTGGGCATTTAATGGATACCACAGGTAGCCTCCATGCTCTGGTGCTGGTCTGATCAGGTCAAACTCCCTATAATCTGCCGCCGATGACCTCGTTAAAGAAGTGTCACAAACCTCCCTACACTCAAACTCAAGGAACCTGGTTCCATGTTGGAAAAACTGTTCAAGTTAAAGCAAAACAAAACCTCTCTGAAGCAGGAAGCCGTGGCGGGTCTGACCACCTTTCTGACCATGGCTTACATCATCTTTGTTAACCCCTCTATGCTGGCCGATGCCGGTATGGATCAAGGCGCTGTCTTTGTGGCGACCTGTGTCGCGGCGGCGATAGGTTGTCTGGTCATGGGGCTGCTGGCCAATTATCCCATAGCCCTGGCGCCGGGAATGGGCCTCAACGCCTTTTTTACCTACACAGTTGTGGGGGAAATGGGCTATAGCTGGGAAACCGCGCTCGGCGCAGTATTCCTCTCCGGGATCTGCTTTATGATCCTCTCCCTGGTGCGAATTCGGGAATGGGTGGTCAACTCCATTCCCATGTCGCTGCGCCTTGGCATAGCCGCAGGTATCGGCTTGTTTTTGGCGCTCATCGGTCTCAAGAGTGCCGGCATAGTGGTTGCCAACCCGGCAACACTCGTAGGTATGGGCGATATCACCGCATTTCCGGCGCTGATGTCGGTACTGGGGTTCTTCCTGATCATCGCTTTTGTTCAGCGTGGTTATAAGGCGGCAGTGATCCTCAGCATTCTGGTCATCACAATGTTGGGGCTGGCCTTTGGTGATGTGCAATATAGTGGCCTGGTATCCATGCCGCCTTCCATAGCGCCCACCTTTATGAAGATGGATCTCTCCGGCATGCTGGAGATCAGCATGATTTCCGTGGTGTTTGCCTTTTTGTTTGTGGACTTGTTCGATACCTCGGGCACCTTGGTAGCCGTGGCCCATCGTGGTGGTTTTCTGGATGATAAGGGCCGCCTGCCAAGACTCAATCGTGCCCTGACCGCCGACAGCGCTGCCACTATTGCCGGGGCCATGCTGGGTACCTCGACTACCACAAGTTATGTCGAGAGCACCTCAGGCGTTAGTGCCGGTGGCCGTACCGGCTTGACCGCCGTCGTGGTCGGGCTGCTGTTTTTGGCCTCGCTCTTTATCTCGCCGCTGGCTGGTATGGTGCCGGCCTATGCTACCGCGGGCACCCTCTTCTATGTGGCGATTCTGATGATGTCTGGTTTGGTGCATGTAGAGTGGGAAGATTTGACCGAGGCTGCCCCTGTGGTGGTGGTCTGCCTGTTGATGCCATTAACCTTCTCAATTGCCACTGGGATCGCCTTTGGCTTTATCGCCTATGCGGCGATTAAACTTCTCTGCGGCCGTTTTCGCGATCTCAACGCCGGGGTTGTGGCACTGGCGCTGCTGTTTATTCTCAAGTTTGCCTACGGGAGCTAAAGGTAAAACGCGAGCAAGTGCTTTATAAACCGTATTTATTTTGAGGGTCATACTTTGTATGGCCCTTTTTGTATGAGATACCGCAATAAATAACGATTTTATCCATTTGAAGGCCTACTGCCGCTAGGAATCAGGCGACGGATTGGGTATAAGATTTATCCCCGACTTTTTTAAGCAAATACAAGTGATGAACTTGAGTGACACACGCTACCGCCGGGTAGTGGTAAAACTGGGTACCAGTGTACTTACCTCCGGCAGCAAGCGCCTGGACAAGGCCCATATGGTCGAGCTGGCCAGGCAGATGGCGACCCTGATGCGCGCCGGTATCGAAGTGGTTTTGTGTACCTCCGGCGCCATTGCCGCCGGGCGTGAGCATCTGATGTATCCGGAGTTGCCGGATACCATGGCCAACAAACAGTTGCTGGCGGCCGTGGGCCAGAGCCAGTTGATTCTGGCCTGGGCGCAGTTGTTCAGTATTTATGGTCTGCACGTGGGGCAGTTGCTGCTTACCCGGGCGGATCTGCACGATCGCGAGCGCTATCTCAACGCCAGAGATACCCTGAATGCGCTGCTGAAACAGAATATTATCCCCATCATCAATGAAAACGATGCCGTTGCCACCAATGAGATCAAGGTAGGGGACAACGACAACCTGTCCGCCCGGGCGGCGCTTTTGTGCGATGCCGACTTGCTGATCCTGCTGACAGACCAAAAAGGCTTGTTCGATGCCGATCCGCGCCATAATCCCAATGCTCATCTTATCAGCGAAGTGGCCAATATCGACGACAGCCTGCGGCAACTGGCCGGCGGCTCGGTTTCCGGTTTGGGTATCGGCGGCATGGCAACCAAGCTGGAGGCGGCCGACATAGCTCGCCGCGCCGGTATTGAGGTGGTTATTGCTTCGGGTCATCATCCGGATGCCATCGAAAAAATCGCTGCCGGCGAGTCAGTGGGGACTCACTTCTGCGCCATCGAAACCCCGCTGGAGAGCCGCAAACAGTGGATCCTTGCCGGGCCCAAGGCCAAGGGGAAACTGACCTTGGATGAAGGCGCGGTGCGAGCGGTAACCGAAAAGGGCCGCAGTCTGCTGTCCAAGGGGATTATCGCCGTCGAGGGCGAGTTTGAACGGGGCGCCACAGTGCAACTCTTGGATCCCAATGGCCGTAAACTGGCGCGGGGGATCTGCCGCTACAGCGCCGTGGCCCTCAAACGTATTGCGGGCCAGCATTCAGATAACATTGAATCCTTGCTGGGCTATGACTATGGTGATGCAATAGTGCACCGCAACGACATGGTGGTTTTATGACAGCTGAATATCTGCAACAACTGGGGCAAAGGGCCAAGGAAGCCAGTTTTGCCCTGGCCAATCTTTCCGGCAGTGACAAGCAGCAACTGCTGCATAATATCGTTGCCGCTCTCAAGGCCGATGAAGCGGCAATCCTCGCGGCCAATGAGCAGGATGTAGCCGCGGCTAAAGAGGCTGGCCTCAACGCGGCCATGATAGACAGGCTGCTGCTGGATAAGCCGCGCCTGGCTGGAGTCATAGCCGATATCGACAATGTGATTGCCCTTGCCGATCCCATTGGCCGCGAGTATGACAGCCGGATACTGGATAACGGCTTGCGCCTGTGTCGGCGCGCCGTGCCACTGGGGGTGATAGGCGTTATCTATGAGGCCAGGCCCAATGTGACTGTGGATATTGCCGTGCTGGCCCTTAAAACCGGCAACGCGGTGATCCTCCGTGGCGGCAAGGAAACCCTGAAATCCAACCAAGCGCTGGCCAAGGCCATTCGCCAGGGCGTTAAAGCCAGTGGCTTGCCGGAAGATGCGGTGCAGCTTATCGACAACCCGGATCGCACCCTGGTTACCGGGCTGCTGAAACTGGATCAATATGTGGACATGATAGTGCCCCGAGGCGGCGACAAGCTGCAGCGGCTCTGCGCCGAACAGGCGACTATTCCGGTTATTCTCGGTGGTATCGGTATCTGCCATCTCTATCTGGATAAGGCGGCCGATCTGGAGAAGGCCATTCCTGTCATTCTCAACGCCAAGGTGCAGCGCCCAACCGTATGTAACGCCCTGGATACCCTGTTGGTGCATAAGCAGATAGCCAAGGAGGCATTGCCCAAGGTGGCCAAGGCCTTAGTCGATGCCGGAGTTAAGCTGGTAGGTTGCCCCGAGACTGTGGCTATTCTTGGATCCGAGCAAGTGGCCGCCGCCAGCGAGGATAGCTTTGCTACCGAGTGGTTATCCCTCAATCTGGGGATCCGGGTAGTCGATGATATCCAGCAGGCCATAGGTCATATTCGCCGTTATTCCAGCGGTCACTCCGAGGCTATCCTCACGGATGATATCAATGCCGCTACCGAGTTTATGAACCAGGTGAATTCGGCGGCGGTTTACCTCAATGCCAGCACCCGTTTCACCGATGGTGGCCAGTTCGGCCTGGGCGCCGAGGTGGCTGTCAGTACTCAGAAACTGCATGCCAGAGGCCCCATGGGGCTGGAAGCACTGACCACCTACAAGTGGTTGGGTGTCGGTGATTACACCGCCAGAAGTTAGTGTTTACTTCTTGTAAAAGTATTCAGAGCATCGTATAACCCAAGCCCCGCAGTTGCGGGGCTTTTGCTTTGGCCGCTTACGATTCAGCTCTTGATAGCCGCAAAACTGCCGCGGCAGAGCTTGGCCAAGTCCTCTGCGGCAAGACAGATCTCCAGTCCGCGGCGACCGGCGCTGACATAGATGCTGTCAAACTCCTGGGCGCTGGCGTCTATTACTGTAGGTAACTGCTTTTTCTGCCCCAGAGGGCTGATGCCGCCCACCAGGTAGCCGGATGAACGCTGCGCCAACTGCGGATTGGCCATCACCAACTTCTTGGCCTTAATCGCCTTGGCAACGCATTTCAAGCTGAGTTGATGATTCACTGGCACCAGGGCCACCGCCAGTGGCGGTGACTTTTCATCGCTGCTGACTAGCAGAGTCTTGAATACCCGGTTGGGATCCAGTCCAAGTGCACTGGCGGCCTCTTCTCCGTAGGAAGGGGCATTCTTGTCATGGTGATATTCGTGAACGGTAAAAGAGATCCCCGCCTTGGTGGCGAGATCGATTGCGGGTGTCACAAGTGTCTCCTTAGGTGATGGCGTGAGTAGTGTTTAGTATCGCGTTTTAATCCGGATATCTGTTGCGCCAAAACCTGTCTAACTATAAAAACAGGTGTCATAGCATAAGCTTCAAGCCTTTCTGGGTCGAGACAGCGGGTCACTCTTTTAAGACTCAGTTTAAGAGCAAGACCACAAAGCGGCACAAAAGCTTAAGTATTAACTCAGACAATAGCTTAGAAAATAGCCAAAAAAAATAGCTCAGACAATAGCCTAGATATCGGTGGCGATTCAATCTGAATTCGGGGCTAATCAAAGGATGGCAAAATCGGTAGGCCAGGGAAGGGCTTTAAACATGAGTTAAGCCAAAATAAAACGCCCGGCATCAGGCCGGGCATTTTGAAATACTATGGCGGCCTTACTTCTGCGTTGCGCGGTAGTGGTCGAAATTCTCGATATAGTCGTCCATAGAGCCTTCAAGCATCTCCTTGTAGCGCTCCATATAGTAATCCATCATCTCTTGCTTCTTCGACTGCATCTGCTCCTTGGTGGCAAAACCGGTAGAGCCGAACCAGGCATTGTAGCGAGCCAGGGCATACATGAAGGAGGCACTGACTTCACCGGTTTGGACTTCAGTATTCTGGTTCTGTTTGTTGGCCAACTCGATGAGCTCACTGGCACGCTGAAAAAACGCCTTATCTGTATCAGACATCTGAGATTCCTGTTTAAAGTCGAGAGCTTGCCTCTCGTTATTAGGGTTAGCTTACCCTAGAGTGTTTTGCTGCAAACTGCTGTAATCCGCCTCACATTCCTGATTGCTAAAGCTCAACAAGCATGAGCTGAATCGCAAAGAGAGCAACTATCTTCCCAAATAGCCAATCATTTCGGCGCCGGCAGTTAAAACAGTATTTTATCGCTTTTACCTAATTTCTCCCTATTGGCGATTGTTTCACTTATCTAACCTGGTTATTGTAGATACAATTCAACTGCTTATGTTAAGCTTTTTCTTAACTGCAGTGGATATGACACTCAGTGTAGTAGGCCATAATAGGAAATATTGGCCTGACATAGTTCCCCGGCCGTGGGGTATCTTCAGGGACGAAGTCAGTTTCGTATCCGTGCGGTAGCTATGCCTACAGCAAAATGCTCCGCAAAAGCGCACCTGTTATCGATGGTTTGCGCGTTAATCTGTTGGCGGAATTAAAAATGTCAATAAAGCCAAGTGTATAGTGTTTTCTGGTAGATGGCAGATTTGGAAACTGTAGTGGCAAAAGAGCCTTTCGGTGAGGTTGAGTCAATGAAGTTTCCGAACAATATACTTCAGTTCACTGGAACCAACAGAAGCTAACAAGCGCATGCTGTCGAAAAATTAAGACGCCTGTTGTGGTCTATTTTTCACTAGGAATCTCTGAAGTTCTTTTAACGTCTGCTCCTTGCCAGCTTACTGTTGGGAGTACTTTTTTCGGTGCAACGGTAGCTAGCTTCAGAAATTAAATAACCATCCTTCGCTACGATAAGTAATCGTATCTATTTTAATACATAGAATTTTATATTTTAACCAAGGGTTAACATTGAAGACGACTATTGAAACATCGCACTCTGAAATTATCTTTAATATTGAAGTTGATGACCTCGACTCTTTTGAACGTTTAAATGCGCTGGCCGATGTGTATCTTGATCTGAGTTATCAGATTGATGAGAAGCTCTCGGAACATGGTGTCAGTGTGGAATTCCACACGCTGTTCTATTCCATTAATGTTATGACCCCGGAAGGCCAGGTGGAGGAAGAGGAGGTGTTCGCTAAGTTTGTGGGTAACTCAACCCTGGAAGCGAAAGCGGCTACCTTTATCAGCAACGTTAATATCTGGTGTCGAACCCGTGACGACGACAGAATCTGGCAGGATGATGAAAATCCGCTGGCCGAGAACGCTGCTTATGTTTTGTGTATGCAGGATCTGAAATACATCCCGTTATATGTTGAGCTATTACTGCTGAACGATCTGGATCATGAGGTGTACCAGAATGATCATATCGAAGCCTTGATCGAAAAACACGGCATTTGTAAGCCTATGCTGACGCTGCTGGCGCATCGGGCAGGTGGCGCAGGTGGTCAGTGGGGGTCACTGCAGGTCGAAGCACACCAAGATGTGTTGCTGGATTATTTTGCTGAATATCCGCAACATCTTAAGTTATTTCTGGAAACCGGGGTTAAGTCCGTATACGATCAGTACATGGGTGGTGAGTTGTGGTTTGCAGCGATTCGTTTTTATGCGGATTTTATTGCCGATGAGAATGAGCGTGAAGATTGGTTAAGTCAGCAGGAACAAACCGCCTGGATTTATTTTAACAGTATTGATTTTGACTAATTGGAATAAAAGTCCTTAAAAATATAAAATAATTTCGCGTGGTTAACCTTTTTAAGGTGGTTCTTATGCCACGCCATTGTCGCTTCTTCGTTCTATTCCTAATGCTCCAGATTGCAGTGTTAAATAGATAAAAGAGTCGATACCTGAAACCAAAGATCTCCGGTATGGTTACTCTGGCAATTGAGTTTTGGCGAGTAAGTATCAGCGATTTAATTAGTATTATCTTGAATAGTAAGGATCGCGGATGTTAATGCAGTCTTCATCGGGAACTGTCTCATAGATAACGCAATACTGGAGTGCTTTCAAAAACTCAGCCAAAATCTGTGGTCGCTTTTTGTAATTAAGACCAAGCCGATAAAAGTGTGTTAGCTGTAGATATGTTGGTTTTCTCTAATTCTTTTCCAGTTTTTGTAAGGAAGTGCAACAAACAGGGTGATTCTGGTTTTACCAATCCACGAAAAAACACTGAGGTCGACACCTGTATAAGGAATTATTATGTCTATGCTTATACAGGGCGGGATTCCACTTTGCTTATATCTTAACCAAATAACAACTCTGAGCGAAATGTAGGACTCCAACCAGCACGGCGGCGCTTACCTGCCAGACTGTCTTTTTTGCCTTGGTGCTGCCTTATCGCACTCAGAGCCGCTCGGTTAAATAGGGCGAGATGCTTTGCGCCATCAGGATCCGTTACCTTCAGCGCATCTTCGCGGAAGACCACATCCAGCACCCAATGGAGCTGATTTTCTACCCCCCAATGCTCTCGAATAGTCCTCGCGGCCTCTTCGGCATTGAGCGGTAAGGAACTGACATACCAGCGTGAAGAACATGATGTTATTCCATCGACTGTCCGTTCACTGGCAACTTCGATAAATGAGGTGATGTGCGGCCACTTTTTCTTAAGTTCCGCTGATAATTCTGCTTCTATCTGCATGACTGTTCGGCGCTCCCTGCGGCCATGACCCATGTTGAACTGCTCAAATATAGCCAGTTCTGGCTGCTCATACGCTTTACTGAAGCTGGTTTTGACTGCTTCAAATAATCCCGGCTGGTTCGACTTGAGCTGAATAATGAAATCACCGTTCCCCTGTTTAATTTTGTTCATGGTAGACACCTGACAATGCAGTGCATCCAGCGTCAGAACGGCATTATCCAGTGCCATAGCATCAATCATGTTGCGGGCGACTTCAGCTTCTTTCCCTTTAGAATGTGAACTGTCTTGGTAAAGTGTAATGCCGTTGCCGACATCAAATGCGCTGACAACATGGAGTGCATTCTTAGCATCCTCACTCCACGCCCCGCGCAGGGTTTTTCCATCCAGCGCGATAACGGTTTTCCCTTCCGTTTGCCGTTGCTCATTGATCCAGCCAAATATGGCTTGAAGGAGCAGTTCGCTGTCCAATGCTTTGATTATATTACTGATACAATGCCTTTTAGGGATGCCATTTTCAAATTTTCGGTACAGACGGAGCCAATCTAGCTGTTCTTCTCCGAATTCCTGAATGGACTTCCACCCAGTCGCACCGCTGAGGATAGCACTGAGTGTCAGGAACACCACATCCACTAAATTATGCTTTAGATTGATGTCCTTACGGGGATCGGTAATCTGTTCTAGTTGTTTCAAAAGGGTCATGGTCATCTGTGGATTAAGGGCAAGGCAGATCAGATCATGACCAACCGTAAAAGTTCAATTTAAAGTGGGATCCCGCCCTG
>NZ_JBKORJ010000061.1:0-45599 GCF_047314585.1 Shewanella sp. BJSY2023SW005
GGATAGAGCCTATCCACGTGCGTTAAAAATGAGTAAAAACAAGTATCCCATTAAGCCTAAGAAAAATGCCGTTCACACTAAGTGAACGGCATTAGGGATAACCCCGCTTTTTCTATTTCCGGTGCCCAATTCAGGGCAAAATTGACTTCCTGAGCCTTGACTATTGTTCGCAAGAGCAAGAAACATGCTAATCTAACGAGCCTTTTTTAATATTCAGCAATGTCATCATAATGAAAGAAACCCTGATCTATATCTGCAAAGCTGTGGTCTTTGGCCTGGTAATGGCAGCCGTCTTTCTGCTGGCCAACCGTTTTATGGGCGAAGGCAATCTCGGTGGCAACCTGTTGCAGTTCAGGGGAAACAGTGGTGCAGAGCTGTCCTTTGCCAAGGCGGTACGCCGCGCCGCGCCGGCGGTAGTGAATATCTATAGCCTGAGTATCAACCAGAGCCGGCCTCTAAATGGCGGCTCTCTGCAGGGCTTGGGCTCAGGCGTCATCATGAGCAAGGAAGGCTACATTCTCACTAACTATCATGTGGTCAAGAAGGCCGATGAAATTGTGGTGGCATTGCAGGATGGCCGAAAATTCGGTGCAGAGGTAGTCGGTCAGGATCCTGAAACCGACCTGGCCGTGCTGGAGATCCAGGGGGATAACCTGCCAGTAGTACCGGTTAACCTCGACAGCCCACCTCAAGTGGGCGATGTGGTGCTTGCCATAGGTAACCCCTATAACCTGGGGCAAACCATTACCCAGGGGATCATCAGTGCCACAGGTCGTAACGGCCTGAGCACAGGCTACCTGGACTTTCTGCAAACCGATGCCGCCATCAATGCCGGTAACTCGGGTGGCGCCCTGATAGACACCCATGGCGGCCTGATAGGCATCAACACTGCCGCCTTCCAGATAGGCGGTGAAGGGGGTGGCCATGGCATCAACTTCGCCATTCCCATCAAGCTGGCCTACGCTGTCATGGGCAAACTGATCAAGGACGGCCGGGTTATTCGCGGGGCTCTGGGGATCTCGGGTGAAGACGTCAGCCCGGTTGTGGCGCAAATACTTAACTTGCCGGATCTTCGCGGCGTAGTGGTAACCGGCATAGAACCCAATGGCCCGGCAGCACTGGCCGGTCTGAGGCCCAGAGATGTGATCACTCAGTATCAGGGTGAAGAGGTTACCCGCATCTATATGCTGATGGACAGGATTGCCGAGACCACCCCAGGTACCAAGGTCACCCTGCAGGTGATCCGCGCCGGTAAACAGATAGAGCTCCCGGTCGTTATTGGCGAGAAGCCGGTCGACTACAACTGAAAATAAATCTGCCGGCAAAACCGCCAGAGACAAAAACACCGGGCCAAGAACCCGGTGTTTTTATTGGTAACAGGACTTAGTCCTGCTCTTCGTCGTCTTCATCTTCCAGCTCGTCACCTATGTAATAGGTGCCCCAGCCGTCATAGTCAACCTTATGCTTGACCGCCAGCTGCAGCAACTGCTCACAGGCCTTATCCAGAAGTTCGGCTTCCAGTTGGTGGTAGGCAATGGCGTCAAAACAGAAAATCAAACTACCATCATCCAGTTCCACCTCTTCGGCATCGTTAACCTCAAAGCCCAATTTAAAGGCATCGACTGCGGCCTTTTCCAGGCGGTCAAAGTTAGTGGACGAAAAATGGTGTTCTATGGTGTATTCAGCATCGGCCTCAGAACCGTCATCCAGCAAGGACTGAATAATGTCACGGTTTTCCTGCTTCTGTGCCTGCAACAGACGTTCAATGGACATGCTTGTCTCCGAAAAAATAGGTCAGAGGGTATTATACGATATCCGCGGGCACAGTTTTACCCATAAGTGCTGCCGCCTCGGCATTGAGTTGTTTCAGTTTGCTGGCCATGGTGGCATGGACCTTATCGGACAACTCTTTAACATTGGCCTTGCTTAGGCCTTTGGTCGCCACCGGCTCCATCATCTCAATGATCACCACGCCATTGTTCCAGCGGTTGAGCTTGATATGGCACTGATTGGAAGCCAGTACCGGTACCATAGGCACTCCGGCGGCTATGGCGGTATGAAATGCCCCAGCCTTGAAGGGCAGCAAGCCGCGACCGCGACTGCGGGTGCCTTCAGGAAATATCCATACAGAGAGGCATTTCTCTTTGATCTTACGCGCCGTCTCGGCCATGGTTTCAAAGGCGCGGGTACGGTTTTTACGGTCGATGAGAATATTACCCGAAAGCCAATAAAGCTGACCAAACAGCGGCATCCACAACAGGCTCTTCTTTCCCAGGCTGACAGTGCCTTTGGGAACCGCTGCTGTGTGGGTAAACATATCGAAATTATTTTGATGGTTCGCCAGAAAGATACAGGGCTCACCCGGGTTGGTTTTGCCTGCACGCACTATGACTTTAACACCCAGTATAGGCGCTACCGCCGAAAACAGTCGGGCAAACAGGTGTACATTGTCTCTGTGTCTTGGACGCAAGATGCAAAAAATGCCACCAAAAACAAAGGCCAGCAATAAGAGTACCGCCAGCAGCAGAGAACGGACTATCAACAGCATAAATTTACTCCACTTATGCAACGGCGGACAGTATAGCTACAGGCCTGCTGTGGCTCAATCTTTTGTTTACATCTGTGCGCTGATTTTTAACAGCATAAAAAAATGCGGCCACTGGGGCCGCATTCAATCTCGCCAGTCTCAGCGGCGGCCGCTGAAGCCAAGCAGCACACGGAACAGCAGAGCGCTCAGTGCCAGAGTTGCCACTATGGCGGCCCCACTAGGCAGGTCATAACTCGCCGAGGCCCACAGACCGGCGACATAACCCAATACCCCGACCAGATAGGCCCAGCCAAGCGCGAAACGGCCGCTGTATTTATTCAGCGCCAGTGCAGGCAGGATCAAGGTGCTGAACACCAGATAGACACCCACCAGCTCCACCGACAGGGTTATCACCAGGGCAAACAGGGGATAAAACACGGCGCCATTGAGCAAAGACGGGCGCCACAGCAATAGCCCCAACACCAGAGCATAAACCAGTGCCGGCAAGATCAGTTGTGGCCAGTTGACCCAAAGGATCTGTCCCGACATCAGTTGCTTGAGCAGCTCGGCACCATGGGGGTCGTTGGAGAGCAGCAACATGGCAGCCACAGCGGCCAACACGTAGAAGCAGCCGATCATGGCCTCCAGCTCAGAGGCCATCTTACGTGACAACCAGGCTATGACTCCGGCCCCGGCCAGGGCAAACAATGCCGGCATCCATACATGAGAATAAGGAATATCCTCCAGATCATGGTTAAGATGCGCCACTATCGCCCCCAGAGCCGCCACTTGGGCAATCGCCAGATCGATAAAGATGATCCCGCGCTTCAACACCTGGCGCCCCAATACCACATGGGTTGAGAGCACCAGCAGGCCGGCCGCAAAGGCCGGCAAGAGTATGCTGAACAGTCCGCTGTCCATAATCAATTCACGCTCTTGAGCAGCGAGATGGCGCTGTCATACAGGCTGAAAAGATCCTGACTCTGGGCGTTACCACCGACCGACATGGGCAATACCAATACAGGCAACTTGGCTCTTTCACCCAACCAGTTGGCGCCACGTTCATCCTGATAGGATGCCACTACCACGGCACTGACATCCCCTTGCCCTGCCCGCTCAAGCAGCGAAGCCAAGTGTGAACTGCTGGGGGGCAACCCGGGCTTGGGCTCGAGATCCGCGACCTGAGAAACTCCCAACCAGTTGAACAGATAGCGGAAACTGGTGTGATAGGCGATAACCTTCTTGCCCTTGAGTGATGCCGCTTCGGCTTCCCACTTGGGAATAGCCTGCTGCCAACGCTCGCTGAATGCCTTGAGCGCAGCCTCGTAATCGGCTTTTCCTTGAGGGTCCAGGGCCACCAGCTTGGCGCTCAGCGCCTTGGCGATATCCAGCATCCGATACGGGTCAAAGTGCAGATGCGGATTCCCCTTGGCGTGCACATCCCCCATGCTGCGGTCGACCGAATCCAGCTTATCCAGGGTCTCAACCTGATCGGCTGCAAAAAACAGCCCCTGATCCGTAGAGCGCACCTTGGCGTTGGAAGATTTCATCTGCAGCATAGGCAACCAACCGATTTCCAGATCCGCACCGGCGCAGACCGCCAGATCAGCCTGGCGCATCTTGGCGATTAAACTGGGTCGAGCCTGCACCTGGTGAGGATCCTGCAAGGCGGTTGTGGCCGAATAGATGTCCGCATCCGGCGCCAAGCTCTTGGCCAACGCGGCATATTCAGGTTCACAGGCAAAAATATTCAGGCTGGCCTGAGCCTGCCAACTGGCCACCAGAGTCAAAGCGGCCGTGGCCAGGCCGACAAATTTAGAATTGATGCGCACCGTGGGCCCCCAGAGTCATAACGTATTGCAGAGTGATAACATTGTCGTCTTCGATACCGTCGAAATTAGTGCCACGCTGATTGGTGTACTGCAGTCTTACGGTAGAGAAGTGGCTGTGATGCCAAGCCAGGCTAACTTCGGTTTCTTTCAGCTTCTGACCGTGGAAATGATCGTCGTGGGCCTGCTGGGTATCCAGCTCGCCGTAGCGGATCCCGGTAGACCAGCTGGGGCTCCATTGGTAGACACCGCTCAGATACCAGCCCTGATGGTAATCTTTCGGCTCTGCATGGGCGTGTTCATCCTCGTGATGCTCATGCTCGGCCTCGGCAACGAAATCTGCCACCCGGAAATATTCACCACTCACAGTCAGGTGCTGATACTTGTAGTTGCCGTTGGGTGCCCACTTATAAACAAAGTCGGCAATATAGGTGTTTTCACCCGTATAAGAGGCACCATGGCTGTGACCTTCATGGTCGTGGCCGTGATCATGCTCCTCTTCCTCACCCGCGTGCTCTTCAAAAGGGGTCATGCGGCCATTTTCATTGCGCAGATAGGACAGCCCCAACTGCCAGGAGCTGTCTGTCCCTATATCGCCACCTATCTTGGTGTAAGCGGTATAAACACCCACATCCTTGAACTCGCGCTCGCCGTGTTCATCCTCGGCACGCATCTTGTCGCCCTTGAAAGCTTCCAGCCCCATTACCCAGTAAAGGTCTGTCGGCGCCACATAGTTCAAGCGGATACCATCATCGAAGTAATGATTGCCCAGGAAGGCACGGTAAGCCGCCGGTCTGTCGGTAAAGGCGTCTGTGTGGGGATGTTGGTTATTGAGATAGCCCACATCAGACAAGAAACGTCCGGCGCGCACCGCAAACCCTGCCGGCATCGCCAAGGTCTGAATAAAAGCCTCTTCCAGATTCACTTCGGTATCACCATCATGATTTTCTATGGTGGTGGTGAGTTTGCCGTAAAACATATCGTCAATATTGGCGCTGAGCGCCAGTTCGGTTTCCCCTAGACCAAAACCTTCCTGGCGCTCGGCCATGGGACGATCCGCCGTTTGATAATAGCCATCCAAAACCGCACTGATCGCCGGATTGGTCAGCGTAGGGTCCTGGGCCATTGCACAGGTGGAAACCAAGCCACAGGCCAAGGCCAGAGGCGAAATACGAGTTGAAAAAACAGTCATTTTAGCTCCTGAAATACAGCAGTCATCGCACCGCAATTCCATGCGGTCGATAGCAAAATTTAAATAGATGTCTCTTTAAATTCAGGCTGTTACAGGTGGAGCACGACTGTTAAACAGGCGAACGTGGGTCGCCTGCCTGGAAGGAGCCGTAAAACTGACTCTGATATAGGATTGTTTGACAGCATCCAGATGCAGCCCGGTGCCGGGCATGAGCTTGTTCAGCTGATGCTGATGGAAACAGAGGGTACAGTGGGTCTTGTGACCCTCTTCGAGATGGGAAATGCTGTGGGCCGATGCAGCCACAGACAAGAGCACCAGTATAGCGGCAAGCCATATGGCAATAGTGCTTCTTGTACGAACAGCGATATCCAAACCTAACATCCCCCAGATAGATCCGGCGCTAGTGTAAGCCAGCCTACCCCGAGGTTGCAACAAGGTTAACAAGGCGAAGCTGAAACTAAAAGTTACAAGATATGTAACGGCGCCAAGGTTTCGGCGCTAATTACAGCTTACAGGCCTGGCTGAGATTAAGTTCTGCTTAAGCTCAGCCGGTTAAGGTTTACCCTATACTCTTTGTGCTCGCGCGGGCCCGCCCATGGGAGCAGCCTAACCAAAGGAAAAGCTATGTTGGCATTTCTCAAAAATAACCTGGGGATTATCCTGTTTGCCATTCTGTTTTGCGGCGCCATTTTGGGCGGCATCTATTACGTAGAAACCTCCCTGGCCAATCAGGTACAGGTGGTAGACTGAGCCCTCAGCGATACTTCTGCCGCTGCGCCGAATCATCCTCTTCAACTTTAACCGGCGCTTCAACCGTGTGAAGATGATCCATCAGGTGGCTGATCAGCAAGACGATCAGCCCAAGGATTGCGACAGGTATCCCGAAGTGTCTGGTCTCTGGAACCAACCAGGCACAGATAGCCGCAGCCGCCCCCAGATAAAAACCCACCAGTTTCAATTTCAATAACCAAGGCGTCTTCCCAAGCCAGGCTTCACAATGAGGACACTGGATCTGCGCGGAAAAGCCACTGCCCCGCTGCCGGGCTATCTGAGAAACATTAAAGGTTTTATTGCAATTGGAACATAGCACTCGAGCGTTCTCCGGCGAGCTCAACAAAGGGGCGCTATTCTAGCAAAGCTGGCGTCTGCCTTATATCTCCCATGAGTGAAAAACCACAAATCCGCGAGCTTTTTGGGCGTCATGGGACATTTCGTGTCATATTTATTGACTCCAACACTTCAAAAATACAGATAAAAATCGGACAAAAACATGGTTAGAACTCTCTTGCTCGTGTTGTGTTTATCTCTTTCCTGGCAATCTTTCGCATCTGAACCCGAACCGCTCGCTACCGAGCAGCTCACTTTGATGCAGCAAACCATAAGACAAAATATCCAACAGCTTCGCAGTGCCAAGGGCGAACTCAAGGCGGTGACTGAGTTTAGGATCAAGGCGCTGACTCTGGCACAAAGAAATAAACTCAAAGAGAGCATAGATGCCATTGGCGACAAGAGCGCAGAACAGAATGCCAAGGTGAATGTTTTGCCGCACCTGCAAGCGCAGCGGCAACTCCTGCAGGAGATGGTGCAATATCTCGACAAGGAGATAATGTCGCTGCAGGGCAAGCTCGGCAAAGGGGAAGATCAACAGCTGATGCTTGAGATCTCCCGCCGCAGCCTGGAAAAGGATGAAATTCAAAAAGGCTTGCTGGAACTGCTCAATTGGTCAGAGCAACTGGGACAGGATGTCAGCCAGGCGAAAGAATCACTCAAGCAACGTCTTATCGTCAGAGCCGAGTTGCTCGAAAGTCTGGTGAGCTACAACCAGCAGCAGTTGGGCGTGCAAATGGCCGAAAATGCGCTGGCGGGCAAAGATATCAGCAGCGAGCAGAGCAAGACCTTGACCCTGCTGAAAGAGCGGTTGGAAAACAACAGCAGCAGCCTGAGTGCAGTGATAGGCATGCTGGATAAACTGGATGTAGATACCAGCGATCTGAAAAAGACCCTGTTTGCCATTTCCGGAGATATCACCCAGGACGTCCTCAATATCGATATCGTCTCCAGTCTGGCCGGACAATGGTTTGATATCGCCAAGGCGCAGTTGATTGAAGGCGGGCCGGATATACTGTTCAAGATATTTATCTTCTTGTTTATCTTGCTACTTACCGTCTTGCTGGCCAAATTAACCAAGCGAATCGTCGCCAAGGCGGTCAGTAACTCCAAGCTCAAGTTCAGCAAGCTGCTGCAAGACTTCTTCACCTCGCTTTCCGGCAAGATTATTTTCACCCTGGGACTGCTGATAGCCTTGTCACAGCTTGGATTCGAACTCGGCCCACTACTGGCCGGTTTCGGTATTGCCGGGGTAATTATCGGTTTTGCGCTGCAGGATACCCTGTCCAACTTCGCCTCAGGGATGATGATCCTTATCTATCGTCCCTTCGATGTGGGAGATCTGATCCATGCCGCCGGAGTCACAGGCAGAGTCAGCCATATGAGCCTGGTATCTACCACCATCAAGACCCTGGACAACCAGCGGCTGATCATTCCCAACAACAAAATTTGGGGCGATACCATCAACAATATCACCGCCGAGCATCACAGACGGGTAGATATGACCTTCGGCATCAGCTACAGCGATAATATTGAACAGGCCGAAGCCGTGCTGGAGCAACTGGTGCAAGAGCATCCCAAAGTACTTAAGCACCCTGAGCCTACGGTTAAACTGCACCTCTTGGGCGAATCCTCGGTGGACTTTGTGGTGCGCCCCTGGGTCAGGCCGGAAGACTATTGGGAAGTTTACTGGGACATTACCCGGGCGGTGAAGATGCGTTTCGACGAGGAAGGGATCAGCATTCCATTCCCGCAGCGGGACGTACACTTCTATCGCGGTTAAATCGGCGCGGCAGTATCCAATACAACAAAGGGCGCATCTGCGCCCTTTGTAATTGTCGAGTTAAAGCCCTATCACTTCACCCTGCTCATTGATATCGATATGCAGGTAGCCTGGGTTCAAACCCAGCCCAGGCATTGTCATCACCTTGCCCACCAAGGCGGTGACAAAACCGGCTCCGGCGTTAAGCCTAAGCTCAGTAATAGGCAAAGTAAAACCGCTGGGCGCCCCCTTGAGTTTGGGATCGTGACTGATAGACATAGGCGTCTTGGCCATACACACAGGCAACTTGTCTGCGCCAAGACGCCGGATCTCGGCCAGTTGCTCACGGGCCTTGGCCGACAACTCAACCCCGGCAGCGCCATAACCAAGCTCGGCCAGAGTTGCCAGACTGGCCTCGAGTCCAAGCGAAGGGTCATAGAGAGGCTTGAAGCCATCGCCCTTGCCTATGGCTGCCAATACCGACTCGGCCAGGGCCTTGGCGCCATCGGCACCTAGGGCAAAGGCCTCACTGAGTTCACAAGCATCGGCGCCCTCGGCGAGGCAGGCCTGTCTCAGCCACTCAAGCTCCTGCTCGGTATCCTCGGGGAAACGGTTGACGGCCACCACCACAGGTGTGCCGTAGCGGTGCACATTGGCCAGGTGCCAGGCCAGGTTGGCAAAGCCCTGCTCCAGTGCCTGTTGGTTAGGCCGGCTTACTGCCTCCCCCTTGAGCCCGGCATTACTCTTAAGCGCTCTCAAGGTCGCCACCAAGACGGTGCAATCTGGCTGACGCCCGGAAATCGGCGCCTTGATGTTGCAGAACTTCTCAAAGCCCATATCCGAGCCAAAGCCGCCTTCAGTGACCACATAGTCGCTGAGTTTCAGCGCCATTTCGTCGGCAATGATAGAGGAGTTGCCATGGGCGATATTGGCAAAAGGCCCTGTGTGGATAAGACAAGGGGCGCCGTTGAGGGTCTGCATCAATGTCGGCTCCAGCGCCTGACGCAAAATGGCGCACATGGCACCGGCAACCCCGAGCCGCTCGGCTGTGATGGCCTGTCCGGAGGTATCGAGTGCCAGCAACACCAGGCCGACACGGCGGCGCATATCGGCAAGATCGCGACTCAGGGCCAAAATGGCCATCAGCTCCGAGGCGGCGGTGATATCAAAGCCAGACTCATGCTCAGGGCCATTGTTATTTCCCAGCCCTACCTGAATTTGCCGCAGGCTGCGATCATTGTGATCCATCACCCTGTGCCAAAAGAGCTTTTCCGGATCGATATTGAGCGCATCCAAGCCACTGCGACGGCTGAACTCTGCCGCCCCGAGGCGTTGCTCGTGATGCAGCCTGGCATCCAGCGCGGCTGCGGCCAGGTTGTGGGCGCTGGTAATGGCGTGAATGTCCCCGGTAAGATGCAAATTCAGTTCTTCCATCGGCACTATCTGGGCATAACCACCGCCGGCAGCCCCACCCTTGACGCCAAAGACCGGCCCCATACTGGGCTGGCGCAAACAGGCGCAGACCTTGTGCTCGAGCGCATGCAGGGCTTGGGTCAAACCTATGCTGGTCACCGTCTTGCCTTCACCGTGTGACGTAGGCGTTATCGCAGTCACCAGAATCAGCTTACCGGGCAGATAGTCATAGACCCGTTCGAGCAAGGACAGCGGGATTTTTGCCTTGTGGTCGCCGTAACAGCTGAATTCACCGGGACGCAACCCCAGCTCAGTAGCGATATGCTCAATGGGACGCCTTGGCGTCATTCTAGAGATTTCTATGTCCTTCAACATTCAGTAAAACTCCCACAAGGGCCAAAGCAAATAGCTCAAAGGACCCGCATACTAGGCCATTCCGGCTTCAAGCTAAAGTCGGAGCCCTCTTTATTCAGCAATACCTTAATCTGGGTCAAGAAATCTCTGACCGGAATTGGCCGAAAAACAGTTTCCGAACGGAGGGAAAATAGCGAACGCAGGAATCATGGAGCCAAACAGGGGCCAAGGCGGGAAACCTAGGCCCCGACAGCTCAGAGCAGGGAGATCTCACCACAAAGATGCGGCCTGCGCCCTTTCTGATCTCTGAGTTCAAACTTATAGCCCTGCTCCATGGCCTCGGCACAGAAGCAGACACTGGCCGGCATAAACAGCGGCAACTTGAACGCCACGTCAATGACACAGGGCCTATTGCCCAGCTCAGGCATCAACTGAGCCACGCAGCGGGCCTTGGACCACATGCCATGGGCCAGCACCCGGTCGAAACCAAAACGCTTGGAAAGCAAGGGATGCAGATGGATCAGGTTATAGTCACCCGAGGCTCTGGCATAACGCCGCCCCAAGTCGTCACCCAACTCCCAGACACTGGGGTTTTCCCACTGAATATCCCCGGCCTTGGGTGGTCTTGCCCTGCGCCCCGGCTTATCTATGCGATACAGATAAGTAGACAAGGATTCCCACACCAGCTCTCCGGCCACAGTCACCCTGGAAATAAGGTCAAACTCCAGCCCGGAATCTGTCTCTCGGCTGTCAGTGAGGCGACAGTCGATATCGAAACGCTCATCAAGGGTAACACTGCGAAACTGACTGATACGGTTACGCAGGTGGATCATTCCCAGCAGAGGAAAAGTGATGGCGTCATGGGTAAAGATCACCGCATGCAACCTGAAGGCCATCACATACAGATAGGTAGGCGGCAGAGTTTTGCCATCAAACTCGAAGCCACACACCTGAGCGTAGTCGGCCACCTTGCCGGGCTCCAAAACCACGCCGGGAGTATTAACGCTGATACGAGGTAAAGGCTGGTTGTCCCAGCCAGGCTTTCGCCCGAAAAAAATCTTGCGATACAGCGAAAACAACGAAGGCATTGTTCGCAGTTCGACACTGAATTCCATAACCAAAAAGCCCACCTTGAGTATTCCAAGCCGAGCATTATACCTCATCCCTGCCGTTTTCGGAGCTATCTATGATTTTGCGATCTGTCCGCCATAAGCGCTTGGGCCTGATGCCAAGGGCTGCGGCTTGTGAGACACTATATGCCTTCAAGTCATTCAGAACCCTCCAAAGTGCAAGATCAGAACTTTGACAAGCTGGCGCAAAAGTTCGCCAACAATATCTATGGAACCCCCAAAGGGCAGATCAGAGCCGCCGTACTCTGGCGTGATCTGCAAGAGCACCTCCCCTATTTTGCCGGCCGTAAACTCAGAGTACTGGATGCCGGTGGCGGTTTCGGTTTTTTCAGTCAGAAACTGGCGGCCATGGGGCATGAAGTAGTACTTTGCGACATCTCCTCGGCCATGCTGGAACAAGCCAAAGAGCAGATTGCCGCCTCGGCCGAGCTCTTGGATATTCAACTGCTGCACTGCGCCATTCAGGAGTTGAACGTAACGGAACAGGGCCAGTTCGACCTTATCCTCTGCCATGCGGTTGCCGAATGGTTGCATGATGCCAAGGGGACGCTGGCAGGCTTGCTGTCACTCTTGAAAGATGACGGCCTGTTTTCACTGATGTTTTTCAATAAGGAAGCGATGCGCTTTCACGCCCTGGTGTCGGGCAATCTCGACTATGTGGCTGCCGATCTGCAGACCCGCAAAAAAGTCCGCCTCAGCCCGAAACATCCGCTGCAAATAGCCGATGTACAAGCTTGGTTTAACGAGTGGCAACTGGAGTTGAGGTGTGAATCCGGGGTAAGAGTCATCCATGACTATCTTAAAAAGAGCTTGCCGGATAATTTCGACTTCCAGCAACTGCTGGAGATGGAGCTGAAATACTCACGCCAGCAGCCCTATCTTTCTCTGGGCCGCTACGTGCATTTCATTGCTCACAAGGCATCCGGGCCGAACAACTCGATCGAGGGTTGATCTTTGCCATCCACTATCTGATCCAGATAACGGTTCTCTTCCGGCACCAGCTGCGCTAGGCGTTCGGGATCCATGTGCTTGAGCAAGACCTTGCCGCTGTTGGGGTGAAACATCACCTTACGCGGCCAAGGGCCACCCAAATCCTCCGCCTGCACAGGGATCTGCTCGAGTTCGAGATAACGTAGTACAAAATCTATGTTGGACTGGCCGACATTCAGCACACTGCTTTGGCCCATTCTGGCACCGCCGAATACTTTGGCCTGTAATCTGTGTCGCTGACCACCGACACAGAGTATGGCATTGATCAGCTGCTCCATGGCCCAGTTGCCGTAGCGGCAGCTGTAGCTGGTCAGTTGGTGCCAATCTTCGTGAAGTTTGCGCTCGGGTAACAGAAAATGATTCAGGCCACCTATGCCGAGTACAGGGTCCCAGATACAAGCCGCCACACAAGACCCCAAGCGGGTAAAAATGTACTCATCGGCACCTGTAATATAAAAATCGCCGGGATCGACCCTGGCAACCACCTTGCCAAAACGTTCATCCCACTGACGAACTGTTCCTTCAAACCCCTTGTACGCCTCGCTAATGCCTTGCATCTCAACTCCCTGTGTCCAAGCACAGCAAGTATAGACCTCAGCGCCTCAGTTTGCCTCGCCGGGCGGTATATCACAGCTTTGCCGCCAGCAGTTACGGCTGCTGACTCCGGCTTTATGCAAATACTCGAGTAAGCTCTTTTTACCGGCCAGATGCCCGGCACCGACGGCCACAAATAGTGGCGCCTGATTGGAAGCCATCAGACTCAACAGGCGCTCGGCCATGCCTTGGTTACGCTGCCACAGCAGTTTTTCCAGCAATACGTCTTCACCTTCGGTGGACAGCTGATGCAACATCAACTCGGCCAACGCTTTTTCATTACCGCTGCGCCAAGCCGTGATCAGCGCCTGGATCTCCCTATCTTCACCGCGAATGCTCTCCCGCACCATACTCCACTGATACTCCAGCGCCAGCGAGTCCAGCAGTGCCAACTGCATTTCTGTACTTTCCAGCTCCAGCACGGGTCTGTCACCGACCCCATCCAACAGATACTGTTCCACACCCAGGCTGGGTTGATAACCCAGCTCCACGAAGCGCTGCATACTGATCTGTACCGACTGCAACCAGGGGGACATCATAGCCAATTGCCGGCACAAAGGCTTGCCGCCACAGTATCCCTGCAGCAGCGTCTGGGTTTCCTCATCAGGTGTTGCGGCCTTCAAGCCATACTTCTGCAGCAACTGCTGCGCCGCAGGATCGCGGACATCGGCTTCCAGCACCAGAGCACCGGCGTGGCGATAGGCCTGCTCTATCTGGTTTGGCAGTGGATAGAAGTCGGTCTTGCCGACATGCACTGAGCCCATGAGAAAAGCCGTCTTGCCGGCAAACTCCAACTGATGGAAAGGCGGCTTGTCGCCATCTCTTGCTTGGGCCATACCGCTTAAAAGCAAGCCACATCCGAAGAAGATCCACAGCAGTCGACTTGTTGCGCGCATCCCTGTTCCTTATAATTTCAGCCAAAGTTCACCAGTTAGAGGCTGTTATGCCATACACCAAGGTCATTGAGCAACTGAAAGCCAATCTGCAGACCGCTTACCGTCAGGCTGTCGATGCCGATAACCGTCTGGATCAGCTGCAACAGGCCGGCCATGGAAAGTTTTCTGCCGTATTTACCCAAGAGCAAGGCTTTACCACATGCAGTAATCGCTTCCTCCCTTATGTACAGGAGCTGGCACAGGCGGTAGCGGATCTTGAAGCCGAAACGGCGCCCACCCCGGAACAGTTGGAGGCGCTGCTGCCGAAACTGGCGGTCTTGCTGCAGACCCTACAAAAATTTAAACAGCAGAGTAAATAGCAAGAGTTCAAACTGCAAAATCACTCCGATAAGCCGGGTCAAGCCCGGCTTTGTCATCTTAGTGTCACTTGCAACACCTAGACTCTATCCGATTTGGGGCCTGGTGAGGTATTGCAGTTTGATGGCCATAGACAGGATTGCTGAGCTTAGAAGTGTGTTGGATAAAGAGGATATCACCGCACTGTTTCAGCCGATTATCAACATAGACAGCAACAGTATTCATGGCTTTGAAGCCCTAAGCCGCGGCCCTATCGGCAGCAGCGTTCATTCTCCATTTCATCTGTTCAGTACCGCCGAACGACTGGGGCGCCTCTCCGAGCTGGAGACCTTATGCCGCCGGGTCTCCATAGCGCAATTCCAACAAAGACAACTGCCGGGCAAGCTGTTTATCAATATCTCCCCCAAGGCACTGCTGGATCCAAGTCATCCCAAGGGGCAAACACTCAAACTCTTGCAACAGTTCGGCATAGCACCATCCAATGTGGTCATAGAGCTGTCGGAACAATACCCGGCCGATGACATAGATCAGCTCAAAGCCTGTCTGGATCACTACCGCAATCAAGGGTTTCTGACCGCACTCGACGACCTTGGCGCCGGCTACTCAGGCCTGCGCCTCTGGTCAGAACTCTCGCCCGACTATGTCAAAATTGATCGCCACTTTATCCATCAGATAGATAAGTTTCCGGTTAAACAGGAGTTTGTCCGCTCCATCATAGAACTGTGCCAAAGCCTGACCTGTAAAGTCATCGCCGAGGGCATAGAGACAGAAGCCGAGCTGACGATACTGCGTCAGCTCGGGATCACCTATTGTCAGGGCTTTTTGCTTGGCAGACCCGAGGCGCAACCTGATAGGCAATTGCAGACCCGCTATCTCGCCATTCGTCAGCAGGAACAACCGAGATACAACGAGGCAGCGGAGAGCCTGTGCCATCAGGCACAAACCTGCTGCTCTGATACCGAACTCAAGCAGTTGAGCGAACGCTTTCTCTCCCAGCCAGAGCTTCAGTGCATAGTGGTGCTGGAGCAGAAACAACCCTTGGGGCTAGTATATCGCCATCGACTGATGGAGCTGTTTTCCCGGCCCTATGGCCGCGCCCTTCATGAGCACCAAGCGGTCACAGAGCTCATGGACAAAGATGTGCTTATGGTCGATGCGGCCACGCCGCTGTCGCGGGTGAGTCAAAAACTCACCGCCAAGCCTGGTACCGAAATAGCGCAGGAATTCATTATTCTGCGTCAGGGCGACTTCATCGGTCTGGGCCACACCCGCGAGCTGCTGCAGCGCATCACTGAACACAGAATACAGACGGCGCGCCACGCCAACCCATTGACTGAATTGCCCCGGGAATGTGCCCATTCAGGAAGAGCTGCAACGGCTGCGCAAACTGCGACAGCATTTCTATCTGGCCTATTTTGAGCTATGCCATTTCAAACCCTATAACGACATCTACGGCTTCAGTCGCGGTGATGAAGTGATAAGGGCAGTCGCCGGCCTGCTCAGACAATACGGCAAGGCGCAATTTATCGGCCACGTGGGTGGGGATGATTTCGTAATGATAGGCACAAAGCCGCAACTGCTCGGGGTTTGTCAGCAAATATTGGCAGAGTTTGAACAGGGCAAGAGGCAGTTTTTCAGTGACGAGCACTGGCAAAGACAACACTTGTTTGCACAGGACAGACAAGGGCAGGAATGCCTTCAACCGCTACTGCGCCTCAGCGTCGGAATACTGCCACCGCCATTGAGTCTGGACGCCAGCGAGCATCAGTTGTCCCGCTTGTGTGCACTGGCAAAAAAACAGGCCAAGCACAGCACTCAAGGGCTGTGCTTGCTGAAGATGCCGAAGACGGCTTAGAGTTTAGGCTTGAGTGTTTTCTGGAACCAGTCTTTCAGCATTCTTTCTTCATAACGGAAGCTGTCGCTGTTAATTCTGTCTACATGGTCGAGAAACTGCATATCAGTCAGCTTTTCATCGCCGGCAACGACCACCTGATCGCCTTCCAACAAGCGATAACTGAAGCTTATCTTGGGCGGATAAACGTTCTTGACTACACGTATATCGTTGGCGGTAGCGCCAAAGGTAGGCCGCACATCGCCGGCCAAATCCACGTCTGTGACTGTCAGTTCCAGCTTTTGGTTGTCTTTTAGAGATGAGGAAACGTCTTTATCCAAGGCTTTGGTCAAGGTCTCGAACAGACGTTTTTCGTAACGGGATTGCAGCTCGCTGGCAGACTTGATGTCCCGAAAATCCTTGGGTGACTGCCACTCAATTTTTACCTTACCCGACTCGGTAACCGGGTTTTCATCGACCTTGTCGGCCGCCAGCGCCGAGCCAGAGGTCAGGGCTGCTGCAAGTAACAGATATCTGATTTTCATATCAGCCTCCTTTGGGAGCGAATGTCAGTATGCATTTGGTTCAAACTCAGAGTATAAAATTTAACCTGAATCCGGGCTTAACGCAAAACTAATATGCGAACATCATCCTGTTATAAGTGATTATTTTATTTTGTTATTTTTCATAGCCACCCACAAAAATGCGTTAACCTGAGTATCAATTTGTAGCAGCCCCAACAAGCTTTAACACAAGGCTGCTTGAGTCAGGCCCGAGGAAGTAATCTAATAGCAGTGCTAAAAAAACCAGTCACAACAGGAGTGCCAGTGAAATTCTCGCCGTCTTTGCTGATTACCTTGGGACTATTTACCGCCCTGGGAATTGTTCTCGTCGCCATCAATCAGGATGCCAAACCCAAGGGGCCGGAAACCTGGAGCGCCTTCATTTATACCCATGGCTTCGATTCGGGGCGTTATATCAAAGAGGACGATTTTGGCGACTATGCCAGCTGTAAGGCGTTTGCCATCGAGAAGTCCCAGGCCTCGGAGGGGGCACCTTGGGAGTGTGGCAGCTACTGCCGCTTCGACTCCCGCCGCCAAGGCTTTCAGTGCGAGCAGATGCGCAACGACTAAGCCTGCTTAGAAAGGGAAACGGGCGCTGAGCTTGGGGTAAAGCTTGCGCAATGCCTTGGGTTGATCGTTGAAACGTTTACCCTTGGGCTGACTCAGCCCCGAAGGCACAAAAGGCAACTCTTTCCCGGTACGGGTCTCGTATAGCTGGCCGGCCAGCAGATCTATCTCCTCAACAAAAGGATAAGCATAGCCATTCAGCTGCGGCCAAACATCCAGTTCCCCCAGCGAATCCGCTGCATTGCAGGCCGCCTGATAACGCTCCTTACCCAGAGTCACCAGGAAGTTGCGAAACTCGGCAAAACCATAATCTGAATCGACTCCGGCGATGATGTAAGCAGCTCCCCAGAGATCCCAGCTGTAACTCAGCCTGAGCTGCCGGGCAAAGTGTTTATCAAACTCTGCCAGCTCATCATCGCTAAGACCTTGCAGTTTTTCGGTCAAACGCGCCTGGAGTTGTTGTTGGTCCTGTTCTGGATAGTCGCGGCTGACCAGCTCCCAAAACTGCTCTTCTGTCATTGAGTGTTATCCTGCCAAAAATGTCGGCGGTTATTTTACCGCAAAAAGCGATTAAAATCCGGCTGGACTCCCCCCAGGGCTTTCCATAGACTTAGGCCAATTTCTCACAGGAGTCATTTATGTCCATTTCAAGACCAATACCATTGGTACTGCTTTGTATCCTCTACCTGGTACTGGCTGTGGTAGCACTGTGGCGCACCATCAGCACCGGCGCTGTGGATCTGTTTACCTTGGGAGTCATCCCTGTATTGGTAGGCATAGTAATGCGCACATCCTGGTCATTGTGGGCATTGCGTATCTATCTCTTTATTCAGACTCTGGGACTCATGGCATTTGCCACTACGGCTTTGGTTGCACTGCAGATTACGCCGCAGGATGTCAAACTGGAGCTGGCAGGGCGAAATATCCCCTTGCTGCCGCTGGCGGCTGTGTTGCTGGCCTTGCTGTTATTCCAGTATTGGGTGGCTTTTTCCGGCAGGACCAAGCGCTTTTTGCAGCAGGAAAAGTCTGACTAGATCGCACTGAATTTAAGGAAATCGGCGACCGGCTCACAATTTTGTGTCTTTTTGGTTAAAAAATAGCGGATAAAGCCCAAGAAGCCCGCTGAAAGGCCTTTTCAAGCCAAAAACCTTATGGCATGTTAGATGGGCAATAATAACTTATCGACGGAAAGAAGAGACGCTCCAGATGAACAAAACTGAACTGATCGCTAAAATGGCAGAACACGCCAACCTGTCCAAGGCAGAAGCTGCCCGCGCACTCAAGTCGTTCGAAGTAGCGGTGACCGATGCCATGAAAGAAGGAACTAAAATCTCCATCGTAGGCTTTGGCTCTTTCGAAACTTCAACCCGTGCAGCCCGCACTGGTCGTAACCCGCAAACCGGTAAAGAGATCCAAATCCCTGCCGCCACTATTCCCAAGTTCAAGGCCGGCAAGGCACTGCGTGACAGCGTCAACTAAGCCGCTTTTCACGGATGAAAGCGCCTCATATTGAGGCGTTTTTTTATTGCCTGAGGTTCCTAACACTCCATTGCACAAAAAAAGTGCAGCCCGCCCCAGCGAAATGCAACATTTCCTTAACCTACCTCACACTCAAAAGCTAACCACATGTATTTAATGCCTATTTAAACTTGGCACAGGATTCGCTCATTCCGCACAGACAATAACGAGTATCTGCACCGGTCAAGCTTGCCCGGCTCCAGAACCCAAACCATCGAGGGGATGAGAATGAAACACACCAAGTTTTCACTGTCAGTTATTGCAGGTCTGTTGTTGGTGGCCGGCGAAGCCCAGGCCGCTGTATCGGGGAATATAGGTGCCGCCTCCAACTATCTGTGGCGCGGCACCACCCAGACGGATGACTCTGTCGCCGTTCAAGGCGGTATAGACTATAGCCACGACTCGGGTTTTTACCTGGGAACCTGGGCCTCCAATGTCGACTTTGGTGACGATACCAGTTACGAGCTCGATTTTTACGGTGGTTACTCCGGCAGCATAGGCGAAGACTTTGGCTATGACATCAGCTATCTCTACTATGGCTACCCGGATGCCGAAGGCGATATCGACTTTGGTGAGCTGGCGCTGACTCTCAGCTGGAAGTGGTTTGAGTTGGGTTATGCCAAGGTGGTTAACGCCGGTGATGACGTGGCCGCTGCGCCACTGGATAACAAGGATTTGAGCTATATCCACGCCGGGTTCAGCTATCCCATCACGGAAACCGTGACGCTGACGGCACACTATGGTTATTCAGACGGTGATGTGGTGCAGAGTTGGTTCGGGGTTTCCGACTACGCCGACTACCACTTGGCCATCAGCAAGGAAACCGGCATAGGCTCAGTCTCCTTTATGGTGGCCGATACGGATCTGCCGGACGACGATGCCAAGATAGTGCTCAGCTATGTCTATGAGTTCGAATTCTAAGGATGGGAAAGCCCGAGGCGCAATCAGGCGATGACAGGACGATTGCGTTTACGGGCAGCAACCATTTTTTCGATATGCTCCACTATCGGCTCGGCCACCTTGATACCTGTGGTCAACTCTATACCTTCAATACCCGGAGCTGAATTGACTTCAAGCACCAAGGCGCCACGCTCGGAGCGAAGAATATCCACTCCGGCAACAGCCAGCCCCATCGCCTTGACCGCATCAATGGCTGTCTTGCGCTCCTGAGGGGTAATCTTGATTTTCTCGGCGCTGCCGCCCAAATGCAGATTGGAGCGAAAATCCCCCTCCGGGCCCTGACGTTTCATGGCCGCAACCACCTTGTCGCCCACCACAAAGCAGCGAATATCACTGCCGTTGGCTTCTTTGATATATTCCTGCACCAGAATATTGGCCTTAAGCCCCAGAAAGGCTTCAATAACGCTCTCGGCGGCCTTTTTGGTTTCGGCCAGCACCACGCCTATCCCCTGGGTGCCTTCCAAAAGCTTTATCACCAGCGGCGCACCACCCACCATGGCGATGAGATCAGGAATATCATCCGGCTTGCTGGCAAAACCTGTGACCGGCATACCCACCCCTTTACGGGAAAGCAACTGCAGTGCCCGCAGCTTATCCCTTGAGCGGGCTATGGAGATAGAGTCATTGGCAGCATACACCCCCATCATCTCGAACTGGCGCACCAGGGCACAGCCATAGAAAGTCACACTGGCATGGATCCTCGGGATAATGGCATCAAAACCGCTGAGTTCTTCACCTTCAAGATGGATACTGGGCTGCACCGAGTTGATGTTCATATAACAGTTGAGTGGATTGATCACCCTGGCCTGATGACCACGTCCCTCACAGGCTTCCACCAGCCGGCGGGTAGAATAGAGCTCGGGAAATTGAGAGAGAATACCGATTTTCATGTTTGAGTGATCCGCCAAAGAGTTATGGCCCAGCAAAAGAAGTGGCATCTTTGACTATCCCTTGCCAATAGGCAAGTAAAATCAAACATCCCCCTCGGCCAGCAAAGGTAAAATATGCTGGGTTTCAAAATCCTGGGGCTGAATTGGCCGACAATAGAGATACCCCTGCAGCAGGTTACAGCCCCGCTCACGGCAAAACTGCGCCTGCGCCTCGGTTTCTATGCCCTCGGCAACTGACACCACGTTAAAGCCGTTGGCAAAGTTGATCAAGGCCGACAACAGACGCTTGCCGCGTTCATCCTGTTCGACCGAAGCCACAAAACTCTTGTCGATTTTCAGCACATTGATGGGAAAGTACTTGATGTGTTCGAGGGATGAAAAGCCAGTGCCAAAATCATCCAGAGAGAAAACAACTCCCAGTGCAGCTATCCGCTCCAGTACCTTGGCCAGTTCCAGCGGTTCCTCTATCAAGGCATTTTCGGTGAGCTCCAACTCCAGCAGCGAAGCCGGTAGCCCGGTTTGCTGCAATACCCTGACTATGGTCTGATACAGGGTTTCACGAATGATCTGCGACGGTGACAGGTTAACCGCCACAGATAACTGCTTGCCTACCGGAGCGAGTATGGCGAGCCACTTGACGGTTTGCGCGCAGGCCTGTGCCAACACCCACTCGCCTATCTCATCTACCAGGCCTATCTCTTCGGCTATCGGCAGGAAACTGTCCGGCGCCAGCAGCCCATCTTCAGGATGTTGCCAGCGCAGCAAGGCCTCCATTCCCAACAGCTCGCCAGAAATCGCATCGAATTTCCCCTGATAAAAGACCCTGAATTCATCCCGCTCCAGCGCGGTTCTCAGGCCCATCTCGATGCGGTTGCGAAACCTGACTTCTCTGGCCAACTCTTCAGAATAGAACTGGATCTGGTTGCGGCCCACCTTCTTGGCGCGATACATGGCAATGTCGGCACACTTGAGCAGCTCAGAGCTGTCACAGACAGAATCGCTGTACACTGCAATGCCAATGCTGGCACCGATAAGCACATCATGTTCCCCCAGAGGGAAAGGCTCTTCAAAGGCCCTTTGCAGCCTGTTGGCCACCGCCATCGGGAAGTAACGATTCTCCGACTCGGTCACCAGCACTACAAATTCATCGCCGCCGAGACGGGCAATGAGATCCCCTTCCCTGAGCGCCGCACTGAGACGGTTGGCCACTTCCACCAGTAGGATATCCCCCACCTGGTGCCCTAAGGTGTCGTTGATACCCTTGAAATCATCCAGATCCAAGAGGATCACCGCCAGCATGTCCTGATGACGCTTGACCTGACTCAAGGTACGATTCAGGCAGAGCTCAAAACCGTAACGATTGACCAGCTTGGTCAGGGAATCATGTTCGGCCAGCTCTTTGAGTTTCTCGTGGCTTTGGCGCAATGCCAACGCCATGGAAGCCCTTTGCTTGGCATTGCGGATGGCACGGGTCAAGCGGCTGGTATTGACTTCATCCTTGAGCAGAAAATCCTGCGCCCCCAACTCGATGCAGCGCTGCGCCAGCTTGTCGTCTTCATAACGGGAGATCATCACTACCGCGGTTTGCTCTCCGGCCGATTCATTGAGGCGGCTCAATACTTCCAGGCCATTGGCATCGGGCAACATATAGTCGAGCAGTATGCCGTCGAAACGCTGCTGGCAGGCGAACTCCAAGCCACTCTGGGCACAGTTGGCCTCCATCACCTTGAACGCCAGTGACGATTGATCCAGGGCGCGGATGATAGCGGCTCTGTCTATCTCATCATCATCGATCAACAGCAGATTCATGCTTTCCATCCCTCAGGCTTCCGGCAACTCAACAATACGCCAATAGCTTTCCAGCATATTGAAAATATTATAAAAACCATCGCTTATTTCATGTTTGACCATATAGCCGGCCACATGATGCTTATAAGCCTCTACCTTGTCTTCATCGGCGCTTGAGGTGGTCAGCACAAAGACTACTGAGAGAGACAATGCAGGGTCATTGCGGATATGGCTGAGAAACTCCAAGCCATTCATCCGCGGCATATTGAGATCCAGTAAGATTAGATAAGGATGATGTACCCGACCATCATTCAGCATCTCCAAGGCCTCCAAACCATCTTTGGCTCTGACCAAGGGGTTCAGTAGTCTAAGCTGCCGCATTGCCCGTTGTACCGCCATGTAATCGACATCATCGTCATCGACCAACAGAATAGTGACTTCCTTATATCCGGCAGTTTGGCTCATGACTCCTCCTTGAAGTGCACCGGCCAGGTAAAGTAAAAGCTGCAACCACGCCCTTCCGATTTCACCCAGATCTTGCCGCCCATATTTTCCACCGACTTTTTCACCAAAGAGAGCCCCAGGCCACTGCCCTCTACCTCATCTCTAGGCTTAAGCGTTTGGAATATCGCGAAAATTTTATGATGAAACTTGGCCGCTATCCCAGGGCCGTCATCGGTAACACAGAAACAATAATAGTCGCCCTGGCGCTCGCTGCTGACGCTGAGTACCCCCTCCCCCTTGTCGTGGTGTTTGATGGCATTGCTGAACAGGTTTCTAAATACCAACTCCAGCGGCACCCTGGCCGTGGTCAGAACAGGCATTTCAGACAAGATAACCAGCTTGAACCCGGTTGGCGGAGCCACCAGGCTGAAGGTGTCCTGCAGCAACTGCTTGCTGTCCACTTCGGTCAACTCGGTATCTACCCTGCCTATGCGCGAGAAGGTCAGCAAGCCATCCAGTAAGAGAACCATCCGCTGAACCCGGCTCTTGATCAGGTGCAGATACTTCTGCACCTGTTCACTGCTGTTATCGCTGAGATCTTCTGCCAGCCACTCGGATAACTGCTCTATGCCCCGCAGCGGCGACTTAAGATCGTGAGAGGCTATATAGGCAAAACTGTCCAGCTCACGGTTTATTTTTTCCAACTCCTCTGTGTGACGAGCTTTCTCGGCTTCAATCCTTTTGCGATCCGATACATCATTGATAGTGGCCAAAATCGACTGGCCATTGGTGAAATGGATTGGGGTTAGCCCCACTTCGACCGCCACCAGAGAACCGTCTTTGGCTCGGCCGAACAGGTCATCACGCTGGGACATATTCTTGGCAATCGGCTGCTGCAGATAACCGCCCATGTGCCGATTGTGAGACTTATGCAGACTTTCCGGCAGCAGTATGTTCACGCTGCGGCCCAGTAGTTCGTCCCGGGCATAACCGAACAGTTGCTCAGTATGCGCATTGACCAGAGTGATGAGCCCATGGCCGTCAACCATGATCAGCGCCGACGGCGAGGCCTCTATAACCAAGCGGAAGCGTTTTTCATTGGCCAGTATCTCGTTGGCCAGCAAGCCTTCCTGATATCTGGCTCTGGCATTACTGAGCAGAAAATAGAGCAGCACCAAGATAAACAGCAGGCCTATGCCCAGCATCAATTTGCTTTGCAGTTTCTCGGTTTCAGTGACAAAACTCTTGTCAGCGCCGATTTGCAGCAACCATTGATGACCACCGACCTTGAGCGGCAACACATGATTGTAGGTTTTGGCAATCGGCCCCAGCTCCTCAGTGCTGTACAGCAACGAAGTGTCTGAGGGGGTGTCGCCATCAAAGATCTCTAGATTCAGGCTGGGAAACTTATCGGCCAAAATGCCTTGCATAAGGTTATTCATTCGAAAGGCGGCATAGACCACACCTGTAGCAGCCTTGGGGCCGGCAGAAGTTTCATCATAAAGCGCCAAATACATCAAGAAGCCGGCCTGAATATCCTGCTGGGTTTCCTGTACCAAGGTAATTTTGCCGGAGATCGCCGCCTCCCCTGTGTTGATGGCTCTATCTATTGCTTCTCGGCGAGTCGGTTCGGAATACATGTCATAACCAAATGCCCGCCGGTTACGCCAATCAAAGGGTTCCAAATAGATAATGGCCTGGTAGGTATCACGCTTACCAACTGGGTACACCCGATATTCTTCAAAACCTTCAGCCCTGATGGCCGCCTCATGGGCCGCCAGTTGCTCCGGGTGCAAAATAACGCTGTAGCCTATCCCCTGGATCCCGGGATAAAAGCTTTCCATCTTGGCGTTGGTCACATACTCATGCCACTCCTCACGAGTCACTCCATCGGATGCCATAAACAGGCCCACACCACCCCGCAACACCTGCTCATAGGTCAACAGACGATCTCTTATGGCATCTTTGACCAGCATGGCCTGATACTCAAAGCGCTCACGTCCGCGCTGCTCCGCATATTGATTGAACAGATACCAACCCAGGCAGGTGAACAGAAGCGCCACCAACATGATCAGCCAAACCGAGGCCGGAGTGGAAAAACCGAAGCTTTTTGCTGGGGAGGATGATGCGGTGAGACGATCGTCCTGGATCATAAACAGCCTAGTCCTTAGCCAATAAAGCGAATGCTATGAGGTTAATTCTGGTCAGGATCATGGAAAAAACAAGTCAAAAACAGCAAAAAATCCCCAAGTTTTAGGTCCTTGGAAAAGATCGTCAAAATGTTGTCTCGATCTCACTTCCTGTTGCGACTCAGTGCTAGATTTCAGTTTAACCAAGGCTAATATTGAGTAGAGGGACGGACAGAATCATTTGCTTTGTTAGACAAAAATTTTTGCTTTTCAGCCAATGCTTTTTTGGCTAGAAAATCCTTGGATAAACCGTGAGGAATTCGTTATGGCCCATATTGTTGAACTCGTGCCCAACGATGCTGAAATTGAAGCGATGACCACCCCAAAAAACCGTCAGGCCGAGAAGGCACTGCAGCACAAACGTCAGGTAAAACGCCGCTTGGAAGATTACCTGGAGCGCCTGGAACTCAGACGAGCCATGGGGCTCGATGATGACGATATGTTTTAGGGAAGGTGTGAACAAGCCCCATGTGCTCTGCGTCGGCTTTCAGATGTGGGAGGATGTCAGCAACATCCTCCTTATCCTTGCCGCCCCCGTAAAGACTGGGTTTGAATAAGCAGGGCCTCGGCTTTGGCTCCCAACCAGACGTATAATCCCAAAGCCACCAATAAACCAACCACTGCCAGCATCATCAAAATCGCTCCCTGAATATATTCCACCTGCCCGAGTGATGCCTTGAACATGGTCAGCAAGGCCTCAATAGAGATGGCGATCAATATGGTAGAAACAAAGCGGGTAATGGTGCGCCGGGTGGAGCTGTGGCGGAAGATGTCTTTATGCATCAACACCTCCTCTTCCAGTATGGTCTTGCCGAGATCGAATATCGCCAACGCCAGGGTGATATAGATGATGATCCCGAACGGCTTGAGTGAGTCATGAGCCAGCTGCGGCCCCTGCGCCAACAAGTGCCAGATATCCCTGGCCGAAATCAGCACCAGTACCCCAACTATAATGAATAACCCTGTTACCAGAGTGAGATAAACCGCCTTGAACAGTGGCGTCACCTTGCGCCTGTGACTGTCGCCCATCATAAATTCAATCAGCCGGGTCAGATTGATATCTACCACCACAAAGCCGCGACTGGCATCCAAACGACTCACTCCCAGGGACGCCGACAGACACAATTGCCCGGACGCATTGGAAAGATAAGGTGAAGTTATCTGCACCCCGCTCTTGTCGCTGGCATTGAGAAAATAGGGGCGCTGGCTGCGATCCGGGTGTTCACCCACAGCCAGCAGTTTGATCTTTTGCTTGATAAGCGCCAGATTCGGGCTCACTTGGTGACCATTTTCGTCGAGTAAATACATCAATTCCACGAAGGGGTAACAGGCTGCCACTTCAGAAAATACCCTGATGGCCCGCCCTGTGTCGTCAAAGAGCTGAGAGTCGGCCATTCCGGTCAGAATCGATTGCAATAGTTCATCGATTAGCGGCTGATACTCATGAAAACGTTCAATCACACTCAAGTAACTCATGTTTGCCATAACTGCTCCTGAAATTCCGGCCATCTATCTCAGGTAAGCAGCTTGAATGCCAACAATGCAACATGATGAATATCAATTAATTAGCTTAAATCATCTGGGGCGACTATGCTCAATAACCAAGCGGTTGCACCAAGATCTGGCAAAGATAAATTCTGTTGCCAGACAGCGCGTTATCCAAGATGATAGCCGCCAATAGCCTGTGTCCTTCCGAGGAGACTATTGATGCCAGACACAAGTGCCTATAAAGAGGATCTGCGGCGCCTCTCGGACGAGCTGATCCGGTTGCAGACGCCGATAAAAATCCTCGATGCCATCAAGTGGCCGAGAGAGATGGAAGCCCGTTTTCTCGAGAGTAACTGCAAGCAATTACCCGCCATAGACGCCGAGTTTTACCAGCGTCTGCCGCTGCCTTTTGATCCGGATAAGACCCGCCAAGAGTTGACCGAACTGCGCCTGCAGACCCGCAAGCGCCTGGGAAGATACGACAAGCTGGGCAAGATATTGATAGCCAATATCGAGCAATATCTTCAGGTTATCGACATGCTGCAACACCGCGGCAAGGCCGACTTCGGCGAATTCAGCCGCCGCCTCTACGGCAGTGCCAACCATAAACTCCATGGTGACAGACACAATCTCAGACAGCTCGGCGACCGTTTGAGTTACATCTTCTCGCTGCCGGCAGCGCTGCGCAGCAATCGTCATCACCCCAAAGAAATCGCCGCGCCGGAGGCGGTGGATATACTCGGCCGCCGCCTGAAAGATTACTTTCACAGCGACGATATTCGGGTGCGTCTCAGTGATGGCATAGTCTCGGATGCCGCCGTGGGCGGCGACACGGTCAAGCTCAACAGCAAGGCGCTGTTCAGCCAATCGGATCTTGATGTCTACGAGGTGCATGAGGGCTGGGTGCATGTGGGCACCACCCTCAATGGTCGGGCTCAACCCTGGGCTACCTGGCTCAGCGTCGGTTCTCCCAGGGTAGCAGCAGCCCAGGAAGGGCTGGCCGTATTGATGGAAACCATTACCCTGAGCTCCAACCCAGGGCGGGCCAGGCGTATCAGCGACAGGATCACCGCGGTCGATATGGCCGAGCAAGGTGCCGACTTTATTGAAGTATTCAACTATTTCTGCGGCCAGAATCTCAGTAAACGAGACAGTTACCGGGTAACTCAGCGGGTGTTTCGCGGCGGCATGGTACAGGGTGGCAGCTACTTCACCAAGGACATATCCTATGTACGTGGCTATGTGGAAAACATTAACTTTATCCGCTCCGCCATCACAGCCGGGATCCCGGAGATTATCCCTATGCTGTTTGTCGGCAAGCTGGCCATTGAGGATATCCCGGTGCTTTATCAGGCCCACAGGGAGGGGCTTATTGCCGCCCCCAAGTATCTGCCGCCCATGTTTGACAACTTCAGTGGCCTCTACGCCTGGTTTGGTTTTGCCTCCGGGATGGCCGGGATAGACCTCAAGGGGGTGCAGAGGCACTTCAGCCGCCTGTTCAAACAGTTACCCAATGCCGAACCTATGTTCGAGTTGCTGGAAGACACTGAGTTTGACAGCAACGCCGACTGATAAAGAAACAGGGCAACTCGAGTTTCCCTGTTTTGGGTTCAAAAGCAATTGTCTCGCTATTTTTGCAACTCGGCCTGGCGCTGCTTGATGAAGTATTCCCGAGTCAAAGCAAAGACCACTGGGCTGAGCAGTAACAGGGCTATCAGGTTGGGGATCGCCATCATGGCATTCAGGGTATCGGCCACCAGCCAGATAAAGTCCAAAGACGCCATGGCTCCCACGGGCACCATCAGAGTCCAGACCAGGCGAAACGGCACTATAGCCTTGGTACCAAATAGGTACTGCACGCATTTTTCACTGTAAAAGCTCCAGCCGAGAATGGTGGTAAAGGCGAAGATAGCCAGTGCCACGGCCACTATGTACTGCCCTATGGGCAGAGCGTGGCTGAAGGCGTAGGAGGTTAAGGACGCGCCGGTTTCCCCCGAGGTCCAGGCACCGGAAACGATAATCGCCAAACCTGTGATGGAGCAGACCACTATGGTATCGATGAAGGTACCCAACATGGCCACCAATCCTTGCGCCACAGGGTTATTGGTCTGGGCTGCTGCATGAGCAATCGGCGCACTGCCAAGACCTGCCTCATTTGAAAACACCCCTCGGGCCACCCCGAAACGTATGGCGGCCCACACTGCCGCACCGGCGAAACCGCCCTGAGCCGCCACTGGGTTGAAGGCGCTCTCGAATACCAACTCCAATGCCGCCGGGATCTGATCGAAATAGACCACAATCACAGCCAAGCCTGAGGTGATATAAAACACAGTCATCAGGGGTACCAACTTACCGGCAACGTCGGCAATCCGCTTGATGCCGCCCATCAGGACGGCCCCCACCAAGATCATCATCGCCAAGCCGGTTGCCCAGGCTGGAACACCAAAGTTGCTGTCCAAGGCATCGGCCACCGAGTTGGCCTGCACTGTGTTGCCGATACCAAAACCGGCAAAACCACCAAATAAGGCGAATAGAGTTCCCAACCAGGCCCATTTCTGGCCGAGACCATTCTTGATGTAGTACATGGGGCCGCCTATGTGGTTGCCACTATCATCGACCTCGCGATACTTGACTGCCAGCACGGCTTCAGAAAACTTGGTGGCCATTCCCACCAGCGCGGTGCACCACATCCAGAACAGTGCCCCCGGGCCGCCAAGAAAGATTGCCGTCGCCACCCCGGCGATATTCCCTGTACCTATGGTGGCCGACAGTGACGTCATCAGCGCATTGAAGGGGCTGATCTCCCCTTTCATATTGGTGTCTTTATCCGGGATCCGCCCGGACCAGAGTAAGCGGAAGCCTCTCCCCAGCTTGAGAAGCTGCATAAAGCGCAAACCTATGGACAGAAACAGTCCTACCCCCAGGATCATCACCAGCATGGGCACACCCCAAACCAGGCTGTTGAGCTGGCTAACCCACTCCATTATTGTTTCCATTCCAACCTCGTGTAGTTATTGTTATCGCTGCAGTTTCCATCTGTAATGGCAAAAACTGCATAAGGAACACCCAGATTACAACGAAAGATTAACAATTGGAAACCTACTGTTATACCTCCCGCCGGGAAGCGAAAACACTCAACGTCCACGCCCCCTTAAGAGAAAGGGCGCGAACGCGCGCTGGATTAATTAGGATAAGACTCAGTCGACCAATCCCAGGTTGGCCGGCAACTTGGCTATATCACCGGCCACCCATTCGGCCTCTATGCACTGCTGCAGATGTTCTGCCATAAAGTGCACCAATTGCCGCGCCGCATAGGGCATACGCCTGTCTTTACGGCTCACCAGATACCAATTGCTTTCCAGCGGGAAGCCTTTCACATCCAGAATAGCCGGGCGCTCGCGCCCTTCCTCCAGGGTATGGGCCGAGATAACTGATAACCCCAGCCCCGAGGCGACCCCCAGGCGAATGGCCTCATTGCTCTCTATCTGCATACAGTCGCCCAGTTCCATCCCCTGACCGCTGAGCCAGGACTCAAACATTAACCGAGTAGCCGACCCCGGCTCACGGATGAGAAAGCGCTCGCGACTGAGCTGCTCAAACTTGAGTTCACTCTGCCCTGCGGCCCAATGATCTCTGGGGGCAATCAGCTGCAGTGGGTTACGGATGATCCGCGCCGATTGCACAGTTTCGCCCCTGGGGGGATGGCTGAAGAGGTAGAGATCATCTTCCAGATGCTCAAAGCGATTCAGCACATGGGCACGGTTACCTATGTTCAGTGTGACTCGGACACCGGGGAAACGACGATAGAAAGCGCCGAGGATCCGCGGCACCACGTACTTGGCCGTGGTCACCAGGCCGATATTGATGTGGCCGCTCTCCCCTTCCTGCACCTTGGCCAGCATGCCGTTGAAGTCTTCCAAACGAGTCATCACGTCGACGGCAGCCCGGTAAAGCTCCTGCCCAACCTGAGTCGGCCGCAGCCCTCCCGGGCTGGTTTCCAGCAAGGGCTCACCCACCAGCTCGGCCAGTTTTTTCAATTGCAGCGACACGGTCGGCTGAGTCAGATAAAGGTGTCTGGCAGCGGCGGAAATATTCTGCCGCCGGACCACTTCAATATACACCTGCAACAAGCGCAGGCTGAGATGGCGAAGATCCATAGATAATTATCTATATATATGTAGTGAATAATTTATTTTCCAATATAGCGCTGGGCGAGCACAATCTCCAGCCGTCTAACAAGGAGAACCCCATGCCTGATGTTGTTATTGCCTTTTTCGGTCTAGGCCTGTTGGCCGGTCTGCTCAAATCGGATCTCAGAGTCCCCGAATCCACCTACGAAACCCTTTCCATACTGTTAATGCTGACCCTGGGCCTCAAGGGCGGCATGGCGCTGCACGGCCACACAGATCAGCTGTCCTTTGCCGAGCTGGGGTTAGTGATAGGTCTGGGACTGGCTATCCCGCTGGCGCTGTATCCCATATTGAAAAAAGTGGTTCGCCTGCCACAGAGCGATGCCATCAGTATTGCCGCCCACTACGGTTCGGTCAGTGCCGGGACTTTTGCCGTTGTCTACGCCATGACAGAGCAGCTGGGCTGGCCACTCAAGCCCGAAACCACTCTCTATCTGGTACTGCTGGAGCTGCCATCCATCATAGTCATGTTGTGGCTCTATCGACGCCTGAACCGGGATAAGCCGGGACGCAGCGGTAATATCCTGCTGGAAGCGCTTACCAGCCGTGGGGTGATATTGCTGGGGGGCGGCGTGCTTATCGGATGGGGCTACGGCTCCGAGGGCTTGGCCTCTTTGAGCCCTGTGCTGATGCAGGGATTCAAGACCTTGCTGGCGCTGTTCCTGCTGGAGATGGGATTGTGTACCGCCAGGGTTTGTGCTCCGCTGCCATTGAGTCACTGGCGCCTGTTGGCATTCGCTGCCATCACGCCTTTCGTACTCGCCTGGGTGGGTATCATTACAGGTCACGCCCTGGGGCTACCCGCCGGTTCGGCACTGGTACTGGCAGGCCTCTGCGCCAGCGCCTCTTATATTGCGGCACCGGCGGCGATCCGCGCGGCCATCCCATCGGCCAATATCGGCGTGGCCATGCTTGCCTCGCTGGGGGTCACCTTTCCGATTAACCTGTTGATAGGGCTCAATCTTTACCGTCAATGGGTGGCCTGGATTTACGGGCTCTGAATCTGTTCCTGCGGCGTGGGTTCAGACTCGAGTAGCAGCTTGAGATTGCTGAGCCCGCGCAGCAGATCCGTGGCGATCATGGTTTCAAAGTCAACAAACAGAAACATCAGATTCGTCGGGTAATCCAGGTGCCCCTTAAAGCTCCAACTGAGGTTGGTTCTATTGCCTTCATAGGGTTCAAATAGCATGTAGGCAGGTTCAGTGGACTCGAAGGGAGTCAGAAACCTGAGCTCATAATCGATGCGCTTGTTAGTTTCCATGGCGACTATCTCTTGCTCGCCTTGGCCCACCTCCGGGTTATCACTCTTCCAGGCAGAGACAAAACCGACAGTGCCGTCAACGCCGCGATAGCTGCGTTTCATCGCCGGATCCATCTTGGCCCAGACGCTGAATTTATCTTGATTTTTCAGATATTTCACATAGTCATAGACCTCAGCCACCGGACGGTTTATCACCACATTGGTGGTCACCTGGTAGTCGCTTTTGACAAACAGGGCGGCAATCAGCGGCACAGCCATTATCAGTGCCAACAGAATAAACAGTGTCTTGATAAAACGCATAAGGATTCTCCAAACAAGTTTTCTTCCGACAACAATTACTTGCCTGAGTATATCCCGCAAGCAGACCAAAAAGTAACCAAGTCGTTAGAGATTGAAATAGCCTTCTTGAAACCGCCTGCACAAACAAACCCTGGCCGAGAAGCGAACCAAGCCACAAATCCCCTCAGGCGATTTGTTGTGCAAATGCTTTTAGGTTACAGTCACCTGTAAACATGGACGTCTAATCAAGGGACTGTAATGGGATTTATCCTGGCGCCATTGCTTGTTATCTGGCTGGCAATACTGACTGTGGCGGGTTACCAGGCCACTTTATACTTCAAAGAAACTTTCAGCCTCAGCGGACTGTTGGCATTTTCCAGTGTCAGTTTGCTTTGCGCCGCCCTCTATTTCCTGCTCCATTTCCGACGCTATCAGGACGCCGAATCCTTGGGTGCCTTCGATATCAGCATGGAACTGCTGTTTAACCCCATAAGCGGTGGCATCTGCGTATTGGCGCTGCTGCTGATCTGGCTGGTGCCCATGGGGGTTTGCAAGCCTCTACTGCTGGCACTGGTACTTGGCCTGGCTATCGCCACCCTGGCCGGGGTCGTTTATGAGGAGAGCTTTATGACAAAACATGGGATTCAACGCACTTACTGAACAAGATATAGTGCGAGCTGTGATTTCCGGCCACTGAGGCCACATCAACCCAAGGAGAGAGAATGATCAAACTCAGCAATAAAGAAACCGGCGCTTTTATCGGCCATATCTCTGAGCAGCAGCTGCAGTATCTGATCGACAACCTGGTAGAAGAGCATGATGCCGACCAGGATTACTGGCTGAACCGCACTCAAATAGAAACCTTCAAGGCCAGCGGTGCCGATGCCGAGCTCGTCAACCTGTTGGAAATGGCCATGGGCGAAGCCGATGAGCTGGAGATCCTCTGGCAGCACCAGGGCTAAAGCCAAGTTTGCGCCAACAGTAAAAACGCTCCTTTATCAAGGGGCGTTTGTCTTTCCCGGAATACCTAAAACTGCATTTGGAGATAATCCAGGTGTTCAGTACCAACGCGAAAATCAAGCCATTAATGGCTAATGGCTTTTCTCACCTCTTGATTGAGAAACTGAACCCTTTGCGACAGCTCCATACTGCGTTTACGGATCAGATAGAGGGTTTCATAAACCATGGATGGCGGCCGATACACATCAATCCTGTCTTGTTCAATGAAGCTGGCCACGGCCGATTGCGGCAACAAGGTAAAACCCAAACCAAGCGATACAGGAAGCAGTATCTGATTTATCTGGTTGACGTACCCGCTGATTTTTATCTTTCCCGTATCGAGTGAAGCCAGGTTTGGTTCTGCGCAATTGGACAAAAATAGCGACAGGTAATGCTCCGCATCCGGATGACTGATCAATCCCAGGGAGAGCAAGGTCTTTGCAATATCACCCGTCACTTTACAGCCCTTGGGCACAACTATCAGTAAAGGCTCCTGACCTATGACTTCCACGCTGAGTAAACTCTGGTTTGGCACATGGGTAACAATGCCCGCATCGGCCTCTCCTTGTAGCACCAGCGCCAATATTCTTTGATTGGGAGCGGCCTCCACTTCGACTGTGAGCCCTGGGTGTTGGCTCTGTAATGCCAGCAGTTTGGGGTATAAATGCAGCGCCAGTGAACCGGAGCAAGCCAACTGATAGCGGCCAGAGAAGGGGTCATTGTCACTGAGTTTGGTAAATAGGTTTTGCTCATTCAATGCCTGTTGGCAGGCATACTCATACACCAATTTGCCCTGCTCAGTGATCTCGAAAGTCTTGTTGATACGCCGGATCAATGCATGGCCGCAGCTTTCTTCAAGCTTACGGATCTGTTGACTGACACCGGGCTGGGTCATAAACAAGACGTCTGCCGTTTTTGTAAAATGGCCGGTATCTATCAACGTTTTAAATGTTTTCAGCCAGTTAGGGTTAATCATTCAGATTGATAATAACAATACGTAATTAAAATAATAATAAATGATAATTTTTAGACAAGTCAATTGCGAGTTAATCTGCCTCCATTCCAACGCCGCACTATACAAGAGGCTAATATGTCTACAACTTATCCACGTACTTTTTCCCATATAGGCATTTCCGTTCCCGACCTGAATGCCGCCGTCAAATTCTACACTGAGGTTCTGGGATGGTATGTCATTATGGAGCCCACAGAGATCACTGAAGATGACTCAGCCATAGGTGAGATGTGTACCGATGTTTTCGGCTCCGGCTGGCAGCGTTTCCGTATCGCTCACCTTTCTACAGGTGATCGTATCGGCATAGAGTTGTTTGAATTCGACAACCAGCAGAACCCGGAAGATAACTTCGAATACTGGAAAACCGGCATTTTCCATTTCGCAGTGCAAGATCCCGACATAGAAGCGCTGGCGGAGAAAATTGTCGCCGCCGGCGGGAAAAAGCGCATGGCGAAACCCAGGTTCTACTATCCCGGCGAAAAGCCCTACCGAATGATCTACATGGAAGACCCGTTCGGCAATATCCTTGAGCTATACAGCCACAGTTATGAACTGCACTACTCTGTCGGCGCCTATAACTAAGGAAGGTGCGAACAAGTCCCATGCGTGCTCTGCGTCGGCTTACGGGCCTGGATGCAAGGCGTGGTTCGCAGTAAATGGCCCTGTCCTTTGCAAGAAGCACAACACAGCAGGCAGGCCTGTAAGCCACGCCCTTCGGGGCTTTCACAGCAACCGGCTCTCTGCGTTATCCGACTTCGACAGGCCCCGGCATGCCTTCAGTCAGATGCCTTGAACGCCAATTGCTGTGCAAGCCAGAGTGCCACGAGGACTTATTCGCACCTTCCCTAAGCTCAGGCGAATCAATACCGGCATCCCCTGGCATTGGGATGTCAGTTCACTATATATCTCCCACAACCCAGCTCAGTTCGGGTAAACGGCTGAGATCCAGCTTGTCGCCTTCGGTCGCTATGGCCGAGGCCTGAGGTCTGGGTTTGGGCTGCACACCATCGGCATGTTCCAGCACACTCAGGAGTTGCCGCTGGGCATCCGGCTCACCGTGAACCAGAATGAGTGGCGGCGCGCCCTCAAACTCACGGTACCAGCGCAGCAGTTCGGCCTGATCCGCATGGGCCGACAACCCGCCGACTGTGTGAATTCTGGCGGCGACGTTCACCGAGTTGCCGTTGATGGTGAGCTCACTGGCACCATCGACCAACAGCCGCCCCGGGGTTCCCAGTGCCTGAAAACCACAGATGATAATGTCACACTCGGGCCGCCACAGGTTGTGTTCCAGATGACAGCGGATACGACCGCCGTTACACATGCCGCTGCCGGCAATAATGATAAGCCCCTGGTGTACGTCGTTGAGTTCCATCGACTCTTCGGTACTTTGGATAAACTCTATTCCAGACAGCAGCGGGTGCTGCCCGGGGTGTTGATGCACGAAACGCTTGAAGTCCTCGTCCATCAAGGGATAGTTATTGATATACACCTTGGTGGCCTCTATGGCCATGGGGCTGTCGAGGCAGATTTTCCAGCGTGACAGATCCCACTCCCCGGCATAGAGGTGAAACAGATACAAAAGCTCCTGCGCCCGGCCAACCGAAAAGGCAGGGATCAGGATATTGCCGCGGCTCTCACTGATGGCTGTAGCGAAGATCCCCTTGAGTTCTTCCAGGGTCGCCTCCCAACTACGGTGCAACCTGTCGCCATAGGTACTTTCCATCAGCACCAGATCGGCCTGCTGGATCAGCGTCGGGTCTCTCAGAATCGGCATACCGGCGCGGCCGAGATCGCCACTGAACACCAGTTTTTTCTGGGTGTTGCCATCATTGATCCACAGCTCCAGTAGCGCCGAACCCAGAATATGGCCGGCATCACTCAGACACAGGGTCACACCGGGAATGGGATCCAGCTTGGTGCCATAGTCCAGTGGAATAAAGCGGGTCAGTGCCAGTTCGACATCTTCTTCGGTGAACAGCGGCTCTATGGGCTCGAGATCTTGCTTGGCACGTTTGCGGTTCTGCCGCTCGGCATCACGCTGCTGCAGCATGGCGGCATCCTTGAGCATGATGGCGCACAGCTCCATGGTGGCCTTATGGGTATAGATGGGGCCGCTAAAACCCTGCTTCACCAGCAAGGGCAAGCGCCCCGAATGGTCAATATGAGCGTGGCTCAACACCACGGCAGTCAGGGATTCAGGAGCAAAGGGAAAGGCTTCATGGTTACGCAGTTCATCCTGCCGCCCTCCCTGAATAAGACCACAATCCAACAGCAAGCTTTCGCCGTTGACCCGCAACAGATGGCAGGAACCTGTGACTTCTTGGGTGGCGCCCCAAAACTGCAAACTCATGGACATGACACTTCCCTCTTTGAAACAATTCGGCCAATACAGCTGCGGAAAAACTCTGCCGCACCTTCCCTAAGCCTATGCCCTTATGGAAAAAAGTGACACTCCCTTATAGTCTAATTTTGCAGTGGATCATTGCGCCTCATGCTCTTGGGGCAGACCACGGGAGATAACCAATGTCAGCAGTAACATGGCGCTGGAAACCCAAAGACAAGCCTCCAGCCCCCACCACTGAAACAGCGCACCGGAAAGCACTGTGCCCAGCAAGCGCCCGGCGGCGTTGGCCATATAGTAGAACCCCACATCCAGGGATACCCCATCCTCACGGGCATAACTGACAATCAGAAAACTGTGCAGCGAAGAGTTCACCGCAAACAAGGCGCCGAATAGCAACAGGCCGCCGATCAGCCAGACGTGCGAGTATTGGCTACCAAGCCCAAGGGCGATAAGTGCGGGCACCAGAGCGAGCAGGCCGCACCAGAAGAGCGCCGCCGCCCGTCCCGGCAAGGCCGAGCCTTTATGTTTGCCGACTTTCTTGCCGTCAGTCCTGGCGGTCAGCCTGGGCGCCAGGGCCTGCACCAAGCCGTAGGCGATAATCCAGCCGGCCAGAAAGCCCCCCACCTGCCAGTGATCCCAGCCAAATTGACTGGCCAGATACACAGGCAAGGCAACCACAAACCAAACATCCCTGGCGGCAAACAGAAACAGCCTGGCCGCAGAGAGAATGTTCACTGCCCGGCTCTTGGAAAACAGCTCACTGAACTTGGGCTTATTCTTGGCCTGGCCCAGTTCCGCCTTGAGAAACAGCAGCGAACTCAGCCACACCAAGGTCAAAACAGCGGCCATGGCGGCAATGGCACCGGCAAACCCCAGCAGGCTCAGCAGGGCGCCGCCGAGGAAGAAACCTATCCCCTTGAGGGCGTTCTTGGAGCCGGTCAGCAACGCCACATAGCGATACAGGGTTTGCCCTGCCTGGGCCGCATCCTTGGGTACCAGAGTCTTAACGGCACTCTTGGCACTCATCTTGTTGAGATCTTTGGCAATCCCCGACAGTGCCTGGGCCGCCATCATCCAGGGAATGGTCAGCCAGGCCTGAGGCACCAACAGCATGGCCAGCGCCACTATCTGCAGCCCAAGGCCGATATTCATGGTGCGGTTGAGCCCCAAACGGGCGCCGAGCCAGCCGCCCAACAGATTGGTAACCACACCGAAAAACTCATAGAAGAGAAACAGCATGGCAATGGCCAGCGCACCGTAACCCAACTGATAGAAATAGAGCACCACCAGCATGCGTAGCGCACCATCTGTCAGGGTAAAGGCCCAGTAGTTGCCGGTGATCAGCAGATATTGGCGCAGCGCCGGACTCATTTCAGCCATGGTGTCGTCCTTCAGGCATCCCGGTCCAAACGGCCCACCATCAGCGCCAACTCGGCGGTGCGATTGGCATAACCCCATTCATTGTCATACCAACAGTAGAGCTTCAGCTGAGTGCCGTTGATCACCATGGTGGACAGCCCATCCACTATGCAGGAGCGGGGATCTGTCTTGTAGTCCACCGACACCAGCGGCCGCGACTCGAAGCCGAGAATGCCCTTGAGTTCAGTCTCGGCCGCCTGTTGCAACAAGTCGTTGACCTGTTGCTCTGTCACTGTTTGCTCCAGTTCAAACACACAGTCGGTCAGTGAGGCGTTGGCCAGCGGCACCCTGACCGCATGGCCGTTGAGGCGGCCTTTCAGCTCAGGGAAAATATGGGTAATGGCGGTGGCACTGCCTGTGGTGGTCGGGATCAGGCTCTGGCCACAGGCGCGGGCTCGGCGCAGATCCTTATGGGGCGCATCCAATATGGTCTGGGTGTTGGTGATGTCGTGGATAGTGGTCATGGAGCCATGGCGAATGCCGAAGTTCTCATGGATAACCTTGACCACAGGCGCCAGACAATTGGTGGTACAGGATGCGGCTGTCACTATCGGATGCCTGGCCGGGTCATAACTCTGATGATTCACCCCCATCACCAGGTTAGCGACACCGTCCTCTTTCACCGGCGCTGTCACCACCACCCGTTTCACCCCTTGATCAAGATAGGCTTGCAGCAGCGCCTTGGTTTTCATCTTGCCCGAGGCTTCGATCACCAGATCGCATTGAGACCAATCGCTGTCTGCAATGGCCTGATTGCGACTGGTCGCTATCCGCCGACCGGCTATGACTATGGCACTGCCCTCATGCTCGACTGGGTGCGACCAACGGCCATGAACCGAGTCAAACTCCAACAGATGCGCCAGGGTGGCGGCATCACCTGCAGGGTCGTTGATCTGCACAAATTCGAGTTCCGGCCAATCCCAGGCAGCCCTCAAGGCCAGCCGTCCCATACGGCCAAAGCCGTTAATTCCCACCTTTATTGTCATCTCAATTCTCCGTTAATTTTTTGGCCGCTGCCCAGTTACTGCGGCTACGGTTGGCAAATGCCACCAGGGACAGCATCACAGGCACTTCCACCAGTACCCCAACGACTGTGGCCAGCGCAGCTCCCGAGTGCAGACCAAAGAGGGAGATAGCCACGGCAACCGCCAGTTCGAAAAAGTTGGATGCCCCTATCATGCAAGCCGGAGCGGCTATGCTGTGGGGCAGGCGCAAACGCTTCGCCAGCCACCAGGCCAGCAGGAAAATACCGTAAGTCTGCAGTAACAGTGGAATGGCTATCAGCACAATATTTTGCGGCTGGGCCACTATGGTTTCGGCCTGCAGTGCAAACAGCAGCACTACCGTCAGCAGCAGCCCCAATATCGACCAGGGTTTGAGCCTGGACAGCAAGGCCGTGATCGCCTCTGGTCGGCTATTGAGGTGTTTGCGGGTCAATACCCCGGCTAACAAGGGCAGCAACACATACAGCGCCACAGATAGGATCAAGGTTTCCCATGGCACCTGAATATCGCTCACCCCCAGCAGCAGCGCCGACAGTGGTGCGAAGGCAAAAATCATGATCACATCATTGACCGATACCTGCACCAGAGTGTAGTTGGCATCGCCCCGGGTCAGTTGACTCCAGACAAACACCATGGCGGTACAAGGAGCGACTCCGAGAAGGATCATCCCGGCGATATACTCCTGCGCCGTTTGCGGCTCCACCCAGGGGGCAAACAGAAAACGAAAGAAGAGCCAGCCAAGCAGTGCCATGGTAAAAGGCTTCAGCAACCAGTTGATCACCAGCGTCAGCAGCAATCCCTTGGGATTTCGGCCAACATCCTTGATAGCGGAAAAATCGATTTGCACCATCATGGGATAGATCATCACCCAGATAAGCACGGCGATCACCAGATTGACATGGGCGTATTCCAGCGCCGCAATTGCGGCAAATACATTAGGTGCCAGATAACCCAGCGCTATCCCAGCTAAAATGCACAGCCCTACCCACAGGCTGAGCCAACGTTCAAAAATGCCCATACATCCCCCTCTCCGGTTCCCCGGCGGTTAACTTCCGGCGCTCAAGTGATAGATTTTGGCCGGTTTTAACAGCAAGCTTGCGGCCTCGAGGCCATGGCCTCCAGCCGAGTCAGCTCATCAGCAATAAAGCCAGGGTTGGCCGTCAATGTGTCCCGCAGCAACTGCTCGCACCAAGGTGCCAGTTCGGGGCTGAGACGATAAAACACCCATTGGCCCCGGCGTCTATCCTGCAGCAGCCCCTGAGTTCGCAGCTGCGCCAAATGACGGGAGATCTTCGGTTGACTCAAGGCCAGGGCCTCAGTCAACTCGCAGACACAAAGCTCTCCCTGCTGCAGGATCAACAGCAGGCTGCGCAGCCGGGTTTCATCGGCCAAGGCTTTGAAAAAAATGGTTAGTTCCATGATAAATGCCACTCCTTAAGGCCAATGATCGGCCAGCCATACATCTGCCATTTCAGTTGGCCACTCAAATGAGCACCTTCAGTAATCTGGAGGATATATGGATAAACAGATATATGCTAAATCATATATAAAAACGCCTATAGTTCAAGCGCTATTTTGAGGAGTCTATCGGATTGGGACTGGAGATCTGGCCCAGTGGTTACACGGGTTTGCAGTGGTTCGCTTGGCAGAAGCCGACGCTATCGTAAATTAATTTTAAACCCTAATTATTTCCGGTTTATTTCAGAACCAAATCAGAAAATTGTTATAGCTCAAATATAGAACCTATCGCTTGCCTTATAATTGTATGCAATATATTAAAAATTGAGAAAACTAAAAAAATCACAACATAAACAACTGATTTAAATGAAAATACTCATTTAAATCCAGTTTAAAACCTAGTATTCAACTCAGATATAAACTTGATCATTTTCTGATAAACATGAATAATATCGTTCGAACCAAAACCATTTGAACACTAATCAATAGATTGGTTAGCCTTCAAGTGGTTTTTCGTTAGCCCAACTTCAGATGAAACTTAAGGAAGGAGAATCACGATGAATGCCAACAGCTCACAGGAGTCTGACAGTCATCTTTCACGCTACCAAATCAGCCTCAGAGATAAAGCCAAGTACCTGATCCAATTAGGGTGTTTCTGGCTCGTACTCTCAACCTACCTGTACCCATTCTGCAAACAAAAACTCAATCAAGCCTTCACTGGCAATAACGGGCACTAATCTATGGATTATTCGAGTTATATCTCTTTGGCCATCTACTTTGTGGTCATGCTGGCGATAGGCCTGTTTGCCTATCGCAACTCTACCGATGATATTTCGGGCTATATTCTCGGCGGCCGTCAGGTCAGCCCTCAGGTCACGGCACTGTCGGCCGGCGCTTCCGATATGAGCGGTTGGATGCTGATGGGTCTACCGGGTGCCATGTTTGTTATCGGCTTCGACACCATCTGGATTGCGCTTGGCCTGCTTATCGGCGCTTGGTTCAACTATCTGCTGGTGGCGCCCAGGCTCAGGGTTTATACCCAGGAAGCAGATGACGCCCTGACTCTGCCGGACTTTTTCAGCAAGCGCTTCGAGAAGAAAAACGGCTCGGTGCGGATGATTTCTGCAGCGGTGATCATACTCTTCTTTACTCTCTACACCTCTGCCGGCCTGGTCGCCGGGGGCAAACTGTTTGAATCCGCCTTCGGCCTGAGTTACCAGCTAGGCCTGGTGATCACTGTTTCAGTGGTGGTGGCCTACACCCTGCTGGGGGGCTTTCTGGCCGTCAGTATGACCGACTTTGTGCAGGGCTGTATTATGTTTGTCGCCCTGGTGATGGTGCCTATAGTGGCTTTTCAGGAGTTCAACAATGGCACTGAGATGATGGCGCAGGCCAATCACACCATAGTGCCTCTGTCTGAATCTGTGGAGAAAATGAGCCTGCTGGCGATTGTTTCCAGCATGGCCTGGGGACTGGGTTATTTCGGTCAACCACATATCATAGTGCGCTTTATGGCAATTCGTTCGGTGAAAGATATCAAGACGGCCCGCAACATAGGCATGAGCTGGATGTTGGTGACCATACTCGGCGCCCTGGCCACAGGCCTTATCGGTGTCGCCTATGTCAACAAGTTCCACCCTGGGCTGCAGGACCCGGAAACCATCTTTATTCTGTTCTCGGAAATTCTGTTCCACCCCTTGGTGAGTGGCTTCCTGCTGGCGGCGATTCTGGCGGCCATCATGAGCACCATCTCCTCACAGTTGCTGGTGTCATCCAGTTCGCTGACAGAGGATGTCTACCGCGCCGTGTTCCACAAGGACATAGACGAGAAGAAGCTGGTTAACATAGGTCGCCTCGGGGTGTTTGCCGTTGCTGCCGTGGCCACTTTACTGGCACTGGACAGCGACAGCAGCATATTGTCACTGGTGAGTAACGCCTGGGCCGGTTTCGGTGCCGCCTTCGGGCCACTGGTGCTGTTCAGTCTGTTCTGGTCGAAGATGACCCACTCGGGTGCCGTCGCCGGTATCCTCACCGGCGCCATCACTGTGCTGCTGTGGATCCTGCTGCCTGTCTTGCCCGATGGCAAGACACTCTCCAGCGTGATCTACGAGATAGTTCCCGGCTTTATCATAAGCTCCACGGCCATAGTGCTGGTCAGCCACTTTAGCCAGGATCCCTCACACTCAGTGCAGAAGACCTTCCACGCTACCCGGGAAAAGCTGCAACAGGTCGGCTGATAGCTGGATAGTACAAATCCCGTTATAGACCCGGTGGCAGACGCCGGGTCTAGCTTCAATCCCCAATCCGCTTCGAAGTAACACCTCAAACAGGTTAAGGAAGTTATGAATAAGCAACCAAGGCAACGAATTGTTTTAAAAGTCGGCAGCGCCCTGATTGCCCCTGACAGACAGGGCTGTAGCTCGCGCTATCTGCTGGCCATAGCCCAATTCATTGTGCGCTGCCGCGCTAAAGGCATTCAAACCATACTGGTTTCTTCCGGCTCAATTGCCGCCGGAGCCCACAGATTTCCGCTCAAACCGGGCAGTGAAGCCAATAGCCCTGAGGCCCAGGTGGTACTGAAAAAAGCCATGGCCGCCGCCGGGCAGACTGAGATGATGGCGACCTGGGATAAGTTTTTCGACTTTCCCACGGCGCAAATTCTGCTGACCCATGGCGATCTGCGCGACAGAGAGCGTTACCTGTCGATAAGGGAAACCGTGTTTACCCTGCTGGATCACGACATACTGCCGATCCTCAACGAAAACGATACCGTCACCACAGATGCACTCAAGGTGGGTGACAACGACAACCTGTCAGCCATGGTGGCAGCTGCGGCCGACGCTGATACCTTAGTGATCTGCTCGGATATTGATGGCCTCTACAACAAAAACCCGCATCTGCACAGCGATGCCGAGCTGCTGCCCGAGGTCAATAAAATCGATGCCGCCATCTATGCCATGGCCGGCGGCAGTCACAGCGATGTCGGCACCGGCGGCATGCGCACCAAGATAGAAGCGGCGGAAAAGGCCAGCTCCCACGGCATTGATACCTATATAGTCAACGGCTTCAAAGAGGAGAGCTTCAATGCCCTGTTGTCGGGTCGCAATCCCGGCACCCTGTTCCGGGCATCCGAAACTCCGTTGCAGGAGCGGATGCATTGGCTGACCCACACTGTCAGGGCTCAAGGGGAAGTGATAGTCGCCGCCGATGAGGTGATGGACAGCGCCAAGAATTGCGCCGAGCTTTCCAGCAATGAAGTACTTGAGGTCAAAGGCAACTTTGCCGCCGGCGATACCATACTGCTGCGCAGCGACGACGGCACCCGTCTGGCCAAGGCCCGCAGCAACTACAGCAGCAGCCTGCTGAGTTTTATCGCCGAGCAGGAAGACCCTGAACTGGCCGACAGCTTCACCGACAGCCTGGGCGGCATAGTCTCGGAAAAAGATATCGCCCTACTCAGTAAAACGCCGCAACTGGAGAAATAGCAGCGGCCCGCCACCAGAGTAGCGCAACGAACAAAGGAGGACCCTAATGAGTCTGATAACCACACTGGCAAGCTCAGCGGCCAAGGCGGCCAGGGAGCTGGCACTCATAGATACCCAAACCAAAAATCAGGTGCTGAAAGCGATGGCCCGGGCGCTTCTCGCTGAAAATGACAATATTCTCAAGGCCAACGAGGAAGATCTCCTTGCGGCCCGTAGCGCAGGTCTCAGTGAAGCCATGCTCGACCGTCTGACCCTTACGCCAGAGCGGATCGCCGCCATGGCCAGTGGCATAGATACCATAGTCGAGCTGGACGATCCCGTGGGTCAGCGCCGCGAGCTGGGCCGCCGTCCCAACGGTATTCAGATAAGCAAGCTCAGAGTGCCGCTCGGGGTAGTCTGTATGATCTATGAGGCGCGCCCCAATGTGACCGCTGATGCCGCAGCGTTGTGTTTCAAATCGGGCAACGCGGTAATACTGCGCGGCGGTAAAGAGGCGCTCAACTCCAGCCTGGCGATAGCCAAAGTGCTGCACAAAGTGCTGCAGGAGTTCAAACTGCCGACCGCGCTGGTATCCGTGGTGCCGGATCCCGACCGCGCCTTGATGCTGGAACTGTTGCAGCAGCGCGACTACATCGACCTGGTGATCCCAAGAGGCGGCGAAGGCCTGATCAACTTTGTCAGCGACAACTCTAAAATCCCGGTTATCCAGCACTTTAAAGGCGTTTGTCACCTCTATGTCGACAGAGATGCCGATGTGGAAAAGGCGCTCAACCTGCTGCTCAACGGCAAGACCCAGCGCACCGGCGTCTGTAATGCCCTGGAAGGCCTGTTGGTACACAAGGATATCGCCAAAGTATGGCTGCCTATCGCCGCTCAGGCCTTGGCCGACAAGGGGGTGAAGATCAATGCCGATGAGAAGGCGGCGCCCTTCTTCGACCAGGCCACTGTGCTGACGGAAGATGAGTTCGGCCAGGAATACCTGAGCCTGGAAATCGCCGTACGCCAGGTCGACTCACTGGCGGATGCCATGAAGCATATCGCCCGCTTCGGCAGCCACCATACCGAGGTGATCTGCACCGAAAGCCAGCAAGCGGCGCAACAGTTTCAGCAAGGGGTCGATGCCTCTGTGGTGATGGTCAACGCCTCATCGCGCTTCAGCGACGGCAGCGAGCTTGGGCTCGGTGCCGAAATCGGTATCGCCACCACCAAGCTGCATGCCTACGGCCCCATGGGACTGGAGTCATTGACCACGGAGAAATTCCTGGTCAATGGAACAGGTCAGACACGCGACTGAGGAGGGGTTTGGCAATAGCGGGGCCTAATGCCAAACTGCTATTGCCTTATAGACACAAGAGATTGTCCGCTGCATAGCGAGCCCTGCCAGTGAAGCTAATATAGCTTCAGGCCTCGATGCAGCCCATCACCTGCGGTGCGGATGGGCAGGAAGCCCGAATGCCGTGAAGGATAGGACGTCCGAGAACGGCCTTTCGCACAGGCGATCCTGTGACACGGCGTGAATACGTCCCTGTAGCCTCGACGAAAACATCCCTGTTTTCGACGGTCACAGTCCCGCCTATGCCTGGAAAATAGGCGTATGTCTGCAGCTCAAAACAACTCTGTGTGGGAAGAATTGCACCAATTCCCCCTTCGGAGCCGCCGCGGGCGTTGTTGCAAATTGGCGTAGCCGAGACAGGGATGTCGAGGCTCGAAGGTCGAGCAAGGATGCGAGTCCTGAGTGTAGCCAATTTGCTTCATA